>CAXRIX010000001.1:0-32201 GCA_964230555.1 Bdellovibrionales bacterium
CGCTCCTCCTTGAGATGGAACAGGCGTTTTCAATTATTCATTACAGTCTGGAATCGCAGATCGCAGGTGAGTCCGAATTAAATCCGAAAGAGCTGACCGACAGCCTTTTAACCTCAATCACCTCGGAGCGAGAAAAGATCAACGAGATCTACGAAGGTTTAGTCAGCTACATCGACTCTTCCAGTATTGCCACTGAAAAGCTTTTAGAGGAAGTTCAAGGTGAGGTTCGACTAGGGATTGAACGCTTCTCGGTTGTTAACACCGCCAAAAACCAGTTCCGCCAACGCCTGTACAACATGGTACAGAAGGGGCGACAACTGAAACAGGACGTTGACGACAAAATAGACAACGCTTATCAAAAAATCAAAAAGCTTGGTATTCAGCAGACCGAACGCGAGGTGGATCGCGCCATCAGTAATAAAATTCAATCGAAAACATTGGATACCACCACCATTCGACAGTTCATCAAGGAGACCTACTCCTTTGACCGTGAACTTAAAAAATTGCCGCGAGTTTACTTTCGACTTTTCAGTCTCGATCCGATTCAAGACCGACGTTTCTTTGTCGCCCATCGCGATCGCTGGCGCCACTTTGAGCCTTTCACCCGTGACCAGGGTTTTACAGAAAGCCAAAAAATATTGGTTATCGGTGATCGTGGCATCGGTAAGTCGTCGCTGATCAATGTCGCCCAAATGGAAATTCAAAACACACGCTTGATACGAATCGACGGCGAGTCACAGAGTGGTCCTTTGAATGAATTGACCCGTGCCTTGGGATGCAAGAACAACAATGCTTCGATATTGGCCGCCCTTCGTAAGAATGGTGCCACTATCGTTATGGATAACGTCGATCAAATGCTCAGTAAAAATAACCTGGAGCGTTTTGAGCGCCTGTTTGACATCATCAAACAATCACCCCATGAGGCTCACTGGATTCTGTCGATCACCAGCTTCAATCTCGACCCGTTGGACCGAGCCTTTAAAATTCGGAGCCTGTTTAACAAACTTATCGACCTTAACGAGATCAACTTAGAAACTTCAAAAGAGATTATCCTTGGTCGCCATCGTCTCAGTGGTTTGGAGATTGAATACCCGAGAACTTTGATGAGTGATTTAGCCATGAAAGTCGGCTTCTCTTCAGAAGACGAAATGTTCTTCCGCGTCCTTTATGAGCGCTCGGGAGGGCATCTTCGACACCTTATCTACCTTTGGTTGTTGAGTCTTGAGGATTCTGACGGCAAAAAAATTAAACTGTCTCTGAACCGATCCATCGACCGAGGCTTACCGATGATCCATGAGTTCTCAGTTCTTCAAAAATACATTCTCCATGAACTTTACAGTTTCCATTCACTGAGTGTTCAGCAGATGAGCCAAAACTTGGGAGTTTCTTACTCGATTGTCGACAATGAAACCCAATACCTTGAACACTGTGGTTTGATTGAAACCAAAGGTATTGATCGCAGTGTTTTTGAAATCCCCAATCCACTGGTGATGCCTGTGGGTACAGAACTAAAAAAGGAGGGCGTCCTGAATGAAGGATTCAACAACTTACGCGTCTAGTGCTCTCCCTATTGATTTGCCAGAATTGTCCATGCAAGTGGTGTCTTTCTTGCAGATTGGTCTTTTTATCGCTTTGGCGACTCTGGCTTATTATGTCACTCGTAAATTTTTACAGACCATGGGAAATACCGGAGCCCTTGAAAAAAGCACTCTGACCTATCAAGTTTTAAACATCGCCACCTTTGTTTTGCCGGGTTTGATTTTTTTATATGGCCTGACCAATGTTTCTCAGGACTCTTTATTTGTGTCTCTGTTATTTTTCGTCATATTTAGCATTGTTCTTGGTTACTCCTTGATCGATCCTATGAAATCGATTTTAGCCGCCCTGATGATCACTGTGCGCGGTGATCTGCGAGTCGGTGACTACATTACCATGGGAGATGTTGAAGGCGAGATTGCGGCCATAGGGGCCTTCAATATTTTGGTTCTCACAAAAAATGGATCACGGACCTTTATCCCCACCAATAAAATCCTTAATCAAGCCTACGAAATTCACGCCAAAAAAGGCGGTCCTTCAATCATGATCAATGTGCCGTCGGATAAGATCAGTAAACGCAATTTAGAGCGCTTAGCCCATCTTTGCGCCTTTAAAAGAAAAGGCTCAGACATTCGAATCTCGACCATGGATGGCCAACATCGCCTTTCCATCGAAATAGTCAACCGCGAGGCACGCCCGTGGGTGCAAAAGTATTTCGATCGACACCTTCAATAGTCTTACGACGTTTGCACAGTCTTTAAGCAGCTGCTTCAAAATCACCCGGCATCGTAAGACAATAGATCTATGGGGGTGATTGATGAAAGCTTGGGGTCTTTTTATCATTGTTTTTGGAGTCGCGGTTCAGGCCTTGGCTTTTAACATCTCTCAACCTGTGGAGCGAGCCTTTCTCAAAGCCGGAGGTTCAGGCAAAGCCCTAACCCACCTCAAGTGTTTCCTTCATAACTACGGCCAGGCGTCGTTTCGTTTGAAAACAGCGCAGATGTCAGAGCGCTGTAATAACATGGCTGGAAACAGCACGGCTGTTAACATCAATAGCACAAAGCATGTTGTGATTGTTGATTACACCCAGCCGTCTTCGCAACGCCGACTTTTCATTATCGATCTGGAAGATCCTCAGCCACCTTACGTTGAAAAATACTATGTAAGCCATGGTCGCTACCAGGCCAGCTACAACAATACGGTCAAGGCTATCAATCAAAACACCATTGAAGAGATTGATTACTACAGCAATGTTTACGGCTCGAATGCGTCCTCTTCTGGGTTTTATATCAGTGGACATATCTATCAAGGTCGATGGGTCGGACCGAAGGGTGACAAATTTTCTCTCATCGTTCATGGCATCAACAAAGGTCTTAACGACAATGCTTGTGATCGAGCGGTGGTTCTACACGGCAATTCTTATATCAAAGAGCAAGGTTCTGAGCAGGGCGTGTCTCGAATGAGCAGCGGCTGTTTTATGGTCGATTACGATTGGGTGAACCAAATCATTGGAAAAATTCGCGGTGGTGGCGGCAGCCATTATCCAAACGAGCATCGCCAGGGTGGCGTTTTATTTTTCACTTACGGTAACACCGAGGCCCAGTTGCCTTCGAACTACTACTGCAGCGAAGACAGTCGGGCCAGCCTTCGACTTTAAAAGTTTTCACCAGGAAAGAAAGGCCGAGCGTTTCACGCCGACCCCTTGAAAGACTCCCTGCCTTTAGCGGATGGCCTCAATACCAGTGACTTCAAGACCGACCACCAAGCGATGAATATCTTCAGTGCCTTCGTAGGTGTTAACTGTTTCTAAGTTGAGCATATGGCGGATCACCGGATACTCATCAATAATTCCGTTTCCACCCAGCATATCGCGAGCGTCGCGGGCCACATCCAAAGCCATGCGACAATTGTTCATTTTTGCCAGTGACACATGATGGGGCTGCATTTTACCAGCCTCTTTTAAGCGACCCAATTGCAGAGCCAGCAGTTGCCCCTTGGTGATCTCTT
Source organism: Bdellovibrionales bacterium (assembly GCA_964230555.1). Classification (GTDB taxonomy): domain Bacteria; phylum Bdellovibrionota; class Bdellovibrionia; order Bdellovibrionales; family JAGQZY01; genus JAGQZY01. The sequence goes on from CAXRIX010000001.1 coordinate 3,544, forward strand.
GCACCATTTTGACTAATTTGGCCTGAGCCAACTGATAACCAGCCAACGGCTTGGTGAAAATTGTACGCTCCTTAGAATAGTGAAGAGCTTCATGGTAGCAAGTATTGGCCGCACCTAAAACACCCCAGGCGATTCCATAACGAGCTTGAGTTAAACAACTTAAAGGCCCTTTCAGACCTTTGATGTTTGGCAAAATCGCGTCTTCAGGAACCACACAATCTTCCATGTGTAGCTCACTGGTGGTGCTGACACGTAAAGAGAACTTGCCTTTCATGGTCGAGGTGCTGAAACCTTTGGTTTTGGTGTCGACAATAAAACCGCGAACTTTTCCATCGAGCTTCGCCCAAACAACAGCGATGTCACTGACACAACCATTAGTGATCCACATTTTGTTACCATTTAATTTATAGCCACCATCGACTTTTTGAGCTGTGGTTAACATGCCCCCCGGATTGGAACCGGCATCGGGTTCAGTCAATCCAAAGCAGCCAATCATTTCACCTTTTGCTAACTTGGGAAGATATTTTTGTTTTTGCTCTTCTGAACCATAAGCGTAAATCGGATACATCACCAACGCGCCTTGCACCGAACAAAAAGAGCGAATACCTGAATCGGCGCGCTCTAACTCTTGCATCAATAAGCCGTAGGAAACATCTCCCAGTCCCGGGCAGTCGTAACCCTTGATTGTTGAACCTAAAAGACCTAGCTCAGCAAAGCGTGGTACCAAATCCATTGGAAATTTTTCTTCGCGATGGGCCTCTTGAAGTTTCGGTATAATTTCTTTTGTGGCAAATTCACGAACAGTGTTGCGCACCATTAATTCTTCTTCGCTCAGTAGACTATCAAAATCCATATAGTTGAGTGATTCATAGGCAGCCATGCTGATCTCCTTTTCTCGCTTAAAGTCTAGCACCAATATTTAAATTAGCATTGCTATGACCTATAGGATAAGGGAAAATGCCCGGTAAGAATAGCAATTGACCCTTATGCATCATATCAATCGGGGAGAGGAGTGAAATGAGCGTTTTTAATCGAGCCGAGGTGATTGATAGAAACTTCCTGAGTCGAGTCGCAAGCCATGAACTTCCCAAGAACAGTTCAAATACCCCTTATCACGACGCGGTTATGACTCCTGAGGAGCTGACTGACCTGTTTGAGAGCCAAGTTATGAGCCGCTGCCTCGACCTCCGAGCCCGTGAACTTAAAAAAGAGGGGCATTGTTATTATACGATCGGTAGCTCCGGGCACGAAGGAAACGCCGCCTTTGCAAAAGCGTTTCGCCACACCGATGTTGCTTTCTTGCACTATCGAAGTGCGGCTTTTTTTATTCAACGGGCCAAACAAAAAATGGGCTCCACCCCCCTTTTTGACCTCTTGCTCTCCTTTATGGCATCAAAAGACGACCCCATTTCGGGAGGACGCCATAAGGTATTAGGAAGCTGGGACCTCTGTATTCCGCCTCAGACTTCAACGATTGCCTCACATTTACCCAAAGCCGTAGGAGCCGCTCTTTCCATTGGCAAAGCCAAGGATTTAGAAATCGCCAGTCGTTGGCCGGATAACAGTGTCGCCCTGTGCAGTTTTGGCGATGCCTCAGCCAACCATTCCACAGCCTTAGGGGCCATCAACACTGCCAGCTGGGTGGCCTATCAGAACATCAAACTTCCACTGGTGTATTTTTGCGAAGACAATGGCCTGGGTATTTCTGTGAAAACACCCAATGAGTGGATCAAGAAGAACTTTTCTGGTCGCCCCGGTTTGCTCTACCTGGAATGTGATGGCTTGAATTTAGTGGATGTTTATCAAACCTGTCGCCACGCTGCTCAATACGCCAGAGCGCGCAAGAAACCAGTTTTTGTGCGTATGAAAACAGTGCGGTTACTGGGGCATGCCGGCAGCGATGTCGAGTCCAACTACCACTCTATGGATTTTATTAAAAACACCGAGGCTCAGGACCCACTGTTGCATAGTGCCCGCTTGCTAATTGAAAATGAAATTTTATCCAGTGAAGAGATCCTTAGTCTTTATAAGCATGTGAAGCAGCGGATTCAACATGTCTCCGAGCAAGTGGTTTTACGCCGACCTCTTGAAAACATTGACGATGTGGCGGCATCGATCACCGCCTGCAGTGATCCCAAGCCCCCTCAACCCCTAAGTGATGAGGCGTCTCGCGAGCAACTTTTTGAAAAGGAATACAGCAAACTCAATACCCCCCAACACATGGCTAAACTCATCAACTGGGGTTTAAACGATGTGATGCTTCAGTACCCCAACACTTTAGTCTTCGGTGAGGATGTGGCTGAGAAGGGTGGCGTTTACCATGTCACCGACAATTTAAAAAAACGCTTTCGCTCGCGGCGGGTGTTCAATTCTCCTTTAGATGAACAAAGTATTTTGGGCACAGCCATCGGCTTAGCCCATAATAATTTTATTCCGATACCAGAAATCCAATTCTTAGCTTATGTGCATAATGCCGAAGACCAAATCCGCGGCGAAGCCGCCACGCTAAGCTTTTTTTCCAAAGGCCAGTATACCAACCCCATGGTCATCCGGGTTGCTGGACTGGCTTATCAAAAAGGTTTCGGAGGTCACTTTCACAACGATAACTCACTGGCGGTGTTCCGCGATATTCCGGGATTGATCATTGCCGTGCCAAGCCATGGTGCCGATGCGGTAAGAATGTTGAGGACCTGTGTCAAAGAGGCCCATGAAAGAGGGCGAGTCAGTGTTTTCATCGAGCCCATCGCTCTATACATGACCCGTGATCTTCATGAAGAAAACGACAAGGCCTGGACCTTTCCTTACCCGCCCCCCGAAGAGGATGCTCCGCTCGGGGAGTGGTCCACCCACGGCCCGGCCGATTCTGAAATCGTCATTCTCACCTATGGCAACGGGACATTTTTATCCCGACAAGCCCAGCGGCTTTTAAAGGAAAAGCACAACATCGAAACACTGGTTATTGATTTAAAATGGATTGCACCACTTGATCACGCCAAATTGGCTGCTGCTATTGGAACCAACAAGCGCGTTCTCTTCGTTGAAGAATGTCGACAAACTGGATCTTTTGCTGAAGGAGTGATTTCACAGTTGGCCATTCGCTCTCCCAAAAACCGCTACCAGATTCACGGTGCGGCCGACTGCTTTATTCCGCTCGGGCCAGCGGCCACGGCCGGATTACCGAGTCGCGAGTCCATTGTGAAAGCCGTTGTCGACTTGGCTGGAGGACGTTATGAGTAAAAAACGCGCTGTTGTTATTTGTCCGGGCCGAGGCTCTTACACGAAAGAAAATCTCGGCACTTTACAAAACCGATCGAGCATCAAACAAGACCTGCAACTGATTGATGAAGAGCGAAGCAAAAGAAATTATCCTTCGATCAGTGATTTAGACGCAGCTGATAAGTTTAAAGTGTCATTACACACCAAAGGTGAACATGCTTCGCCATTGATTTATGCCTGTGCGAAAGCTGATTTCATTGAGATCGACAAAGAGAAAATTGAGGTGGTGGCCGTGGCTGGCAACTCAATGGGTTGGTACCTGACGTTAGCTTTTGCCGGCGCGCTGAATCCCTATGACTCCTACCATTTGATTCAAACCATGGGATCAATGATGGAAAAAGAATTGATCGGCGGCCAGGTTATATACCCCGTTATCGATGAGAACTGGCAGCTTGATCCCGTCAAAATAAAGCAAGTCGAAGATTTGCTAAAGGAAATCAATAGCGACCAAGAGGCCCAGGTCTACACATCCATTCACCTGGGTGGCTACAAGGTTTTGGCGGGCAACAAAAAAGGGGTGGCCCTGCTCTTAGAAAAATTGCCGAAGATTGAGCCTTATCCTTTTCAGCTTGTTAATCACGGGGCTTTTCACACACCCTTGTTAAAAGAAATCTCTGAAATTGCCGAGCACTCTTTGTATAAAATAAAGTTTGGCAATCCATCGATCCCGATGATTGATGGCCGCGGCCATATTTGGCCAACCTATGCCAGCAACTCCAAGGAACTCTATGATTACACTTTAGGGCATCAAGTGACTGAAACCTACGACTTTACAAAATCCATTGAAGTGGCTTTAAAAGAGTTCGCCCCAGATCATTTGATTCTTCTTGGACCCGGCAATTCCTTAGGTGGAAGTATCGGCCAGATCTTGATTGAAAATCAATGGTTGGGAATAACCAACAAATCCGATTTTCAGAATCGTCAGGCCGAAGATCCCTTTCTAATCTCCATGGGCGTTGCTGAACAACGAAGTCTGGTCACCTAAGCTATTTTTTTGCCCTTTGTTTTACTGTTGTAAAAAGTAGGGGTCCCAATTTTGCTGTTGGCGCTGATAGAACCGTTCGGTGTTGATCTGAAACTGATTCATTTCGTTTTGAAACTGGTAAACACTTTGGGTTAAAGGCTTAAACTCAAAAAGATCATCCTGCAGACTGACTTTAATCTGAGCCGGGTTTTCAGGATAATAGTTAAGAAATAAGGCTTCCGCATTGTCGTAAAGCGCATTGGCACCATCCAACTGAAGATTTAAATCTTTTTTGGCCTGCACAAACTGCTGGTCCAAAATTTCCTTATCAAACTTAAAAAGAAAAAGTCCACGTCGTGTTCTGGCTTCAAAAAACTCCTGAGCTCTAAAAAAATAGGTTTTCCAAAAGTCACCATCGCGATCATAGGACGTCGACACAGCCGGGCGCACCAGGTTTCGAGAGCTGGCATGAGTGTTAAGAGAAACATAATAATCATTTATAAAATTACGTCCCAAATAAGGCGCCGTAACCATTTCTAAAGGCAAATCTAAAAACCCTTTTAACCGGCTAAATGGAATCGGCTTTTCAGTTTCATTCATTACAGCGAAAGCCTTACTTTGACGTTCGCCTAAACCTGTATCGAACAAGAGTTGAATTCCCATGTTTTGTTTATGAAGGAAATCGGTTTCTTTAATGGCCTCAAGGTAAGTCTGTTCGCCTTGATCAATCTCAACCATATTAAAACTTTGATGCATAGCTCGCGCCAGGTCATTCAACTCGACCTTCTCTTCGATCAAACAGTCCTCGGTCAGGGACCGATTCAACTGCTGGCACTCTGACTTTTCGTAGTTGGCAATCTTGTAGCCGTTGAAAAAGTATCTTTGCACCAAATGATCCAACCGACCTTTTTCATAGCTTTCGAGGTTCTCAACGTTTGTCGTGTAGTGAATAACCTCTTCTTTGTCCCAGGCTGTGTAGATTTCTCGTTTTGGAGAAAAGCTAAACTGATCAGAGGCTTGGGCGACAGCTTCTAGAGCCATCGCCGAGGCTGTCATATCGGGAAGATAATGGACCACGGAGTCTGGTGCTTCACGATAGGGAAAGTCGGGACTGTTGAGAGCATCTATTGGCATCTGAATTGTTAAACTACGACCCACAACAGCCGCAATATCGAGGTCAATTGCGTCATTCTGTGTGTACCTTAACCCGGTTGTTAAATATCGTCGCACTCGATTCATGTAACTTTGCTTAGTGAATTTATAGAAAACCTGATCACCACTTTCGGACTTCACGATGCGTGAATCGTAGTGAGGACTGCGACCATTGACTTCAAATAGAATATCATTGGCCTCGTCGACGGTGAGCTCTGATTGATAAACGGCTTTCAATAGGGGATGCACTGCGTTCATAAAGTACTGTTTTTCACTGAGTACTATAGCTTTGGCGCGACGTCTTGATTCATTGACTGATACATACATACAATCATCAAAAATCTTTCCGTAATAAGCCTGCTGACCAAGATAAGAACGAACTCGACTCTCAACTGTTTCGAAGTATCGCTCAGTCGACTGCAGATTCGCTCTTGAGAATCCTGGGTTTTGACGTTGTAGTTTTTTATAAGCGCCCACAACCTGACCAAAATAACCCATTATTGGAAGCACCTCTTGTCGAATTCGAGCGGTCACCGTCAACGGTGTGGTGTGGGTAAAATCGGCTTGATCGATCATGATCGAGTCAAACTGAGAACTTCTAAACTCGTCATTAAAGAAAAAATTAGTGTAAAATCGATCTGAAATTTTACGATCTTCAAAGAAGTCCTTGCTGTAGCCTAATAGATATTTATCAAGGTCAAAATAACGAATTAACTCAGGTTGTTTCTGATTGGTCTTTACACCTTCACACCAGCGTGCCCAACGTCGGGATAAACTGTCCGGAGAGTGATAGAGATCACGTTGCATCTCTTGCACCGTTGAAATCAGAATTTCTCTTTCAATGACAAGGTCTTTAAACAAAGTTAATACGAAATCGTCAGGATCAAACCCGTAGGCTTCATGAACATTACCTGCAAAAAAATAGTAAAAACTGTCGACTATTTCATGGCGAAAAAGACTCACTTTATTTTTTAGTGCTCCTGCACCAAGTCCGTCTTCTGACTTTAAAAAATCAAACCACAATCCGCGATAGGCTCCTGCAAAAAACAATTCAACAATCAAATCAGCATTGACATCAAAAACGCCCAGAAGCTTGTCCTTCCACTCGGAGCGGACCATCTCGTACATGAACGCCATCATATTAGGATAAATCACTGTTTTCATGACGTTGCGATCAATACTACTAAAAAATTCGGCAATTTCATTAATTTGCCGCGAAGACAACGCTGTTGATTGGGCTTCCAGAAGATTTTGTAAAGCTTCGACACGGCCGGTGTGAAACTCAACCCAATCGGGACGTAGAGTATTGGCATAGTCTTTCGAGGCCTTCACATGTTGAGCTGACTTCGTGGCCTGACTATTATAAAAATTTGCGATTTTTTCATTGGTATTAACAGCCATTATAGCAAGATCCCAGCGAATAAGAACTTTGCTATAATCAATAAGGCGATCAAGCGACTCTTGTTTGTTTGGAAAACTTCGGATCAGTGAGTTGGCCTGCGTGATCGACATTTCCTTGAAATAGACTGAAAATAAGACATGGTACTCCCAGGGAGCAATATCAAACATCTTTGAGATATCAATATCTTGATATGCCGGATAACCAGAAAGATCCTTCTTGCTGTCGATCAATTGTTGCCAATAGGTTCTAGCAAAACTGTCAAAGCTTTCTCGAATTTCGGCGTTTTCATTAGCATAGATTGAAATGTAAGGAGTTAGGAAATTTTTAAGGTCGCGATCGACTAACGATGAATCTGCAGACGCTTGCTGCCAAGGGGCAATGCGAACAAAATAACGCTGTTGAAATTCAGAAGGGTTCTGCCAGTCCATCAGTTGAAAAGCTGCAATCACATTGTGCGAGTGACGAGCTTTTTCTGGAATATCCATATTCTGGTCAACCATAGAGAAAAAGGTTTCAATGTAAAGTTGCGACAAGCTGTCTTTTTGTCGACGGTTACCAACTTCATAGGCCACGCCTATGAGTTTTAGTTTTTTCTCGGCGTCAGTTTCATTTTCAATAAAGTAGATAACGATATCGATCAGTGAGCTGGCATGCGGAAGACTCTCCCGCAAATAGGTGCAAGTGTTTATACTTTCATCGATACAGGGAGTTATGAATCGATCGCGAAACAAGACCAAGGACTCTTCGAATTGGTCTGTAAAGATTTGAACATTTGAGGTTTTGAATTTCGAAAACAAATCGCGGTACAAACTCAGGTAACCGGCATAGGGTCGACTACCGTACTGTGATTTATCTTTCGATCCTGGTCCAAACAAAGCAGACTCTAGACGTTCTAGCGCTAAAATCCAGCTATCGCTAGAGTCTGATTGAATCAGGTCTTGAATCTGCAAATGATCGGGTCCATATTGCGGAACGACGTCGTCGCGCTCGGATTGAGGTTCAACACGAGTGTTGGTTAATTCCTCATCGACCACCTTCTGGTGGCGTGGCAAGTCCTTGTCCGTACAAGCGACAGCCCCTATAGTCAGGACTACCGCCAATATCGTTCGATTCAATGTTTTTAAACAATCAATTTTAGTCATTCACAACTTCTTTAATCTCATTAAGGTGTGCGTTGATGTCGGAACGGTAATAGAATTTAAAGTTTCTGTTCATATCACCAACAAAGGTCTCAAATTTGCCAAACTGGAATTCGCTGATAACGGGATCGATCGCATTATCGTTGGGATCCGAGTCACCAATAGGGAAACAACGATCGTTCTCATAGCAATAGGTTCCAGCTTCAATGGTTGGAGCCATATTCTTGGCCTCAACAAGGAAGCGCTTGACCGATTTAAAATAGTCACCAATCCAAAGTTTGTGATCGTTATCAAAAAGCCCATAAATCTCCTCTTTATTATAAGGGAAGATAAAGTAAGCTTTTTCAAGATCATCTTCGGTTGACGTGAAACGAGACAGGCGGTCTTGAAACCAAACACCTTCTTCGCTGCGTACACTACTGTCAGAAAATACCTTTTTAAAGATTAAATCAAAGTAAGAAAACAACTGATGATTGTTCTGACGCTTGATTATATTTTCATAGTCGGTTCGGGTGTACTTTTTCACCTTTCCAAGAGTGGTAAAAACAAACTTATCGACAGGATCGTAGTGCATATAGTCGATCATATCTTTATAGTGATTGATCACTTCCGCCGGATGGATCGATCGACAATTCTGTGCTTGGTCTGGGTCGCTGCAATTCACGTCATCGGCGATGGGTAGATCGTTCAGTTTAAAAATTCCTGTGATGGTGCTTCCTTTGCGCTCAATGAGTCGCATATCAGGCGAACTCGAAGACCATCTAAAAACCTTGGCAAACTCAAGTAAACCTTGCTTTATAAAATCACTTTTTGCGGTCTCCTTGTCCTTACCAGTCCAATCAAATCTCACTCGCCATTTGTCTGATTTCTGAAACAGACCATCTTCAATATTATCGAAACGTCGAGGATAAGAAAACTGATATTGACCAGCAAAAGGCTGCTCACTCAAATAGTCAACCACACGAGCATAGTAGTCCGATTTATACTGAACCAACTCCATAGCTGTCATTTGAGAATATCCATGATTTTCTCTAAAATCATCTGGCAGATGAGTGTTTTGACTCGCGTACTCAAAAACCTCTTTGCGAATGGATTCAATAGAGGCTAACTTTTCCTCACTTAAATTCTGCCTCTCCTCATCAGTGAGTTGACCTACTGAGGCATACATTTTTTCAAAAAGATCTTCTAAGAACTGCGCTTCTTTGAAAAACAGGGCATAGCGAACATCACGTTCTCTTTTTAAAAAGGGAAGCTCACAGGGTTGGCCATTGACCTTCAGCTCTTCATGCATCTCAAAGAACAGCTCAGTGTACTCGTATTTTAAGTCATTGAACTTCTTGAACTGCTCGTCAATAATTTGCTCTAATGACTCTTCACCCTCAACCGCAATATCATTATCCTGAGCATAGCGCTTGTACATTTCAACAAGCATCTTCACTTTAGTGTTATTAAGGACATAACCACTCTGCAGACGCTCAAAAGTTGTGTTAACGTCATGAGAGTAGACATCTTCAAAATATTTGTAAGCACTGTCACTGACGTGGTCTGAGTTTTGCGGATAAACCACACTTTGACCAAGCGTAATAAAATCAATGTCATTTTTACCCTGTCGTCTTGGCAACAGGGTCTGATTGAAACCGGTGACGATATCGAAGTTACCACTTTCAACATTTTCAATAAGATTTTGACGCTCACGTTCCTGTAATCGTATTTCCTCAGCACACATTGATTTGAGGTTTTCAATCTTTGATTGGTAGCTTCCACGAACACGTTTTAAGTTTGTCAGTTTTATCTCAAGATTCTTTTCATTTTCCTCGATAAATTTAGCGACAATGATCCTAAAAAACTCTTTGGCATCAAACTGCATTTTAGAGTTATTTTTATAACTGCTTAGAGTTTGAGTCACGATGGTATAATAAAACGCCACCATTAGCTCGGTCTCGTCCAACGCCACAGTGTTTCCTCCATAGGAAAACCAGGGGCTAAAAGAACCAGAAAAGAAAAGGTTGATTAACGTATTATGGTCAATTGTTCCGAACCAAAATGATTTTTTAAGTTCATTCTTGGTCATAGCCACCAGCATCGGGTACATTGACGGGTAGGCCGCTAGGTATTTGATATTCAATTTAATAGCACGAACCAAAGTCCGAAACTCATCACGGGCGCGTCGGTTCTGAATATCCGAATCCGGTACGACGCGATTGATAAAGTCTAATAAATAGGTGGCTCGAAGGTTAATTTTCTCCCATGACAATGTTAAAAAGTCAGCCTCTTGCTTGGTCTGCTGCAATAAGGTGATCAGCCCACCGCTATCGTTATTTTCATAGAATTTGTTCATACGGGCGTTGGTAAATACAATGTTGTATACCAATTGCATTTTGATCAAATGGGTTGCCGCCTCAATCAAACGCTCACTGTTTCGATTTGAGTTTTCCCAAAAAGAATCGGAGTCTGAGATATAGTAGTGCTCATAAAATATTTGATGAGTCAGGTAAAAGTACTCATCATACTGAAAGTTTACATCACCCAGCATAGATCCAAGGATGTTTTTACTCTCAGAACCAAACTTCATAACCTGGGGATTGGCAGCCAATTCTGACTCAACCAGTTCATCACGCTCAGGACTGAATACGGTTGAATCACCTGTTTCACTCCAAGCACCATTGATATTACTTTTTTGAAACTCAATCCCATACTCAAAATCAGATCCCACTCGGTACTTAAGGTCTTCGATAGCCTCTTGCATAGAATTCGAAAGACTGGTCTTTTGGGAATCGGAGTATAGAAACTTCTCTGAAGCAATTTTTAAGAGTTCAGGCATGGATTGCGAAATTTCATCACTGGAACTTCGGCTCATAGTCCACGGATTCAGTTGCTCTACGATAGCAATATAACTGTCGTTGCTTGCAAAATCTAAAGAATCAAGCTTCAAAATGGTCGCAAACAACTGATTGTCGAGTTGACGACGGGTCGTTGAAAGTTCACCTTTCTGGCGAAGTTCAAAACTTTCTAAGATTCGAGACATCAGCATCAGTCGCAACGTGGTGTCCAAACGACGGTTTTTTAAGTCAAATGTCGCTCTTAAAATCCGGGTTTTCTCGGCATCATCGGATTCGCTATCATATATGATTTGCATGACTTTTGATATATTTGGAGAATCGGCATTTCCAAAAAAGTTAATAAGCTTACAAGATCCAACCAGGTTCTCATCGCAGTCCCAAAGAATGATATTCTTATAGGTCTGAAGAATATTGGTTGTCGTCAAGATCTGTTTGTTTGAACCATAAACCATTATTAAGGCCTGATCGAAAAGACTGACCAACTGGTAACTCAATTTCCGGCGATTTTCATCCATCACGTTTCGGAAATCCGGGTCCAACATGTTGTCCATGTCAAAAAGAACTTGCTTTAAAGGTATAATCACCTTTGTCATAAGCATATTCGGGTCACGCTGCTCTTTGTGCTTTTCCAGTTCGGAGTTCACAAAAGGGCGAGTTTGACGAATAAGCAATTGCAATTGGCTCACTAAATCTTGATTTTGCAGTCTGAGAGACTCGCTCTCTTCAACCAGATAGTCACCATCCGTCATCATTCGCTTGCGCGATGATGACTCGGGACTACAAGCCACCAAGAGCAGAGTTGTCACTAGTAAAGCGGTTCGTAATAGATCTTTAAGTGTCATCGTGTTCCTCATTGTCATCTCCTATTCCAAATACTGGAACACTTGGGGAAGGATCCATCCGTTGAGAGAAAGGGCGGTGGCGCCAATCAGGCCCAGTCCTTTCCGTGATTCAATACACTCTCTTTGATCTGGCTTTCTGACGCCATCCAAGCTGTTGTACTTATCAAATTGTTCGATCACTGAGTTCTCAAATTGCTGCTGCGTTAGGCTGCTGACAGCAATATTTGAAGATGTCGTAAATCCATCGAATTTCTCTTCTTTGATCTCACCCTCCTCATCTGTGGTTCGATTGTTTTTAGTAAAGAAACTGGCTAAACCATTCTCTCCGCGCATACAGTCATCCAACACCTTATTTGATAAAGTCCGGATAATCGACTTCACGCTAAATCCTTGTAAAGGATCTCCATTACGAGTTGGTTCATAGGTCACCTCGACAGCCCACACATAGGCAGTTTTCGGCCCAATAAATCTTAATTTTGTTAATGGCATGACGATTTGACCGTCGGTTCCTCGCACTACGGTGTTACCGTGAGGCAATACATAAGCCTCTGGAAGCGTGATCAATCCGTCTTTGGCTCGACTGAAAATCTTGGGTGTGAATCCAAAGATAATCGAGTCAGAAATTTCCTGATCAACAACCGCTTCAAAAAGAACCGGCGAAACACTGACTCGGAAATTTGTCTGTCCTTTCACATCATCTAAAAAGATATCGTCGAATCCACGATGCAAATTGTCTCGAGTTAGCCAGTTGTCTCTTCTTAAGAAATAAGACATGTACAAGTTTGCTAAACTCAAAGAGGCTTTGTCACCAAGGTCAACACCTCCAAATGACATATTGTTCTCAACCGAGGACTTTACAATGTCGGTGTACTCTTCTGGATAGAAGGCATAGTAACTGTAGTTACCTTTTTTACCTGAATATTGAGGCTTGCTCACATTCCAATACCCGTATCGCATCGTAGAAGACGGGGAGGTTAAAACACTCAATGCTGCCAGTTTCAAAGGTAGAACACCCAAAGTGATGTAACGCCCAAAAACTTTATTATACTGCGCTCGTGCATTGGCTCCACGAAGACCCGTGGGAATCACTGAGCCTTCAAAATCATACTCGGTATGGTCATAACCAGGAAGTGATAGCAAGGTTTTGGTGTGCTCTAAAGACTTTCGATTGGCACGACAAAGCTTGTGAAGCTCGGTAAACGCGACACCGTCAGCATAAAGACTGTTTTCAAGATCCAATTTCTCGTCGGCCGAAAGGTCTAGATAGCTTTTCTCTCCGAAGCTTCGCATAGCGCCGCGGTATTTATTGAGTAGGGTTCTGTTCATGGTGTTGTAATCGCCACCACGACGTTCGGTTTCATAAAGTTTGCCGGTTGCGGTCGCAGTCGGTTGTAAGACCAACTTTGCAAAATCCTCTTGATAGTCATCACTGGCAAGCAAAGGATCAACACAGGCTTTTGAAAACTGTACTAGAACATCACGGTCAGCAATCATTTCATAAAAAACTTTAGCGTAGCTTGGTCGATGCAAATCATCGATCATATCAAAACGCATCTTATCGTAAAATGTTCGGTTATAGTTCATTAACGTATAGGTATCGTGCCAAAGTCTCCAGCTCATATAACTGTCACTGCCACCCGTGGCTTGAGTGAATGAGTTCATTCGCTTAATAAAGGAGTCTTTAAATTGGTTAAAATTCTCGTCGATAATAGTTGGAGCATCGTGTCCACTATCCCATCTTCGACAGTACGGATCCGTGGCCAACCATGCCTGTAAATCTGAACACTGTGGCATATAACGAACCTGTCGCATACGTCCTTGGTGAGGGATTGTTTTTGGGATGCTCCCGTCAATTGGAAGGTCCACCATAACGAAATCGTCTTCACCAGGCTCGAAAGTTGCCACTTTTTGATTGTAAAGATAATGCAGCACCAATTCATCTTGGGTACGAAGCGTGACATCTTCTGGTTTCAAGGTCACTTCGGTTTGGCCACTTTGGTAATCCATAACACTTGTGTAGTGTTTTCCCTGACGAACCCTTTCGCTCATTTGCTGGTATAGAGTTTCAGGAATAGTTCCTCTCTCTGGCAAAATATTGCCTTTAAATTGGTGGCCCATTCCAAGAACGTGACCGACCTCATGGAGCATAACATTCTTAATTACAGAAATGGCGGCTTCTTCACGCTCGGGATAGCCCATTTCAGAAGTTTGCGAAAGCCACTCACCATAGTGATCGGCGATGGTATTATCCCAGTCGACATCCATTCTGAGCATTGTTTTATAATCTGTAATCAGTTGTCTTTTTACCTCTTCAGGATTTTCGTTGCTGACAACAGAGTTTCTTTTTTCTTTTTCTAGGTCACTGTAAACAGCTGAAACCCCTAGATTGGATTTCTGCAATAAAGACTCTTTGTAGTCCTCTTCCTCTAAGCGAAAGTTTCTAAAATCGGGAAAAACATCAGAATCCAGATTGTTAGGAACTGTCGAAACAACTTCGGAAATCTTTTCGTTAACAAGCTCCTCGATTTTAGACTGTAGAACCTGACTAGCATCTTGTCCACTGGCCGTTAATTGATCAATCACTGAAGCCTGTTGGTAGTGAGACTGCAATTGCCCAGCTTCATCTTCAATGCCAAGCACACGCACCAGTTCAGCTTGCTCCATCGCACTGGCCTGGCTGGCATTAGCACCGGCGGCCTCGATTTTTGACTGCACATGGGTCAAAAGCATGGCACGGAAAGAGTCTTTTAATTTGTCATCATCGTTTAATTCATCATGTTGTCCAATAGGGCGCATACCAGTAATGTCTGGCATCTTAAGTTGATGATTAATATCCGAGAAATAGGGTTGCTCCTTGACCGACTGAATTCTCTCTAAAACCTCGTGCGTGTTGCGAGCCAAAGCATCAACAGGGGACTCGGATTCACGATTGACGAGGTAGTCAATCATTCCACCCCAAACAATCGCGCTTCCCCATAGTATTTCACCAGTTTTGATATTGGTATTGACCAGACCTATTCCAAGAGGCGCTCCCATTGAGAGTTCTGGATCGGCCACAAAATTAATACTTGGACAACGCATATCAAAGACATAGTCATAGGTCTTATCAGAAACGACAAAGCCGACCTGATCTTCTTTAAGGGCGCCAATCTTGCGCAGAGTTTTATTGACCTCTGCAATCACTTCTTCACCTATTTTTCGATATCGTCCATCCTCAGGAAAACCATTCAGACACATTTTGATGGGTTTTGAAAAATCCCAATGCGCGGCATAGTTTTTCTCATTCATACCATCTTCACGAGTTCCAAGAATATGTAGGATATTCATGTTCTGTGAAACCGTGTCGGGATCATAGGCTGTGACTTTAAAACCTTTGGTTCCTTCGAACTCAAGGAAATTAAAACGAATCTCATGCTGAACATCAGAGCCAAACACACTTGAAGTCAGAGTTCCTGTGTAAGCGAAAAAGTTCTTACCATTCTCATCTTGTGACAGCTCAATATCGTGAACGTCGTGAACGCGACCTCCATTTAAAGGATGGTAGGTTCCAAAAAGAATAAGGGGGTCCTTTTCTCTATTTGTATAGTTAATATTTTTTATATCCAAATCCATATAAGGTTGAAGTTGCCAATTCTTTCGATCAGAGACTTTGGCAAATCGATTGAGTTCACGTCCTCGCGAATCAACATCCTTTTCGTAAAAATAGTGCTTGGTAATCGGAATCACAAAAAGTGTCTGCCAATCAGCAACATTTGGCTTGTCGACATTGACCTCAAGGGCTTCAAGACCAGAGCCATCCTCGGTGATTCGAAAAACCATATTACAATGACGTGTGTTGTAGGGGGCCCCGGTAAGACCACCAACATTTTTGAATTTTCCACTTTGCCTGACTGGCGCCCAGCCACAGAGCCAGGTCTTGTCCTCGTAGGTCCATTCATTGGTCTCTTGGTTGATCTTGATACCAAAAAATGACTTTTTAGCTGATAGAACACCATTCTGAACTTTTCCAAAAACGGATGACTGCTCAAGTCCAGGGACCGGGTTTTCCTCTTCGGGAGTAACATAAGTACACTGGCTCAAGAATAAGTAGGCGAGCGCCAGAAGACTTATTGCGAAGGTGGATTTTAACTTTAGGGGAGTCCGCATCATGGGATTTCATCCTTTCTTTTTTTATTAACACTTTTTAAGGTTCACAAAATGTACCAAGTCTAAGTCACCGAAATGAACGTAATTATTAAACCTAAGCCGTTCCTGAAAAAGGCACGACCGTAAAATTGTCAGACACTTGTCCGCTGGTTGTCAGAAATCAAAACGAGTAGGTCACACCACCCGAAATCAAACGACGATAACGATCAAACATCACCGGATCGATACTGTCATTTTCTGGATAAGATTGATTGAGATAGCTTAAATAAAGTTGAAAACCCTGGACGTTAGCAAACGCGGTAATATTATTACCCATGACTGTTGTCCATTGGTTATCCAGGTAGCGTTCTGCACTCACATTAAAACTGGTACGCAATCCTAAGAAGCTCCATGGGACGTAAGTGATACCAAAAGAATTGGCGAGCAACCAATCTCTATTGATAAGATCTGTGGTGATAGAATATTTTTGACTGTTCCACTGAAAATGAGCCATCATCCGGTTGAACAGAATCATTTTATTCCAGGAGTAAGAACTCATGAAGTTGGTTAAGGAAAGACTTCCAATATGCTTATCAAACCGACTCAGTTCGCTGGTCGGCAAAGAGATATTGAATGTATTGGAGCTGCGATTGACAAAAGAAAGAGGTTTCATCTTGGAGTACACGACCCCAAAATTAAGATTGGTAAACTGATGGAACGGTTCGCTTGGGGTGTCGCGAACAATCTGACCACCAAATGTTTCATGGAGAACACCCACTGATGAGTAGGCGCTCCAGTGCTTATCGAAACCATAAGTGCCGGCAAGCGACAAGATGTGACGTGTGGTTTTCACTTCAACCTGTTGCAATTGGTTGTAGCTAAACCCATAGTTAGCAATCAACCCAAAACGGTTGGCCGGTGGCATAAAGTCGGACTGATCGACTCCCAGTTTATTTTTTTCACTTTTTTTGGATTTTTTCTTTTTTGCCGTCAATTGAGATTGGGTTTTATCGGTCTTCTCCTCGGCAAAAGCCGACGGCATAGACACCAGGCCACTCAATAAGACTACAAATAGTGATCGAAATATAGGACGCAAAACCTCTCCGCTTTTTCTTTTACATGTACACCCGTTTTAAGTGCACAAAGCAGGCCAGGCCTATGTTACTGAAATTACCTAAATTTCAAGTTTAAAAACTGGACAGCGCTGACTATTTTTGCGCCGGCATCGATCCACAGGGCGAAGACCATCCATACAATCCTTCATTAAAATGCGACCTCAACACCGCCTTCATCAGTATCGACAGAGGTGTATTCAAGATCTTCTGCTTGCGAGTCTTGACTGTCAGCTGACGCTACAAAAAATGGAACAGTACCAAAAGGGCAGGCTGAATTGGGTCCAGTGACAGAGGTGTAGCCATCGGCTCCATCCATACAATACCAACCCGACACTGTGATTGATTTCAAACTATTATTGGACGGCCGTTGTAAGTTTTGGGGAGCGTAGGCGAAAGCCCCACTGGCCAGTAACATTGATAGTATCATAAGTGTTTGTTTCAGAAGAATCTCCTATCCGACAGAGGTTCATGAATCATGCCAGTCCACTGATTCAATCAGATCAAACTCAGGGTATCCACACGTGCCAGTGTTTCAGCGTAAATTGTTGTCGGTGCGTTTTTACGCATCGTAAAATAGTCAGTTATTTCAGTACCCTGTAAATTCTGCCCGAAAACTTTGTCAAAAATTTAGACGAAATCACCCCCTAAACTCTGTTCACCTACGAAAGTTTTACCTTGTAAATTCAGTAACATAGACCATGGCCCTGTTTTTGTATCATAATAAGGCACAAACAAACGGACGTAATTTTAAAAAAAGGCCTCAATCAGTGATCCAATATTTTAAACATTTGAATGTCATCCGAACTGTAGTGATCGGTGTTTTTGTTTTTGGGTTAGGCAATATTGCGTCGGCTTCTTATGAAAATACCACTCAATTGGGTATCAAAAAAAAGAAGAATCAAATTCAACTCGTTAACTCCTTCAATTATAGAATGTCCTCCGATGCATTTGATAGCAATGATCGTAAGGTTTTTAATCATGGCCTTGGTTACAACGGCACCCTCTTTTTTCTCGATAAGTATTACGCCAATGCGGGCTTAGCAGCAACTTACCACAGTGTTGATTCAACCATTATCCAAGAAGACAATGGAGCCTATCACCTCAGTGACGCTGTGCTTGGCCTTGGTACTAAAGGCTTCCAACTCTATAAGGGGAACTCAGACAGTCTTTCTTTGTTCAACAATATTCGCAACGTTGTGCCTTTAAGCGATCGCAGCCGCAATGAAGGCTACAAATCATTAACATCTGTTTCTGGCGATTTAGCCTATCAGCGAGGGCCGATAAGTTTTGTTCTAACCGGACAATACAGCTATGTTTTTAACTCTTTTGAGACCAACACAGATGGTTTATACAATCTGCGCTCGTCGACGGTGGCCGGTTTAACGGCGCGCTACAATTATAAAAAATTACGTCTGCAGTACTCCTATCGTTTTGGAGTCCTTGAATATATGGACGGCAACCGATTGGGCTCATCTGGAAACACCCTTTCAATCATGGCTTTGTTTAATAAATCGTTATGGGCAGGAATTTCAACCTCGAATCTTAGTTACGCAGAAGAGCAGTATGTCGACGTTTGGTTTTACGACCCTTTTCGAAGAATTTATAACCTCACACTAGGAGTAACATTCTAATGAGACTCATTTTAATAACAGCACTTTTCCTCAGTTTCGGCCTAACCGCTTGTGACGTCAACAAACGAGACCCCGAAACTCCTGCTCCCACTGTCAAGAGAGTCAAGAGCGACTTCTTTTTTGAATACAGTGCTGACCGAAGCACCTTCAAGTCGAGACGTTTTCTGTTTGGGATGGCCACCGAAGATAAATCCGGTGTGTATCGAAACATCAATATGGATCACTTCAATCATTACAGTTATGGAAGTTCCAATATTGAATTCGATTTTAATGAAGAGGGAACCAAGCTGATTGGCCGCCTAGTGAACCCGACCTATCCGAACAACAAAAACAAATGGCAGGTCCTTTTAACTTTTAATGTAAGCCGTAGTTACTATCAAGAAAACAGAGTCGATGGAACTGGCCGAACAAGCAATGACCAGATTGAACGTACCGATCGCAGTCACCCTCATGCTCGCACCTATATTGACATCGAATTGAGCTCATTAAGATTTGAAAACAACGTCTTAATTGGTCCTTATGCAGGGCTTGGTTTAAGACAGATTCAGAAAATTGAGGATGTCGAATGGAGCAGTGACGAAAAGTTTCTTGGTTTTACAACAGTTTCAACTGACGCGGCTTTGGGTTCCAATGCACAAACTGTTGATCGCGTGAACTTTTTGCGAATGGAAAAGAGACCTGCAGATTTTGAAGTCACCAAGTACAACAAATTTAATGACGAACATGTACAGATTCTTTACACATTAGGCTCACGTCCTAACCATTATGGTGAGGATTTGAAAGCTGTACACTGGGACATCAACGAAAAAACCAAAAAGACACACACTATTTACCTCCACAATTTCCCTCCTGAGTATTTGCAAATTGCGAAAGACTCGGTTGAGACTTGGAATGATACCTTTCAGCAAGTGGTTGGCTACCGTCCATTTAAAACTGAAGTCTGGGAGAGCAAATATCATTTTGACTTGCGCCGCCACGTGGTTCACTGGGTCGATGATATCCGTCTTTCTGCTGCTGGCCCCCTAGGTGTGGCAAATATCGCCGCTGATGTTGAAACTGGACAGGTATTATGGACAGGATCCATTGTTTGGGGCGGACTTTTGGATCGCTATGCAGGACGTTATGTGCCGTCTTCTAGCGTTGCTGGGTTTGCCGCCTACGGCAGCAATTCTCATAGCATGCAAAACCTGATTGCGCCCAATCGCAGTGCCTGGTCAACGCCGATGGTTCACCCCAGTGTAGACACTTATTTCTCTGACTTTACTGGATACCTGACTGATCGTATGACCGATCTCAATCAACGTGTGATTGAACAAAGAATCGAAGAGTACAATGCCGGTGTTGATGCCGCCGTTGAACGCAATGAGATCACAGAACAAGAAGCAACGGCCACCAAACAACAGTTTGCCATCGAGGCCCGAAGCCCCGAAGACCTGTTCTCGGCCCAGCAACATTTAAATACACTTCGTGAATCCCTTCAGATGGATCCGGTCAATGATGTCGACCTCGATGATGCTTACGCCGGACTCCAACAAGACCCTTTCACCTTCAATCAAATGCTTGAAGAGTTGGGGATGGAGTCCTCATCAGAAGACAACACAGATCCTTTATTTATGGGCATGATTGATCCTCAATCCGAGTTTTTCGAGCACCTGCCTGAGAATTTAAAAAACCGAGCCATGCAAGTTCCCAATGGATTTTACAAATACACCCATGATGGTGACTACTCGGCATTTCAGGCCATTCAAAGTATGAATTCAGGAATCAGTGAACTCTTAAGTTCAGGACAAATTGTCGATATCGAAGAAGTAAAGCGTGGAATGATCCGAGGCACACTGGTTCATGAAATTGGTCACACCCTAGGTTTAGGACATAATTTCAAAGCCAACATTATGCCTGAAAAAGGGTCTGTTCCAGATTCAATTTTCACAGCTTTGGAAGAAAAGGCGAAAGAAAAGAGAACAGATTCGGCCGGCAACGAACAAGAAAAAATGATCAATTCAAGTTCCATCATGGGTTATGCCGATGGTCTAACTGATGCCTTAACACCCTACGAAGATCATATTCCTGGTCCCAACGATATCTCGCGAATTCGCTTACTCTATAAACAAGAATACCCCATGTATGATAAAACAACGGACGGGAAGTCAGACTACGTTTGGGTAAAATTGGAAAATGATGGACGTATACTCCCGCAAAAGACAATCAACGGGAAAGTTCATACTCCTGGTTATTTACCAAATTGTAATGATACCGAAGCCACTTTTTATCTTGATCCTTTCTGTAATCGTCATGATCGTGGTTATAACGCTCAAACTCTAATGAATAGTTATTTTGATCGTTATTGGGATTATTTGCAGCAGTCTCTAGAATCCAACATCGATTCATTGCGATCGAGAAACTATCGCGCTATCGAAGGTTACCTCTGGTATATATCAGCGCGAATCATGAACCGTGGACGCTTGTTTCACGATTACATGCGAAACAAGTATCGTGATGAAATTGAAAAACTGGATGTCGGAGGCATGGACACCTACCACAACATCTTGCAGTTTTCGCAAAGTTGTCGTGACCTGTCTGGTAAAGATGAAGACGAATTGGCCTCAAGGAAAGAAAATCCTAAATATGGTCGATTTATCGAAGAACGCTCCGATGGAAAACTAAAAATTAATGAGTTCGGAGACCTTTGTATCGCCACAGCCAAGTATTTTGACCAGCTCAACGAACTGCTGCAACTTGAAGGAAAAGAATACACGCAAGTCGATTACTTTAACACCCTGACTCCTGGAGGTATTCGCTCTGGAGATACAGTTTCTGATTACAGTCAGGTTTTTGGTAGTTGGAAGCGTTTATCACTTCTTCCCATCAAATTTAAAATTATCCAAAATATGATTCTCCCTTTCACAACAATGACTTTGGGTGGTCGCGACTATCCAATGTATGTCTACGGACGAGAAGACACCTCGTTCAGCATGAGCACATTGTATCCGAAAGAGTATTTGAAAGTGATTCGCTCCTATGTTGAAAGCACAGTCAATATTGATGATCCGACGGTGGAGCCCAGTATTTCTCGATCTTTGTACTATCTGGGATATTTTCTTAGGTTCCAAAGCTCGACTCGAGATTATGAAATATTCCCAAGCGAGATTCTTGATTCAGTATCGAAACTCACTCGCTTTCGATTCTCTCCGGCATTGATTCAAATTGACGCCACAAAAGAAGATGGAAGTGCCTACGCTAAGAGTTTTAAGGGTTCGATTTACAATCAGTACAACAGCTCTGGTCGCGAGACCTTGGGTAACATTTACCTCTACACCTTTGATCGTATGGTTATGAATGCGCAAAACAACAACAGTTTGGCTTTGCAAGTCAGTCCTGTCCGTTGGCGCACGCCTTCCACCGGAATTTCATTTGCAATCAAATTGGATTACGCCCCGAACTACAACTTCGAAGAGCTTGAAGTGTACTCACCTCGAAAATTCTTCACCGACAATTACACAGACACTCTGCAAAAGTGTGTAAAAGGCGACAATGCTGCTCTTGATAATGGACTTGAATCCTATTTCAATACCAACAATGAAAATTTTGAAGGAATTCTTATTCCTTTTAACATTGATTCTAGAAGCTCAGCCTACCGTGAAGTTAATGATTCCATCATTTCCAACCTCGATCAGTTCGCCGAAGCCAAAGACTTCGACCTCAGAAACTGTGAAAATGCTATTAAAACTCAAACAGTGTTGGTTCTCAGTGCAGCCATGATGATGGGGTATATCTTTCCGGAGACCCTGAAATACTATGAAAGGGGAGCAGGACAATGAGATATTTTCTACAGTCAATCACCCTAATGCTGTTGGTTGCCGCGTGCACGCCGAACTCTATGGAGAACAACACACATCAAGAGGCTCCAATCTATGAGCGTTCCGCCCGTGTCGAGACTCAGGAAGTGGAAAGTCTAGCGCAAGTGGAGCAGCTTTACACTCAGTTGCGACCGGCTATTGATTCGGAGAACACCGATCGACTTTTATCAGCTCTTGAGGCCATGGAAGTGTATCTTTTAAACCTTGAGAATCTCAGCAATCCGGTAATCAACACCCGCGGCAGCCTACATCCAGCCTACACACGTCTTATGAATCTGTATGGACTTGGAATGAGCATCGCCATCCGAACGGTTCCGGCCAACCCGCGACTGGCAAAGTTGCTTGATAACTACCGTCTGACTGTCTTTCATTCTTGTCATCTCGACAATATGGATTGTCAAACGGCGGCCGCCTTTAAAGGGCCCTATGGGGTCTCGATTCTCAGTCATTTGATTCGCCAAGATATCCAAAGTATGGAAAACGCCACTCAGACAAAATTTAGCAATCAAGAGTTAAAAAATGTTATATTTTCTCTGTATGTTTTAAAGAATTTTGACGAGAGCCAATCAAACATCACGCAATCTCTTTTCATTGATTTTTCATCGATCTTTTTCAGAAGTGTCGACATTGCCAATATCGAGGACGCTCTTCTCAATAAATTCCTTCTCGATCTTCAGAACATGATGGTTTACTTAGCGGCGCAAGATGCGGCTCCGGCGACCTGTTCGATATTTCAGTCATTGGACCGACATCAGCTAAATCACATTACCGAAACACTCGACAGAAGTTTCGTGGTGCAATTCAACAATCATTACTATCGCTGCCACTCGTCTGAACAGATCATTGATCGTATCGTTGCCGATGAGGAAGACCTCCGCCAACAGGCGATCCAAGAGGTTGAAAACAAGGGGGCTTGGTCGGAGTTTCGCAATAACATCCATGCCCGCACTTTTGTATTAAAAGAGAATCACGCTGATGTTTTAGCGACGTTTAACATTCAAAGCGACATCCCCTTATCGGTTTTGCATGTTATGGATCAGATTTACTATGGCCGTATGGATGTCACTGAGCAAGAGGCCCTTCTTGAAAGGCTTTCTGAACAGGACTTAGAAACTTTCGTAAGAATGTCTGAACAGTACGCTCAGATGAATTACCTGTATGCCATGCAATACACCTTCAACCAGTTCAACAATGCCTTAACCGCTAGTTTTGAAAGCAATCAAACGATTAACAAAAAGTTTGTTCAAGATGTCTACGATGCCCTTTGGCAGTCGACAGGTGACATGTGGCTGGACTACCGCCGTCGTATCAGTCGGTTAAGACAAGGTGTTTCGGATGTCTACTTTAAACTGTCGGTTCAAAAGCGTGAAGAGCTTGAAAGTCTTTATGATGATCTGAACGAAAAGAAACTTGAGGATACCAGTGTCACCAACCTGATCAATGTCGGTGTGACTTACCCAATCGTGTTAGCGACGACTTATTTTACCGGAGTCGACGGTGGCGGAACCATGGAGATTCGAGTGTCTTGGTTGCGTGGAGCCAACAACACCATTGAAATCTCGACGATCAAACCTTTGCGTGACTACTTCCGAGCCTACACTCGCAATATCTTGCAGCTTTTAGACTTCGGTACCATTGGTTATCAGCCTTATCGCTTGGAAAGAAGTTACGGTCTAGCCGCAGCTATCAAGTCTGGCTTTTTTGACACCGTAAATTTAGACCTCGGCAATGAAAACAAAGGCATGGAACATAATTTAAAACTGTTCTGGGAACGCTATGTTGAAAACAATCGCCAGTATGCCGAGATTGCGCAGCGGGAGATTGAAGAGCTTCGCAAGGTCGAAGAGAATCACTGGCCGAAAGTGCAGAGAATGTGTAACTTTCCGATCTCCGGCGCCCGTCGTATAGAGATGCGTGAACTTTATCAGGATTTTTATTTAGATTCTCGGGAATCAAGTTCATCTGTGGGAACCCGTGATCTGGAGTACGCGACTCGCATCAATAGCATTCAAAATAAGATTGATGTCTTACGGACTGAAATTAAGAAAATGCGTCGGACTTACCAGGTGATTCTGACAGCTTTGCAGGAAAAAGGCGCACCCATTAATGAAATTAAAACACAGTTTCAAGCTGAATTGGTGCCCCACTTTCAGACCATGAAAACTTTGATCTCTAAACGAGAGAAACTGCAAGCCGACGTACAAAAGCAGGACGAGTCTTGTCTTTACACCCTTAATCAAATGCAACGCTTTCAGCAGAATATCATGCAGAAAAAAGCGGTCGATTACGCCTCGCGAGTGCATGCAGCGATGAGCTATGCTGTACCGACTTCAAGTCTTTTTCGTCGCGCCTCAGAGATGAACTCTGTTGAAGACATCCAAGCTTTGTTTGAAGCCGAGAAAGCAAGATTGCAGTCTGAAGACCAAGCTGACACTTACAGCCTTTGGGTTTGTGACCAGATCCTTAACACCTCCGTTGTCGAAACTGTGGCTAGCGATCTTGGCTACCGTGGGCAAGCCTTACTGACTGAAGCTCTCAATCTTATCGTTAGCCCCCACAACTTAGATGCCGATTTTGGTGTTGTCGTTAAAGGCATGAGTGTTCGCGCTCAATCACTGAATGATCCCAATAGTTTTTTAACTCGTCGCGGAGGTTTTGATAGTGAGTATTTTGAGATTAGTGATCAGGACCAGCGTCTGCGCGTTCGCGAGGAGCTGAAGGGCTTGACGGCGCGAGCGGGTGACCTGCATCAGTATTTTTCGCAAAGTCCAACGGTTTTGGCTGAGCTTAAAAATGCCGGTTATGATGCGGACAGCGCCTCCGACGCTTCTATGCAGATTCCATTAAATCCCAACATGGACATCTTTATAAACAATTTCCAGTACTTCAAGGACAAGCTTGGATCCACTGAAAAACGCAGTCGAGTTCGCTATACGACGGATCGTCTTGCCTTTGTTCAAGAAACTTTGGAAAAACTTTTTGGAAACAACCAAGAAGGTCAGCAGATTTTCAACTGGAGCAGTCAATATAGCAAAATTGAATATCTGAGCAGCAATTACTCAACAAATTTAGAAACCTATTTGGGTGGACCTATATTTCTACCCGAAAACCTTGATACTGAGAATCCACAACTGTCTTGTGTTTTAGACGCGTCTTTTGATGATATGGATCAAAAAGAGGGTTGCCAGAGTTATGCCATCGAAGCCAAGCAGATCATTGATGAATTCCTGCAACGAGCTGAATTCTTTTATCTAGAAAAAGATGAACTGGCTCCGATGTTAACAGAAAACAGTAACGGCAGCCTCGACGAGCTTAGCTCAATTCTTGATGCCACATTGTTAACAAGTGAGTACATCGATCAGTACAAGCCATCTTCAATTTTGAGCTATTTTCGTTATTATAAAAAGAAGACTGAACCCGAGGAATGGACTTGGTTTGATCAATTTCTAGCCAAAGAGTTTACCACGGTGCAGGCGCGGGATAATCAATTCCAATCTTTAAACGTGCCATTGATACCCGGAACTCGCAATTATGAGGTATTTTTCGAAGAGGCTGAGCATTTGGAAACAGAGAACTTGCTGATTCCATTTAACAGCAGCACTCATAGTATCTTTAGGAATTGGTTTCGTTCAGAAATATTTAACTTTATTCGTCTGACTGATTCGGTTATCGAAGAAATGGTTCGACGCGAGTATGAGGCGCAAGCCAGCGATTTTCCGGCCATCAAGTTTCGTCGCGAGGACGTCGCTGATATTTCAGCCAACGACTCGGCCGGCCGCGAATGGTTAGAGCTGCCTATCAAAACCCGAAGCAACGGAAGCCTGGTCTTACTGGAAGACTATGGTTACGAAACCAAAGTTTACGAAGATCAGCAGAAGGTTGTACTTGAAGAGTTTGAGTGCAGTTTGATGCCGAAAATGGGCGATCTCGATTTTGATCCCGCCGCCGAATCTTATATTAACGAAGGGTACAATTGCGAAGCCAAGGTGCGACGCTGGCTCAACTATAAGAAGTGCGAACAGGTGAAATCACGCAAACAAAAGTATCAAGACTACCATAAAAGCTGTGTTAACAGTCTTGGAGGTCAGTGATTTGAAGAAGTCTTCAATGTTACGCATTTTTCTGAGCTTGATGGTCTTTGTCACCGTGGCCTGCACCGAAACTGAGAGCCGCAACAACGAACACAGCCAAGCTCCCGAGGTGGTCCAGCCAACACCTTCCCAGGTGGAAGTGTCGGTGCTGGCGCGTGGCCTTGAAGACATTTCTACCTTTCGTGGCCCCCGACACGAGGCCTTACGCCAGTTTTTCGAAGACCGGCTCAGTGAAGAGTTTTTACGCAATCTTGAACGCCGCCGAAATCCTCAAGAGCTGCGCGATTTATCACAGTTTCATCGTCTTTTTCATCAACACAGTTTAAACCACCCAGAAGATCGGGGAGTGTTGGCCGAATTGTCTTACGACTATTATCAACGCTTGATTTCTGTCTGCGCCGATCAGTTTCAAACCTGCCCGGTTTTAGGCCTTTACACGCACTCGGTATACGCCGGAAATGTTTTCCTGTTAGCAGAGCCATTGGTTCCTGAAACCGAGAAAGAGCGTTATATTCTTTTTACAACCAATATTGGTTATCCGCAAAACACTATCCCGGTAATTGAACGACGTCTGCACTGGATGGTCGAAGATATATCTGACGACGCGGAAGTTGACATCCTTAAAATCCAAAAACTCACCAACCTGATTATTTATCTCTCACTTGAGAGTCAGAGCTTTCCAGAGGAGCCGGTCGAGGCCTTGTTTGCGCTGGTTAAAAAATACCCAAGTAACACACCTCTAGTTGATGCTTTCGAAAATATTTTAAATATTTCATTGGAGCAAGACCCCACCGGTTCGTCTATGGAAATCGCTCATCAACATGTTATGGGCATTTTAAGTCAATCCAATCTGGAAGACGTCTTAATGATGCAAAACAATCAGGGGTTAATTCGATGGAAAGGCGAACTTCAATCTTTTGGTCTCGCTGAAAACTGGCAACTTTACTATGTTCTCTATGGTTTTTTGAACCCCCAGTATTCAGGAATTTTGCACAGCTACTTTTTTGCTCATGCGACCGAGAGCCCAGACAAACAAAAGCAGCTGTTTGATATCTCACTATCCTATATCTACAAAAAATTTGTCAGAAACGCCTATTTCTCCCATGAGCGCATTGGCTCAATTTGGCAGGAAGAGTTTGAAAGATTTGGCAAAGTGGAACCGATGTTTTTTGAGTTCTTTCGCCGAGCCGACGCCACCTTAGCGGAAATTTGGAATGTTTCCTACAAGAGAGAGGTTGAAAGAATTATCAATGAAATTACGCCTTATTATAGCAGTGAGGAATTGAAGCCAATAAAACAGATCGAAAACAATTTGGATGCCAACATTAGAAACATCGTCGCCTATCCCACCCAATTCATTTCCGGATACTTTGCCTCTCGTCAAGGTGACTTTGATTTCAAATTTTTTATCGTAAGTGGATTTCTTGATGCCAGCATTGTTCATATGAATGACAACTACTTTTTTAAAGAGCATTTTGATGGCACCGCACCCGTTATTTTTTAATTAATTAACGACTCGGAAATTGATGGTCTTGAAGCCCTGCAATCCTTTTATATCTCTCTTGATAAAAGAGTTCTCGAGGCCTATGGTTTGGATCTGAGTTTTGTAAACGGCTTTCTCGACCGCTATCTCAGCAAAGAAAGACAATTTATATTGAATAAAAAAGACGAGATGAAACGTAGTTTTTCTGCTGGCACATCCATTGATCGGCTGGGACGTCAGTGTCAAAAGATTCGTCAGGGTGATTTTAATTTCACCTACGATCTTCCGTTTCGACGGGCTGAAAATCGATTCTTTTTAGGGCAAGTTTATAGCTATGCCGGAAGCTTTGGAACCAACCCTGACCTACTTGATTACATCAACGTTTTTAACAATAACAGCCTTTCAAGCAATCTAAGCGAAACCATGGAACAGTTGCGCATGGAGCTTGGAATAAAAGTCAATCGAATGAACCTCATGCAACAAGCCTTAAGAGCCCAAGGAAATAGTGACCTTGCAGCCCAGGTCAACCAGCAGATTGCAGAAGTTCAAAGTCTCGCCACACAGTTTTTTGAGAATCAAACCCGTCAGTTTTTTGAAATGTCGCAGTGTCTTATTGAATTTGAGCGCATCGAAGAGCAAATGCGCTTACAGCACTTTCAACAAGAGATTGAATTTGCTAAAGCCACTTACCAGGCTTTAAAAATACTGAATCACAACGAAGATCAGACTTTAGATCTGGCT
>CAXRIX010000002.1:0-33593 GCA_964230555.1 Bdellovibrionales bacterium
TAAAGTTTGCTCAGCCATCGCCATACGAAGATAGGCAAAAGCTTTATCGATGTCTCGCATCTCAAAATTTTCGATAATGTAAAGGTTGGCGTCCAAGTTCTCTTTAGCTCGCCCCAAACGATCCAATTCAGTGGCAAGAAGTTCGATATTTTCCAAAGCTTGCGATTCTGAACTCAGGTGATGAATTTCTTTTAACTGTTTATTGTAAATTGGACCCTTGGCACTGAATTTCGCAAAATCTTTAGCCACGTCGTTGCGCAACTGATCGTCCATTTTCTCGTTTGATGATAAAATATCTTTTAAGTGGCGCCGTGCCAATGCGTACTTGCCGGCATTGAACTCACACCAGGCCATACGATAGCGGGTCAAAGGCGTTCTCAGTTCGCTGTTGCGATTGATGGCGCGTCGGAAATCGGTGTACGCCGCCGCGTACCTTTGGTTAAGAAACTTGTCTTCGGCCTCGTGCAAGTAAACCAAAGCTTTTAATTTTTTCGAGTAGTTGCGACCTTTTATAATACCACGATTGAATTTTTGGATCTGTCGCTTCTGATTCAAAAGCACATAGGACTGAGCGATTTGCTGATAGGCTCGCAGCTGCTCGTCACCGGAAATTTTATTGAAGATGTTTCGATAGAGATTTAAGGCTTTCTTACGGTCGTTGTTTGAGCCCAAGCAGGCGTTGCAGTTTTCTTTTTCTTCCTCTTTCAATTGTTTCAGCCGCGATCGATCGGCGTACAAATCAGCCAACCGAAGTTTAAGAGGCGTTGAAGCCGAAGCGCCACCACCAATTTCCATCTTCTTAATAAGAGCATCATGAGTGGCCATGTCCATTTCGGCGGCCATGGTAAGATTCGAGTAAAATAAGAGAACGACGATAAATTGCTTCAAACTATTTCCCAATCACTGCAAATTTAATGTTTTCGAAACCACTTTGAGCAGCCACTGCCAGTACCGGGCTAATCCCTGAATAATCGGAGGCTTTATCGGCCTGAATCACAAGGTTGCCGGCGCGTTCATCACCCTGCTGTTTCAACTCTTCTTGCAAGCCTTGAAGGTGGGTCAAAAGTTCTCCGGCGTTCATTTCTGTTTCATTGACCACATACTTATTATTTAACACTTGAATATTGACTCCAGGCTTTAAGGTTTGGCTTTGGCTGGCCTGCGGGAGACTGATTTCTTTATCAATCTTAACGTCTTTTCCTGCCTGTTGGGTTGATACCAGTAAGTAAATAACAATCACGGCAAAGGCGTCGACCAACGAAGTCAACATCAGGGGGGCTGCCATTTTGAGTAGATTGACGGAGCCTTTTTTCGGACGCACACAGGCCATGGCCTGAATGGGTGATCGCAATTTTTCTTGTTTAATCGATCCGAATTTCATTTTTCCTCACATGCTTGGTTCAATGCCGATTTCTTTCAATTCCATTTTTTTCAGTACAGCCAAAACGGCGACAAGATTTTCGTACTTTGTCGATTGTTTTGGTTTGATGAAAGCCATCTTGATTTCGGGGTAAGCCGCCTGTAATTTTTCGATAACAGGTTCCATTTCTTTAGCTTCAGCCTCAGCAACATTGACTTTCACTGTCTCAACTGTCTTGCCTTTTTTCTCAACGCCAACACTGTAAACATTGTTGGTTAGCAAAGAGATCGCAAAACGGTCGGGCTCACCTTTATTTTCAGAGCTTTCGCCGATGGCCTGTTTGACATCCATCGTCCCCACCGGCAACCAGACAGCTGTTAGGAGTAAAAAGCTTATTAAGACAGCCAGCAGTGAGATCACCGGAAGCAGGTTCACATCGAAATTTGTTTCATGGCTTTCCATGGTCCATCTCCTCTTAGTTCATGTTTACTGTGCCGCTTGACGACGACGAACTTTACGTTGAGGAACCGAGTCGTATTTAAAACTCAACCAATTGAAGGCCTTTAAAGACGCTTGGTTTAAGTCCTCAGATAAGTTGTTGGCTCGATTGTGTAAAAGACCAAAGGCGACCAATGCTGGAATGGCCATAATCAGACCATAGGCTGTGGTATTCATCGCCATCGCGATACCGGCTGTTAACTGAGCCGCTTTTTCGATCGGGTCCATGTCACCGACGGCCGAGAAGGCATGAATCAGTCCAACGATGGTTCCCAGAAGCCCTAATAAGGTTCCGGTATTACCAAGCATCGACAGGAGACCGGTGCGTTTATTAAGTTGTGAATTTTCTTTTAAAAGGACCTCATCCATGCGGGCTTGAATCTCGTCACGTCCACCCATTTCAAGGGCGGCACTGGCTCCGGCGCGGACCACGCGACCGATTGGGTTGTCAGGGGGAAGAGTATTGGTGCGGTCTATCACCTGCTCTAGACGTCCGGCCTTGATATCGGATTCAAAACTATTAATAAGTAAGCCGTTGTTGGTGTCTTTCGTTATATAAAGTTTGATTGCCCGTTCCGCGATGATCGCGATCGAGAACACTTGCGCCACAAAAATTGCCCACATCCATATTCCACCTTGGGAAAAGGCTGCGACAATTGATTGAACTAAACTTAGATTTTCCATACACGCTCCTGTATTCGTTTAACACCTGAACAGTAATACACATTTGGTGCCAAGCCTCGGGAGCCACTGGCTTTGAACTCAGCCTATTTGTATGTGAAATCTTTTTAGCGAGGTGCCGTAGAAAGTCACCGTTTCCAGCGACTCGGTGAAAACATTGAGGTCGAAAACCGGGGCTCTGCTGCGATCACTTCGGTGCAATGCTTAAAATTCTTCGGAAATTCCATTGAAAATGCACAGATCTTTAATGAGTTCGAGACAGGGCCCCCTTAAAATGGTAACAGCCTTGTTTTAAGGGGGAATTATAATGAATCAAATTTTATCAGGTTTAATCTTTATTATTTTTTGTCAGGCGGCTTCCGCCACTGTCGATGCTTATACGTCGGCTTGGATCGTTGTTAAGGATATACAAGAAGAGGATCAGTTTTGGTTGAAAGAGGTGCCGATCATTGGATGTTTCGGATTGCCTCAGGGGCCAACTCTTGAGCAGTTTGTGGCTCCCTATCGAGTCCGAGCCACCATGGGATGTGGCTACACCCAGGCTCCCATGCAAAACATCAACGAATTGAGTTGTGCGAAAGTTGTGGATGCCGTGGAAAGCAGCGACTATGGAAGTTTTAAAAGAATTGTTCTGGATATTTCAAAATGTCCGTACAAGAACAACACTCGTTACATCACCTTGGTGCGTACGGCTGCCGCCCGTAACTTTCCGCAAACCAAAAATGGCAAGGTTCAAGCCAATAAAGAAGTGGAATTGATCCTCAAAAAATAAGCCTATCCGGCCACTCACGTCTTCTCCACGACCAAAAGGGCCACACCCCTAGAGGTCGTGCAAGGGCGATTTGATCCTAGGCTCCTTGAACCGACTCTGGTTGCAATCAGGCTCTATCAACTGGACAAAGGTGACATCCTCACTGGGGCAGACGGATTCCCATTGCCTGTGCCTCCTTTCTTTTGTCTGGAAGTTGGTGAGGATGATTTATCGGCCTTATCCAAAAGGTTATTATATAAGGATGAAAAAGTGGATCACTCTTACCATCCTTATTCTATCAACTCCGGTTTACGGCACCCTTCGAGTGACGATCGACCCTGGGCACGGCGGAAGCGAAAAAGGCGCTGTCCACGGGGGGGTGATTGAAGCTCAGGTGGCTCTACAAATTTCGCAACGTTTGTATCGGCACATGAAAAAAGACTCGGCCTTTGAAACCCAAATTCTGCGAACAACGGATGGCAAAAGCATTGAGCTAGAGGATCGGGTCAAACGCTCTGAAAGGTTTGAGACTGATTTATTTGTTTCCATACACGCCAATGCCAACCCGAATCCGAAAGTCTCAGGTATCGAGTTTTACATTCAAAACCAATTACCGGTGGATGAGGAATCCTTGTTTCTTGCCCATATGGAACACGGCCCAGCTAACGAACAAGAGAAGCGCCCAAAAGGCGATGTCGAAAGCATTCTTTATGATTTGGAAAAGTCCAACAAGATTCTGACCAGTTATCAAGTCAGTGGTTATCTGCGAAAAAAATGGCAGCAACGCAAACGCTATCCCATTCGTCAAGGCCCCTTCTATGTCCTCAGCCAAACCGAAACTCCGGCGGTGCTGATTGAGGTCGGCTATCTCACCAATAACAGAGAACGTAAGAGACTGACCCATAAAGATTATCAAGAGTCCCTTGCCCGAAAAATCCACATCGCTTTAAAAGACTATGCGAAAAACATGGACAAACTTCCGTTTGGCATTCTAAAACCACAGAATGCAAAGACACGATAAAAGAACTCTCGATCAACTTCGACCCGTTAAAATTACAACTCATTTCAATCGCTACGCCGAAGGCAGCGCTCTTGTGGAGTTTGGACACACCAAAGTCGCTTGTACTGCTTCTGTGGAATCCAACATTCCGAAATGGCTGATCGGCCAAGACCAAGGCTGGGTGACCGCCGAGTACGGAATGCTTCCTCGCTCGACTCATGATCGAATGCGTCGGGATAAAACCAGTACCTCGGGACGCTCACAAGAGATTTCAAGACTGATTGCAAGATCACTGCGAAGCTGTGTCGATCTTTACAAACTCAAGGACACCCAAATCACCGTGGATTGTGATGTTTTGCAGGCCGATGGAGGCACCCGCACAGCCGCAATTACAGGCGGTTACGTAGCATTGGCTATGGCCGTAGACTATTTATTAGAGAAAAAGCAGATTGCCGAGAATCCCCTTCTCAACAAAGTTGCGGCGATCAGTGTTGGCATTTTGGAAGACCAGGCTTTCTTGGATCTTTGTTACCAAGAGGATAGCAATGCTGAGACCGATTGTAATTTCGTCATCAACGATCAAGGTGGCCTCGTTGAAATCCAAGGCACCGCGGAAGACCGCTCTTTTTCAAGAGATCAACTGAATGTGATGTTGGATCTAGCAATTAAAGGATGTGAAGAGCTACACCAAGCGCAAGGCTTAGCTTTGCAAGGGAGACACTCCTAATGAAATTATGGCTGGCGACAGGAAACAAAGGCAAAGTGGAGGAGATTAAAAATCTCCTTAACGATATTGCTATCGAGATTCATACCCAAGATGAAATGAGCTATTTTTCGCAACCACCTGAGGACGGCAACAGTTTTGAAGATAACGCTCGTATTAAGGCCAAAGCTTTGCACGCCATGCAATCGGACTCGTGGACTCTGGCCGATGATTCGGGATTGGTGGTTGAAGGTTTGGGCGGCTTGCCAGGGATTCATTCGGCTCGTTATGCCGGTCCTCAAGCTCGCTCCTCTGAGAACAACGCTAAATTATTAAAGATGATGCAGCTACGGAGTGCCGACAAACGCGCCGCTCATTTTCACTGCACCCTTGTCGCCATTGATCCCAACAATAAAGAGTATGTTTTTGAGGGGCGACTGCTTGGAGAGATTGCAAAAACAGCCCGCGGTGATGGTGGCTTTGGTTACGATCCGGTTTTTATTCCTGAGGGCCAGGATAAAACCGTGGCGGAGATGAGTGCCGCTGAAAAAAATGCAATATCCCACCGTTCTAAAGCTTTAAAAGCCTTCGTTGAAGTTTTAAAAACAACTGTCTAATTCAATTATTTACAAGGTCACCAAAGGGTGCTAACAGGGTGTGTCATGTCGCAAATAAAAATGTTCACAGGAACTTCAAATCCGCAATTCGCCCAGGCTGTGGCCAAATCAGCCGGTGTTCGATTGGGAAATTCTGAAATCACACGTTTTGCCGATGGTGAAGTTCAGGTTGAAATTCAGGAAAGTGTACGCGGAGACAGTGTTTTCGTGATTCAAAGCACATGCCCCCCAGTGAACGAGAATTACATGGAGCTTTTTGTCATGCTCGACGCCTTAAAAAGGGCTTCGGCAAAAGAAGTGACCGCTGTTATCCCCTACTATGGCTACGCCCGGCAAGACCGTAAAGTGGCCCCAAGAGCGCCTATTTCAGCGAAATGTATGGCGGACCTGGTCACCGCAGCCGGAGCGACTCGGGTCGTCTGTGTCGACCTCCACGCCGCCCAGATACAGGGCTTCTTCAACTGCCCTGTGGACCACTTGTATGCCATTCCAACCCTGGCGAACCAGTGGAAAAGCCGCTATGGAACAGGTGAGGAATTCGTGGTCGTCAGCCCAGATGCTGGAGGTGTGGAAAGAGCCCGTGCCTTTGCCAAGAAAATCAACTGCTCGATGGCGATCATCGATAAACGCCGCAGTCGCGCCAATGAGGCCAAGGCCTTGCGTTTGATCGGGGATGTGACCGACAAAACCGCTATCATTGTTGACGATATGATTGATACTGCAGGGACTTTAACACAAGCTGTTGACAGTCTTATCCAAAATGGGGCAAAAAGGGTGTTCGCAGTTGCAACCCACGCTCTTTTTTCTGGCCCAGCCGTGGGCCGTTTGACAGAAAGTGGCGTTGAAAAAGTTTTGGTTTCCGACACCATTCCGTTGAGTGAAGAGGCCATTGCCTGCGGCAAAATGGAAGTCATTAGCATGGCTCCCGTGGTGGCTGAAGCTCTCCTCCGAATATACGGAAATGCCTCGGTCTCCTCACTGTTTAATGACTAGGACAATAAAGAGGTAGGAAATGACACAAGATAAACTGAGCATGACTGTTGAAGCGAGACAACCAGGCAAAGGCGCCTCCATTGCTTATCGGAAAGATCGTAAAGTTCCTGCCGTAATTTACGGACCAAAAACAAAAAACGTGAACTGTTTGCTTGATGAAATTTTTGTTTTAAAGCATTCGGGAACCCGTCATGAAAGCTCTATCTTTCAAACTAAAAGTGACGAGAAAAACTTAAGCGGCATGAAAGTGATGCTTAAAAAAATCGACACTCACCCGGCGACAAAAAGACCCATTCACGTTGATTTGTACGCCCTAGACATGACCGCGAAGATTAAAGTTAATGTCAACGTTGAGTTCGAAGGAACTCCTGCTGGCGAAGAAGAAGGGGGCGTTTTACAAGTCATCCTTCGCGATATCGAAATTGAATGTAATCCTGTCGATATTCCTGAGTCTATCAAAGTTGATGTTTCCGGAATGGCAGTTAACGATTCTATTCACGTGTCCGATATTGCTTTTCCTGCTGGGATCGAGCCAATGACTGACGCCGAAAGAACCGTCTGCACAGTCAGTATTCCTCGCGAAGAGCCAGAAGAGCCGGTTGAAGCCGCTGCTGCCGAAGGCGCTGAAGGCGAAGACGGTGCTGCTGAAGGCGAAGCCGCCGAAGGCGCTGCCAGCGAAGGTGCCGCTGAAGACAAAAAAGAATCCTAATTAGGATTCGCGTCTGCCATGTGGTTGATCGCAGGTCTTGGAAATCCTGGAAAAAAGTATCTGTTAACCCGACATAACGTTGGGTTTATGGCGATAGATTATTACCTCAATAATATCGGTAGCCCTCCTGAGAAAAAAGAGCATAAGTCGCTCACTTATAGTTTTATGCTCGAAAATGAAAAAGTCATTATGGCTAAACCACAGACTTATATGAATGACTCTGGGGACGCCATCCAAGCCTTGACCCATTTTTACAAAATCCCGCCCGAGAAAGTGATCATCATCCACGATGAAGTGGAACTCCCCTTTCAACAAATGAAATTACAGTTTAAAAGAGGTCATGGGGGACAGAACGGCATTCGCGATATCCATCAAAAACTGGGAACCCCGGCCTATTACCGAATTCGTGTCGGCGTTGGACGTCCTGACGGCAAAAAAGATGTCTCCGCCCACGTTCTTTCACCCTTCAATAAAGACGAGCAGTCTCAGCTCCCCGATGTTTTAGAGCGGGTGAGTGATGGAATTGAGACTTTGATTTGCGAGGACTTCGGTAAAGCGGCCACTCAAATGAATCAGAAAGTTTAAGCCCCCCACTCTCGCAATCCAGAATGTTGTCCTTGCTGAAAAATAAATGGCGTAAATATTTAAATGAAACTAAGAGCCGAGGCCTAAAAGCACTCCCCCTTTATAACCATTAGAAAAGAAGCAAAACTCAGACGCAAGTTTTGTTGCCTTTCGGCTTGTCGCCAATAGACGAGACCCCTAATTTCTGGCACTCCTTTGTGCATTGCCAGCCGCCCGTATTGTCGATAAGATGCTGTGCAAAATCAAAGGGTTGTTAGACCTATCGGATAGGAGAAAGCCATGGCTTTACAGTGTGGAATCGTTGGACTACCCAATGTTGGTAAAAGTACTTTGTTTAATGCACTAACGGCAGCAAAAGCCGAAGCCGCCAATTTTCCTTTCTGCACCATTGATCCCAATGTGGGTGTGGTCACGGTTCCCGATCCAAGACTAAAACAAATCACGTCTCTGATTAAGCCACAAAAAGAAATCCCGACCGCCATGGAGTTTGTTGATATTGCCGGATTAGTGGCTGGTGCTAGTAAAGGTGAGGGATTAGGAAATCAGTTTCTCGCCAATATTCGTGAGACGGATGCCATTATTCAGGTGGTCCGCTGTTTTGATGATCCCAACATTGTGCATGTCTCAGGCTCTGTTGACCCGCTTCGTGATATTGATGTCATCAACACCGAGCTTATGCTCGCCGATTTAGAATCTATTGAAAAAAGAAAACAGAAACTTGAAAAACAAGCACGAGCTACCAAAGATAAAAAGATGGAACGGGAGCTGGCTATTATTGTTGATATTCATAAAGCCCTGTCCGATGGAAAGCCCGCCCGCACAGTGGAAGTCGACAAAGACGATAAAAAATTTGTTAAAGAGCTGCAACTACTGACTTCAAAGCCTGTTCTTTACGTCTGCAACGTCAGCGAAGACGATTTTTCAGCCGGTGGCAATGATTGGTCAAAACAGGTTGAAAAGTTTGCCAGTGAAGAAGGGAATAATTCTCTGCTTGTTAGCTCGGCCATGGAAGCCGAGATCGCTCTCTTGGAGCCTGAGGAGCAAGAGGAGTTTTTGGAGTCGTTAGGTGTTGAAGAGCCTGGCCTGCATCGCTTGATTCGAGAAGCCTATCGACTGCTTGAGCTGCAAACCTTTTTTACCGCTGGCGAAAAAGAAGTGCGGGCTTGGACCATCAAAGAGGGAATGAAGGCCCCACAGGCCGCCGGAGTTATCCATACCGACTTTGAAAAAGGTTTTATTCGCGCCGAGACCTACAATTGCGAGGACCTGTTTAATTTAAAAACAGAACAGGCTGTGAAAGACGCCGGCAAATACCGACTTGAGGGCAAAGAGTATGTTGTCAAAGATGGTGACGTTTTGTTTTTCCGCTTTAATGTTTAAGCAAGAAATTTCTAAAGATTGACTTTCGGTCTATCGAGCGGCTTCTTTCCTCTTCGAATTAATTTTGGAGATGGGAAACAAACCGGAAAACATCGCCTGCTAAAACCTGGGCTCTAAAAAAATCATCTATTAGAGCATAGACCCGAACAAATCGTGTGATCATCACGAGCCCCTGTTTTATGCATTTCAAGTTATGCAAAAGTAACACGCTATCGTCTGTACTAAGTGCACGCAACTATTACTGAACCGTCAGCCACATGGTCGGTTCTCTCAAAAAATCAGACTGTCTTTAGTCTATTGTTTTTAGCTCAATAGAATCTGTCTCAATATAGGCAGCAAAGCACACTGGAGAAAAGTCAAAGTGTCTCGATTTGAGAAAATTGAAGTTTCGACTGTTGTTCGTGCACACAAGCGCCGATACTTAAATTATGGGTATTTTAAAGAAATTTGGTCGATTTATTTTACATTATTTTTTCATGTCTGCTGTGTTCACTTTGTCCTTCAGTGTCTTGGCTGAAGAGATGGATGAGGTCAACACCGAGTCTTTGAACAAAACCATTCAACTGCTGAATAGTCCGAACCAGCGTAAAGGTGCCATTGACGAGAGCAAAGAGGCTCAGAAGGCTGATCGTATGGCGCAGGAGTTGATGGGTAGTGGAGAAAACTTGGATGAGCTTTACCACACCGCCGGTGAAATTTTTCGCAAGATTGCTAATGACAGCAATGGTGACCTTCAGCAGATGATGCGAACCTTGCAAGAGGCCCAAAAGAATCCAGAAGGCTTTTACAATAATTTAACGGATGATCAAAAAAGCATGATCAAGCAGTTAAGCGAAAAAGCCAACGACCGTCGTAAACTCGACGGCAACCAATAAGTCCTATTTCCATTCTCCACAAAGATAAACCCAGTGGAGAAAATTTTCTAACAGACCTAAACAGGGCTCACTCAAAAATCTTGAACTAATAAACTAATAAACTAATAAACTAATAAACTCATGAACCCACAAACCCATAAACCCATAAACCCATAAACCCATAAACTATTGAGCTCATGAAACCCTACACTCACAAACCCTAAAACCCGTTAAACATTAAATAATTCTATAGAGTTATCTTATTATGGTTCTTCATCCAATTCGCTTGACCCTTTGAATGTCTCCCCTTGGCTTTCTCGACGATCCTGTGGGTTATTATTGATTCAATTTGAGGTTGGTCTATGATCCAGTTTCTTGGTTTCCAATAACATTCTGATTCAGCTGCAATTAAAATAGACGTTATAAAAAAGGAGTGTTTCATGACAGCGGCACCAAGCCTAGAAAATATATCAGCACAGTCGATCGAAAACATCACTATGACAACGTCCGGACGTATGGAATCGAATGTAACCCTCAAAGTGGAAACACTTCAGATCACTGGCACAATCAACGGTCACAGTGTCGAGACTCAAGCCGAAATGACAAAGCTCTATTCCCTACTGTCTTTTATCGAAACTTTACAACTGCCGAAAGAAACAGTTCCGGCGGGACTACCTCCCCGCGGTGCCACCCATTTTATCATTAATTATAAAGACGGCCATCAATGCACTCTCGCTCTTAATCCCAACCAAGAAGGGCTTGAATACTACAAACTTGAGATTGATAAATTTCAACAGCTCCACGACCTGTGGATGAATCTTTAAAAATTGAGCTTCAGTTAGGTGAAATTCTGTTAGAAAGTCACTAGTCAATGAACCACTGGTCAGTGAGACTCTAGCCACTGAAAAATTGAACAAAAAAAAAGCCAAGTCCCTCGACTTGGCTTTTTTATTTCTAAAAACATACAATCACTTAAAGATTGTGATTATCTAAAACTGTTTCCACTAAGCTCTTCTCAAGCTCAGTTAAAGGTCTGGGGTCATCGTCTTTGATGTTCCAAATCCAATCGGGTGCAATCAAACGGTAGTAATGACCAGTGTAATCGAACTCACGATTGTTTACTTGCTTCTCATACAGACTCATTCCATAAGCTCTGTCGGCGCGCTCACCGGTGCTTCCCATCCACCAACGTGTGGAGTAAGGCAGGTCTTTTCGTGGAATGATATAAAGGCCTTTAAGTTCGCCCTCTGCCGGGGCATCCAAACCTAATTTCCCAGCCAGCTCAACCCAATTGGCCACATGATTGTAACCACGGTCCGGCTGTTGCATATCATAAATGCTCTTCAAGTTAAGCTCTTGCATTTTGCCAACCCAAGAAACCGACATCGCCGTTGCCACCGGGCCCATGGCCACCAGTTGCTTACGGCCTCCACCTAAAGTTTTAAGGACTTTCTCTAAGGTTTTTACTGCCGACTTCCCATTGGCGTCTTCCGCCATCGCCAAAGCTACTTTTTTGTCGGTGGCCACACCAATGGTATCGACTGGCAAGGGGCGAAGAATCAAGTACGACGAAGAATCTTCTAAACCGGTTTTGTTCAAAAACGTTTGCAACATTTGCCCGGCTTCACCCGTTAAAGCTCGTGTTGAGAAAAAATCGGTATGTCCCATTTGGTCAGCCAAAATGATGACTTCGGGATCTTTGCTATTTCCTCGATAGCTGGGTCCAAACCCAAAAGACTCGTTACTTTTATAAGCCGATTCGTCAATCTCTTGAAAATTTGGCCAATCCATAAGGGCATTGGCCGTTTCCTCGGTTGCTGGTCCGGGATCAAATTGTTGAACGTGGCTTAAGTCACCCTCAACATCTCCAAAAGATTTGTAGCGAGGATGCTCGTTGGCCACTTCGTTATCTTTCATTCCATACAGAAGACCATTGTATTCATCACGAAGTTGGTACTCAGCCTCTCTGGGTGGTTGGTAATCGACATAAGCCGGCTCAGTGTCGTTAAAAACGGTTCGCCCACTAGAAAGTTGAACATCACCTAAAGGCTCTTCAGGAATTCGAACGATGGCGTATCGTCCCTGTTCGCTAAAAACCTGGATGCGAGTCGCACCATCTCGATTGGAAGTTGTTCCTTTGTCACCCATGCGCCAGTTGGTCGCAAAAGAAAAGTCTTTAAAAGGAACCGGAGCGTGCCCATATTGAAATTTATCTTCAAGGCGCTCTTCGCGGTCACCACCGTTACAGTAACCGAACTGACTTTCCTGTGGATCCGCAGGCAACCAACCAGGATAGGTTTTTAAATTGTAGGCCACCGAACCAGCGGCTTCATCAAACGATTTTTGAATTCTTTCAAAACCATCACCAAAAGCGGCTCCGCCTGGATGCTGTACGCCGACGGCGACAATTTTCTCGTCCCCTTCTAGCACACCTTGTTTTACAAAGTGCTCAACCACGCCGGAAGTATCACACCATTCCAAAGCCCATTCTTTACATTCATCATTACCACTGCGCGTGTTAATCCAATTGGCCAGTGAGGCTTTGCCACCACCGCCTACGGCCATTAAAAGAGCTATAGACTCTGGATTCTGTTTAATCACATTATCAAAAAGCATGTGACGATATTGTACAATCGGGCTCATCGCACCTTGCTCAAGGGCTACGTAGTTTTTATAACCCCATTCCGCTTCATCGGTGATGCGCTGACCTTTAATGGTGTACACAT
Source organism: Bdellovibrionales bacterium (assembly GCA_964230555.1). Classification (GTDB taxonomy): domain Bacteria; phylum Bdellovibrionota; class Bdellovibrionia; order Bdellovibrionales; family JAGQZY01; genus JAGQZY01. Next base: position 12,858 of record CAXRIX010000002.1, read on the forward strand.
ATGTGTTCATGTAGAGATAACTTTCATATATCCCCAGGTGGTTTAAAAACTTTTGCACCCGAGTTCCGGTGGAACCGGTGAAAGCCCGATTGGTCACGTTCTCATCCTGTGCTCCCTCTTGACCGACAACAAAAACTTTTACTTTATTTTTGCCAAGACGACCGCGGTACCACATAGGGCCCATCTGCCAACGAAATTTTTCTTCTGAACCTCCAAGGATCGCTTTTCCGATGGAGCGGTAATTGGGTAGTTGACCGTAAAGTTCCAACCAAGATTGGCTCTCTTCTGCGGCCGGACCGGGATCGAAGTCAGACGGGCTTCCGCGCCGAGCATCCCAAGCAAAACCTTCACGATCGTAACGATGTTTATAACAGTCTCTTGGTCCAAAATCGGCTTGGGCCGAAGCACCAAACAGACCAAAGGCAAAAACCACTAAGAAAAAGCGATTAAGATGAGTCATTAAAAAATCCTCCGTTTTGTGGCGAAAGTATACACAACGGAAACCCCAATCTCTTTGAATTCACTGGGCTTTGAAAATATTATATTTACAGAGATTTTTAAGTGTAGAAATTCTATTGAATTCCTATGTCTTTTCAAGACTTTGAAGTGAATTTCGAGAGCTCAGTTAAGGTTTTATTTTAGATTGGTTAGGACCGCTAAAAACGGCACAATTGTATGCCGATTCTAGAGCTTCATTTTAGGATCGAAAGCATCTCGAAGCCCGTCTCCTAAAAGCTGAAAAGCCATCATCGTGAAGAACAAAGCCGCACCCGGAAATAGGATTAAATGCGGAAAACTCTCTAGCAAATCGGCTCCGTCAGAGGCCAATACGCCCCACGAGCTAAACGGGGGTTGCAATCCTAAGCCTATAAAACTCAAGAAACTTTCAAATAAAATATTGGCTGGAATGCGAAAGGTTAACATGACAATGATCGGCCCAAGAATATTCGGAAGCACGTGACGCCACAACAATTGAATGTGACCGAAGCCTAAGGCTCGTCCCGCTTCGATATAGGCCATCTCTTTGACTTGCAATACCTGACCGCGAACCAACCGCGCCAAGCTCACCCACCCGACAATGCTTAGGGCAATCAGAGTTCCACTTAAAGCTTTCAATTCGGGATTGTCGAACAGATCCATGCTATCAAAAACAACTTTCACCAAAATCATGATCACCAAACTGGGAATGGAGTAGGCAATATCCACAACTCGCATCATGATCGAGTCCGTCCAGCCACCGAACCAACCCGACACAGCTCCATAAACGGCGCCGATTAAAAGCGAAATCACTGCGGTAATAATACCGACAGCCATCGACATCCGCGCACCATAAATAATTCGCGAGAGTAAATCACGGCCCAACTTGTCGGTACCAAACCAATAGGTGGTGTTGGGTGATTTTAATAAGTCATCGATGTGCTGCTCATCAAAAGGATAGGGACTTATCCATTTCGCTGTCAGCGCCAGAAAGCAAATAAAAATAATGAAATACAGGCAAATCAAAGCCAGGCGGTTGTTTTTTAATTTCTGAAAGCCCTGCAGCCACCAACTGTCTTCTTGCTTCATGAGACATCAATCCTTGGGTCCACCACTTTGTATAGAAGGTCGACCACTAAGTTTGCGAAAATTAACATAACCGAGAACAACAGTGTTAAAGCCATAATTAACGGATAATCTCGGTTAAAAACACTTTGTACAAAATATTTTGCAATTCCGGGGATCGCAAAAATGATTTCGACGATAAACGAGCCAGAAAGAATTCCTGCTACCAAAGGCCCCGCATAGGTCAACACCGGCACTAAAGAATTTCGCAGCACATGATGATACAAAACCACCTTTTCACTAAGTCCTTTTGAATGCGCTGTTCGCACAAAGTCCGAGTGAATCACGTCTAAAACCGAGGTTCGAGTCAGCCGGGCAATAAAAGCCGCTGGCCTCACACCAAGAGTCACCACCGGCAAAATATAATGTCGCGGTGAATGCCAAAGGGCGGCTGGCAAAAGAATATCGTAATGAAGCATCCACTCATAAAATCCGGGAAAGAGTTTATTGATGGGCCAGCCAAAACTAAAAATGTAAATCAAAATCGGCGCCATCAAAAAACTGGGTAAGGATATGCCACTGATCGCTGCCACCATGGCCGCCGCATCAATTCGAGTTCCATGGTGAGCCGCCGCAACCAACCCCAGTGGCACACCAATAAGAAACGATAGAACCAATGCATAGAAGCCCAATTTAAAAGAAACCGGAAAGGCATCTTTAATAATGCTTGAAACTTCCCGTCCCTCATACTTATAGGAATAGCCCAAATGGCCGGTGGCAATTCCGCTCATGTGATCCCAGTACTGGTTGAGTAAAGGTTTATTCAAACCGTATTTTTTCTCGATATTGGCTTTCACGTGGTCCGGTAAAGCTTTTTCCTCGTCAAAGGGGCCGCCCGGTAGCAAACGCAGCATGAAGAACGTCATGGTGGCGATAACGGCAATAACGAATAAAGAGGAAACAAGCCTTCTTACAAAATAGGACAACAGATTTTGCCTAACCACACCGTAGAGGATGGCGACCAAAAAAACAGTCCAAAAAAGTGTCACCAGGATTGACGGCACGTACATGAAAAACAGATCGCTCAGTATCATGGCTAAAGCCAACAGAGCTGTCGACCAAAAAAGAACCGGACCCACCACTTTCATTTCTTAAGCCTCATGTTTGCAAAGTGGTAAAGGTCTAAAACATTGTTATGAAAGTTTTCAATTCGCTGACTGACCAAGAGTTGATTCACGTCGGAGAACAGTGGAATCACCGGCATTTCTTCTTCCACCAGAATCTTCTGAGCCTGGTGATAAATTTTCAGCCTTTCCTTTGGATCGGTTTCCTTAAGTCCCTTGGCCACCAATGCATCATATTTTTCACTCTTCCAGCCGGTGCGATTGTTCTCTGAAAAACTGGTCATGATGGCCATGAAATTATGAGGATCCCCGTAATCAGCGACCCAGCCCAACCGAAACAGATTGTAAGCCGAAGCACTGCGCAGGCCATTAAGAAACGTTTTCCACTCCTCGTTTTTCAACTCAACACGGATACCGAGGTTGGTTTTCAGTTGGGCCTGAATATTTTCCGCCACCTGACGATGTTTATCCTCGGTATTGAATCCTATGACGATGGGGGGCCACTTTTTAGCATCTCCCCATCCTGCTTCAACCAGTAACTGTTTGGCCTTTTGCGGATCAAAAGCGATTCCAACATCATCGTCAAAGCCAAACATACCTGTTGGCACCCAGCTGCGCAGGGGCACTTGGCCACCGCCCAAGACCTTTACCACTTGGGAGCGATCGATCGCTAAGGCTATGGCCTTACGAACTCGTGGATCGTTGAATGGCGCTTTGTTGACTTTAAAACCGTAGTAATACAAACGCAGACCCGGTAAAAACTCAAATTCAGGCTTTTGACTCAGGCGAGGGATTTCGGTACTCGGCAAATCCCTCATAAAATCAATTTTTCCTCTCTCAAACATTCTTAACGACGTCGCCGGTTTTCCAATCATATAGAAAACCAAATATTTAATATCAGGCTTGTCTCCCCAGTAATTTTCATTGCGAGCCAGTACCATACGACTGTCATGATGCCAGTGAATCATGCGGTAGGGACCTAAGGTGACAATGTTCTTCGGTTCCGTCCATAGCTCTTGATGTTTCTCGATGACGTCCAATCGGATAGGAAACGTGGTGTGATGGGTGAGGAGCAGCGGAAAAAAAGCCATGGGCTGTTCTAGTTCAAATTCGACAATCCAAGGCGTGGCCGCACGCACACCGACTTTGGAAAAATCTTTTAACTTTCCCTGGTTATACAATTTGGCATTTTTAATAGGGAATATATTGTCAACAGCGATGGCTGCATTGCTGGGGTTCAAAATTCTTTCGAAACCATCAAGAACGTGTTGAATAGAGAAAGGTACGCCATCACTCCACTCAACGCCCTTTCGCAAATGAAAACGCCACACTCTCCCCTCTTCCTGTTGCTCCCAATGAGTCGCCAACGCCGGTTTTAATTTTAAACCGGGCTCTTGCAAATTGAAGCGCACCAGGCCCTCCATAATTTGCTCTTCAATCCAACTGGAGTCGGTGTCCGAAGAAAGAAGCCAATCAATCTTCGGTGGTTCGGAAGTGATCACAGTACTGAGGGTCTCGTGATAAGGAAGTTTTAAACGTGTGCCATCGTCTTGAACCACGTAGGTATCGCGACTGGGCTGACAGGCCATCAAGAGCAGAAAAACTAGAATTCCAAGATATTTCACCACCTCTGAGCCTCTACGAAAGGGGGGCGAAAATCAAGGGTTTTCGAGGAATTCACCTGATATTCTCGATATTTATGACCTCTAACCCGAGCTGAAAAGGCAGCGGCCTACGGGCATTAGTAATTATTATAAGAATACAGCATAATGAATAATTTTCAATAATACTAAAATTTGGCTACAACAATCCCATACCAACGATGACCGACGCCAAACGCGTACAACAAGGTCTTTTAGGGAGGGAAACATGAAAGCAATTATCGCAACACTAATCGTTCTTTTTTCTTTGAACACCTGGGCCACTATGGACGTGACTCCTGATCAAATGACAGAGGAACAGAAAATCCAATTGATCCAAGTTCTTAATCAAATGGAGCCCGAATTGCTTGAAACTCTTCTGACTGAAGAGGCTTTGGACTGGTACATTTCTCAGTTCACCCGCGGTGAGTTTGAAGACGACGTGGAAGCTCGCGATGTGCATGTTGGAACCGGCCAGGTAGAAGGCATCGGTGGCTACGACGACCCCAATGCCCCCAAATTCTTATAAGCCCTATTTACATATTGTTGTTGTCCCTAAAGGCTCAGTGAAAACACTGGGCCTTTTCTTTTTTATACGTTAGGATATTTTGCAAACTTTAGTCACAAAGAAAACAATGGGATCAAAAAATGAAACAAAACGACATTTACGCCCGTACGAATAATTTTTGTTTGGTTTTTCTGACCTTAATTGGAGCCACCGTGGCTCTGATTTACATGCGACCTGTCTTGATTCCCCTTATCTTTTCAATTTTTGCCTATGCTGTGATGACTCCCATTGTGATGAAAATTCGTAGACGCACCAACCTCCCCAAAGGGGTGGCTGTGTTCTTTGCCCTGTTACTACTTGCATTGATTTTAACATTCTTGGTTTTTATTCTTATTGTCTCCATTGAAAATTTTGTCTCCGGAGCTTCGAAGTACAAAGAAAGTCTAGCCGGTGTCATCGACTTCGTTGACACTCAGTTGGTGAAGTTTGACATCAATTTGGACCTTAACAAGTTAACCCAAGTTGTAAAATCCTCCGGGTTTTTAAGTTTTGCTCAGCGCTTGGGAGGCCAACTGTTAGCGTTTCTCGGCAATCTTTTTCTAGTTTTTATATTTGCTATTTTTATGATGACCAGCGAGTCGCGAGTGCAAAAGAAGGGACCTTTGTTGAAGGAGGTTTTAAACAGTGTATCTTCCTACATTAGTACAAAATTTTTCCTTTCCGTACTGACGGGAATTTTAGTTTGGTTTGTGCTGTTTTGTTTTGGCGTCGAATTGGCCTTCATATTTGGCTTGCTCACAATTCTTTTTAATTTCATCCCCACTATTGGCTCGATTGCAGCCGTGGCCCTTCCCCTGCCGATTGTATTTTTACAGTACCAGTTGGGACTTAACTTTTTTCTTATCCTCGGGATCACCGGAACCATCCAGTTTACGATTGGCAATGTGATTGAGCCTAAAATCATGGGCGATTCCATGGACCTGCATCCCATCACGGTTTTAGTCTGCTTGATTTTCTGGGGTATGGTTTGGGGCGTTGCTGGAATGTTCTTAGCAGTCCCCATCACTGCCGTCCTGAAAATTGTGTTTACCCGAATTGATGCCACTCAAACATTGGCCGAAGTTATGGCCGGACGCCTGACGCCTCGCTCTTAAGGTTGGCCCATGGGGTGGCCTACAGAAAGGCCTCAATTTCTCCTAAAAGATGTTGATAAGAGGTCTGACCCAGAGTGTTCGGATCAAAACACAAATGATTGTAGCGACGGAACTCAGCCCCTTTATTATCCAAGCGTACAAACTTCCAATTGGTCTTTTTGTTAACCCAGCGCCGAAGCTTCCAATAACTCACCAACTCATCTCGTGGATGAACCATCACTAAGGCCGGGGCTTTTTTTGCCAGACTTTTATCTTTAAATTTGTTGGCACTGTAGATATTAAAAAAACTGGTATATACCTCGGCTGGAACGCCTTCGTCATGATACCGATACTGTGCTTCAAATTTGGGATCACCTAATCGGATCGAGATGATTCGATTAAGATGGGGTAAAAAAGGCTTTAATAACGAGGTGTAGCCATGCAGCTTTAATGCGGGAGCCAGTAATACCATTTTTTCAAAGGGGCATTTGTCAAAATGGTGAACCCCGATAAGACCGCCAAAAGAGTAGCCAACGAAATAAAGAGGCTTTTTATGCTTATCGATTAGATAATTGTAAGACTCTTCAAATGCCTTGTAATAATCGCGCGCTTTTAAATTAGAAAAATCAGACTCTCCGGCATGCCCTGGCAAGTGCAAAAGATAAGACTTAAAACCCAGTTTAGTGATATCGCCGAGAAGATGTTTTAAGGCACTGGGTTTCTGATTGAGTCCATGGGCGCACAAAAGAATTTTATTCTCATCGCCACGACAGGCAAGCTCCTCAAGAGAGGAGGGTTTGCTTATTGAACTCATGATAGTCCTCGCTGGAGTAAAAGTCAGGAACTTGAATAGCTCGGACAAAAACCTTGGCTAAATGGCGATCACGTTCTTTTTGGGTCGCTTGTGCAAAGTTCAGAAGAAGGACGGCACAAAACAGATCACCAAGGCTTGCAGCAAAAATTCGCGCCCCTCGCTCCATTGTGGCCCTATCCTTTTGATTTTTTTGCACCCACTGTCCACAGAATTCAATCAATTGGTCGACCTTTTTCTTTTCCGCTGATTTTTCCACATTTTTTAAAAGCGACTGAATATAAGCCATGGTGTCTTGAAAAACATTGTCTTTAGCCATGGCTCTTAAGGTGTCCAAGCTCATAATGTTAGTGGTTCCTTCCCAAATTGGAAAAACCTGGGCATCGCGAAGGAATCGAGGCAACTGGGTGTCTTCAATATAGCCAGCTCCACCGAAGGCTTCGATCAATTCACTGGAAGTCGCCACGGATTTCTTGGCCGTCCACGACTTGGCCACCGGCGTGAGCATTCGCAAAGCCGCCAACTCTTGCCGAGTGGCCTTATCGGTCTCTGATCGCCCCAGAAGTTGTCCCATCGCTGCTACAAAATGCACACAGGCGTTGGTATCGGCTTGAGTCCGCACCAAGGTTTCCTGATGCAAAGAATGATCAATTAACTTTTTGCCAAAGGCTTGGCGTTTTTTAGAATAGTCGCGAATCAATGAATGCAAACGATAAATTGTTCCCGTGGCACAAACAGAATTGTACAGACGAGAGATATTTAAGATGGTGGCAATGTTTTTCACGCCTTTGCCTAGCTCTCCAATTAAATAGCCCTCCACCCCTTTAAGCTCCAACTCCGCGGTTGGCATGGCTTTGGTTCCCAATTTGTCTTTAAGGCGCAAGACTTCGATATTATTGAGGCTCCCCTTTGCGTCACGAATTTCTATTAGAAATAAACTGAGCCTCTGTTCGCCGTTGATGTCGGTTTGCCCCAAGGCCATGGCGATATTTGCGGTGATCGCCGAGGTGAACCACTTTGTACCATGGAGAAAAAAACGATCGCCTTTTTTAGTTGCGACCGTCTCGGAGTTGGAAACGTCAGAGCCACCAGCTTTTTCGGTCATCCACTGCCCGGCGGTGTAAAACTGAACGGGGTCTCGAGACACCAAGTGAGAAAAAAACTTGTTATGGAGTGGCCCCTTCTCAAGCTCAAGAATGCGGGTGGCGCCGTCAGTCATTGCCAAAGGGCAGGTGTAAAAGGCGGATGAAGGATGAAAAATCATTAACTTCAGAAACTGGTGCAAGCGTGAGTCTTGATCCGACTTCCTTTCATACCCAATGGCAATCATACCTTCTTCGGCCGCTACTGCGTGCAAGGCTTGCCAGGAGGGATCGACTTCAATATGGTCGACCCTTCGGCCCCAGTGATCAAAGGCAATGTGTTCAGGGGGATTCTTTTCGGCCCTTATCATGAGGTCTAAAACGTCTCCACAGGCCCTCTTAGAGAAACCACCGAGGTCCTCAGCGATCCCGTCGACATGTTGGCTTTCTGCATAGTGAGCCAAGACGTCTTTTAGGTAAGAGTTTTCGGCAAACAAATCTTGATAAGTGAAATCTTCCTGCTGGAATCCCATTCAACCTCCAGGGGGTTATCTCAATTCGAGGCGTTCAGATTCCATCATTTCGTCGGTTTTGTCTATATGAACCGGGCCATTAAGGCCTTATCAAGAAGTGCCGATAGGAAAGAATGTCGAGTACACGTTTAGAGAAAGTCAAATTTAGTGTTGAGCGAAAAGCCAAGAGCACCCGGCGTGTCGACGTTTACATGTTCGTGTTGGCGGGTACCTTTATTTTAACGTTCATTCTTAGTCAGGTTTTACTGGGTGTCTACTACGTCTAATCGGTCTTTTTGACCTCGGTGGCAACAGGTCCTTTTTTACCTTCTTTAATAACAAACTCAACCTCATCACCCTCTTGGATAACCTCGGACACTTGACTGCAGTGAACAAAAACATCCTTGCCATCAGGAACTTCAATAAAACCAAAGCCTTTTTCTTCGCGGAACCATTTTACTTTCCCACGCTTAACATCACTCACAAAACCTCCCAAGTTTCACGAGTGGGAGGACTCCCTTCGGGGTAGACGTTGACGTTTTCAGCCAACCAGGCACTGGCGTCGGCGTTGTCATTGTAGATCAGGTTATAGAGAGTAAAGTAGCGCGTCACTTTTTTTACATAGTTGCGGGTTTCGGTAAAAGGTATGTGCTCAATAAACTCATCCATTTCCAATTGACCAAATTGATGCAACCACTTGTGAACGCGATGCGGACCGCCATTGTAGGCGGCAGCAGCCAGCGCAATCTTGCCATCAAATTTTTTCAAATTTCTTTGCAAATAACGGGTGCCTATTTCAACGCTGACATCTGGCTTTAAAAGGTCGGGGCCGACAATCTCTTTACCAATCATGGAGGCGACTTTTCGGCCGGTATGAGTCATGACCTGCATCAAGCCGCGAGCGCCAACCGGCGACATCGCATCGGCGCGATAGTTGGTTTCAGCTTTCATGATACTCCAAACAAACTCTGGAGGAACATTAAAGCGCTTACCGCTGGCGAGAACATTGGTCTCGTAGGCACGGGGATAGACAAAACGCCATAAAGCTTTTCCAATAGGAAGACCCAAATGCTTGCGGTCATCAGCAAAGTGGCGAGTGCCGATATAGGCTGACCGATGGAAAATCTTATTTCGATAATAGGTGTACATCAATGTTTTCAAATATTCACGATTGTTGGTTCGTCCCTCAATACTGTAGAGCTCCCACTTGGCCAACTCAATCATTCCAACTTTAGCTAACTCCTCGGCACGCTCGATATGACGACGGAATTCAGGCTCACTTAAAGAAGCATAGATTTGCGTCGGCTTACCCATATCTAAGTACTCGCGCATGTAAGGAAGTTTCTCCCACTCGGCATGATAGGTCTCGCGAGTTTTCACCGGGGTTTGCGCTAGATCAATATCCTCTTCTTCAATCTGTTCTTTTGCAAATAGAGGCAGCCAGTTTTCATGCAATGTGCGGGCGTCGGTGTGACTGATACTCGCCAAGCCGCGAGCTCCGACAAGTTCGCGCAGGCGCTGGACAGACGCTATCGAGTAATAGCCAAAGTACTCATCCTGAGAAACCTCGATGAAAAGCTCTTTGGCCTCTTCCTTGTTCCCCATTTTCTTCATAGCCATCGCCATCCAGTATTTCACTTTTGAACGACTGACACGGTAGTGGAGTTTGCGCTTTTTATTTTTTAAAGCGTCTCGCCACATATCGTAGGCCTTTTGGTAATGGCCCTTAAGATAGTGCACCCAAGGCACGTACCAATTGGATTGCTTACCTAGGTAAGAATAAGGGTAACGTTTAGCAATGACTTCAAAGCGCCGAAGAGCTCCGTCATAGTCTTGATTTTGATAACTTAAAAACGCGGCTCGAAACAGAGAGCTTTGTCCCTTGCCCCCTGGAAAATCCTTACTGGCTTGTAAATAAACACCGGTCGCGGCTTGAAACTCCCCGGCCCGTGATGCCGCTTTTGCGAAAAGACCAATATAGTCATAGTCTTTTCTTTTCTCCGGATCTTTGTAGTACTTCTTTAAGCGATTGAAAGCCTCTTCGACCATTCCTTCGTTCACCAAATACTCCGCCATCGTCATGTCTTTGGTGAATTCGTCGGCATTGCTTTTCTCAAAAAGTTGCAACTCGGCGTAGGCTTTCTCACTGGCACCCATCCACTGCAAGCGTTTGATCCGGTCTTGCTGATCACTCAAAGTGTCTTTGCATTTTAGGGCCTTACCGTCGACCAAGTTTTTGTCCCAACGGAGTCCCCAATGCGCGATAGGCTCGTAGATCGGATATTTTTTATAAAGTTTTCTCGCCCAGTAACAGGCATCAAGTCGTCGGTTCTTAAATTTATTGATTTTAAGCAGTGACCAGAGAATATCCGGATAAACCTCGGTACTACGCATTTTGCGTTCAAGCTTCTTAAAGAGTTTTTTAGCCTCGGTGTATTTTTGAGTTTCAAAGAGAATCTCGGCTATTTTAAAATCTGTTTTTTGCGCCAAAAAATCATTGGTCTCTTTTTTGTCGACCTTTTTTAATGAGGCCAATGCGTCTTTGGTGTTATTGAGTTTCAAATATGAAAGGCCACGATAATAGTAAACCACATCATGGAGACGGGTTCCCAATTTTAAACTTTTATCAAAATGACTGATGGCATAGTTATAGTTGTTTTGATGAAAGAAAATCGTGCCTCGAAAAAATTCAATCAAAGCCATGCGGCGAGGATCCACATCCCCCAAAGGTATCTTGTTTAATTGAGCGTGAGCCTCTTTGTACTGCCCGGCCTCAAAAGCATTGCGAGCACTTTCAAGAAGCTGCGAGTTGGCCTGCACCGCTGTACTGACTGATAGCAAACCGAGGAATAAGACGATAGGAGCCCAACGAAAGGGAAGATTGAGACGACGACAAAGTGAGGCTTTAAAAATTTGTTTTATCATTCTTATGATCATACCTAGAGAGTCCACAAAAGCTAAGGCCAGATCCTAAATTGTATGCGAAAGTTGTGGTGCCAAACGACCAAGGTGCGGAGAATGGAATTTCAAACCTTTGAGGCTGCAACTTCTAGACAGAGATTCTTCTCAAATCGAAATCACAGGATCGAGAAGATAAATGAAAAATTGCCGCCCCCAAGGCGTATCCCTAGACGAAAGATGAGCTAGATGCTCTTATCACCGTTTTTAGAAACCCCGTCCTCGAATCCTCGACTTCGGCATGAATCCCCAAAAAGCCTTCGTCCGTTTAAAGATCTTTTTTTTAATTAGGAAATGTTTTCACCGAATCGTCCTATCGTTACCTATGTCGCAGTAGAAAATATCTCAACCCCGAGGCTCTTAATTTTTAAGCGAATTCATGTTTTTTCTTCGAACTCTTTGAAATAAAAAAAAGATCGGTTTAAAAAAAATCTTCACACATCTGTCCTTTTTTTACTCATGGTTATGTTGCACTTTACCATTGTAAAACCAGCTCATGATCTAGAAATTGAAAGTTCACTCAAGAGGCTTTTCCTGTCGTAAAAAACCGAGGCATACTGTCAACCAATCCATACAACACAACAACTAAAAAAGGGGATTAGTCTTATGTGGAAATCTTTATTGATGCTTCCTATCCTATTGGCCTTTGCTGCTTGTGATAGTGGCGGCGGTGGTAGTGACAGTAGTAGCTCTACCACTTATTCCATTTCAGGAACTCTAGATACTGGAGCCACTGCTTCTAGCCTATCGACATCCAGTAAATCTTTGGATTTAGAAAGCCTTGCTTTTGGTCTGCGGGCGCGAACCGCCTGTGATGACGGTCAATACTACAGTGTTTTTTGCATGACATTCACCTCTCCTCCCGTTGCGGCCGAAGGTGATGTCACCTGTGCAGGAACTTCTGGAGCTTTTACTGTTGAAGGTTTGCCTAAGGGAGAGCCTATTTATTGTGTTGTTCGTCGTTACCCAGATGAGACTTCGACATCGGGTTCAAACGTCGGAGCAATAGAAATTCCCACGGCCAACCTCAGTGGTAAATCCGACACCATTGTTGGTAACGGAGATTTGCAAATGGCCGTCACAATGAACTCTGATGGTCAAATCACTGCTGAAGTCACTGGTGAGCAAGGAGACTCGAACAACTCGAATGCCGATAGTTTTTTTACAGCCGCTAGTGCCAATGGAACATGGACATTGGCTTGCGACAACAACAACGGCGGCTCCGAGTTTAGTGCCGGGGCATGCAAATGTTTTCTTGGCGAAAGTTTTTACGGAGAAGGCAGTTATTCAAATCAAGATGACTGTTTGAATGATCCGAATGGTCCTGGCGACGGAATCAGTAGCGCTGTCAGCCTTGATATTGATATGTACATTCATCCAGTAACAACAACCACCGATGTGCCAACCGATGGTGGTACGATTCCTTCTGGAACAGACATGAAGGCTATTAGTATCTGGGCGGCCGGCGCCAAAGGCTCGGGCGGCGAGGGTGTAACAACATTAGGAGGTTCATTAAACTGGGCCAACGCCGACGCCACCAATGCTGTCGAATGGTCCACAGCCTCGGTAACAATAAAAGACGGCAGCAATGCCGATAAAACTTTTAATATCCCTGCCCTTCCTGGTGATGCAAACACTATGGATCATGAAGACTGGGTGACCTGGATGCAATCAGTGGCTGCAGCCGCTGAAGGCGATTCCTTTGATTGTACATGGGGACCTTCTTCTGATGCACAGACAAACGATGTCGATTTGGACTTAAATATTGAGTGTATTAATCAGGTGATGGAAGCCCTAGCGGCGGATAATGTTGGGGCGACGATTCCGCGAGTGCATTTACGTCCTTACTGCGACCAAAATGGATGCGACATCAGTAGTGATGCCGATGATAATTCCGATCCAAGTCTATTCAACGCCAATGCTTTTGATCACGTTCGTGTCGAATTTGATGATTGGCACCTCGACTATCCACAAGCCTGGGCGGACACCGACGATTACTCGAAGTCCGCAGATGACATCGGTCCGAGCGGTGATGGTATCGGTGTTGATCCGAAATCCCGTTTCGTTTTTGAGCCTTTACAAATTCATCCCAACGGAGCTGGCTTTCGGCAGGGACACCATGGAGAGAGACACTATCAATGTGTTTCAGGGGCCCCTGGAGAAGGACAAGTGCAAAACGCGGCTTGTACAGGAAACTACTGGGAATTGGTTTGCTATTACACTGAACAATTGGCCATTAAGTTCATCGGAGAATCTTCCCCCATGGACGTCATTTTTGACCAAGTTCAGTCGCCAGTGGCTGGACGCTTGATTGAACACGATGGCAGTGGTCCACAAGAACAAAATCCAACGGGCACCAATGTGATTGATATGTGTGAAACAGCCAATGGAGTATCAGGTTTTACTTTCTTCGCCTCAGGGACAAAAAACTAATGAAGAGCTTTGATGACTTTTAAAAACCACCAAGGAGATCTTCGGATCTCCTTTTTTTTTGCGAGTTTTAATTCCCATCAATTATAATATGACTGCATAGCAGCAATGGCTTTGTGCCAGTGATCCAGACGTTGCTTTCGCTCACTTAAACGAGTTTGGCATTTGAAAGTTTTGTCGACCTTGTCGAGCTTTTTTAGATCTTTTAAATCCGACCACAAACCCACACTCAACCCAGCCATGAGAGCTGCGCCCAAGGAAGTGGTTTCAACCACCTTCGGACGCACCACCTCGACACCCTGGAAGTCTGCTTGCATCTGCATCAGCAAATTATTGGCTGAGGCGCCGCCGTCCACACGCACTGTTTTTAAGGAGACCTTCGAGTCCTTGATCATGGTGTTAACAATATCGACGTTCTGCAAAGCCATGGCTTCAAGGGTTGCATAGGCCAAGTGCTCTTTGCCTGCTCCGCGAGTCATACCAAACAGGGTGCCACGGACATTCGGATCCCAAAACGGCGCGCCAAGACCAGCAAAGGCTGGCACAAACTGCACACCTTCGGACGATCCTGCTTTTTTTACCAATTTTTCAACTTCAGCACTGGTGCTGACGAAACCCATATTATCCCGCAAGTATTGGACTGCAGCCCCACAGATAAAGGCCCCGCCCTCAAGGGCATAGGTGGCTTTGCTCTCCCCTTCGCGATGCCAGGCGACAGTCGTGAGCAAACCATTCGGGCTCATGATTTTTTTATTTTCGGTGTTCATTAATAAAAAGCTACCCGTTCCGTAGGTGATTTTGGCCTCGCCTTTTTCAAAACAAAACTGACCAAACAGAGCACTCTGTTGGTCGCCAAGCACTCCTGCTATGGGCACTCCCGAAGGTAACCCGGCGACTTTCGCGGTGACACCAAAAACGCCGCCCGAAGGTTGAATCTGGGGTAGCATCTCTTCTTTAAGTCCTAACAGATTCAACATCTCGGAACTGTAATTAAGAGTCTCAAGATCCATAGTTTGAGTACGCGAGGCATTGGTCACATCGGTGGCGAAAACTTCGCCTCCGGTGAGCTTCCAAATGAGAAAACTATCGATGGTTCCAAAGCAAAGCTGTCCTTTGCGTGCCAGTGTTTTTGCCTCGCCATTGTTTTGTAAAAACCAATTCATCTTAGTGCCAGAAAAGTAAGGATCCAAAACCAAGCCCGTGACGTCCTTGACGCGCTTTTCGGCTCCTCTTTTTTTAAGCTTGGCACAAAATTCCGAGGTGCGCCGGCATTGCCAGACTATAGCATTGCCGATAGGCTCGCCCGTCTGACGATTCCACGCCACCACGGTTTCGCGCTGGTTGGTGATACCTATGGTGGCGATTTGTGAGCTCTTGATCTTGGCTTTTGCCAAAGCCTCTTTAATTGTGCGAGTGACCGAACGCCAAATATCATTGGGATTGTGCTCGACCCAACCGGGCTTCGGAAAAATTTGCCGAAACTCTTGATTCACGTGAGCCTTAAACTGCCCCTTGGTGTTAATCACAGAAACAGAGGTTCCCGTAGTGCCTTGATCGATGGATAATATGTATTGCTGTGCCATAAATTTCCCTATAAAGGTGTTGTATGAAATGGTTTTTCAAAGATAACCAAAAAATATTCAACTTAAAAGGCATGGACAAAGACCGATTAATATATCGTGTCATGCCTCACCTTCTCGCCGAGATCATGACCAAATACTTCCGAATGACCGTCGAGGGGCAAGAGAATATCCCTCGCAAGGGACCGGCTTTGATCACTCCCAACCATTCTGGTTACAGTGGCTTTGATGCCTTTCTTCTCGGTCACCATATTCATAAAGCGACACAAAGAACAGCACGAATTTTGACCCACAAACTTTGGTTTATCAACAAAACCACTGCAATTCCTATGCAGAGAATGGGCTTTATTGAAGCCACCAAGAAAAACGGCATCCAACAACTAGAAAAAAACAATTTAGTGGTTTTATTCCCAGAAGGTGAATACGGTAACTTTAAACCCTCCAACAAAGCCTATCACTTGCAAGAGTTTAAACGAGGGTTTATTCGCATGGCGATCAAACAACAATGCCCCATCGTTCCTACTTTGATATTGGGAGCTGAAGAAACTCATATCAACCTCGCGCAACTCAAATTTACAAAATATTTACGGGGTACAATTCTGCCGCTGCCTTTGAACATTATCCCTTTGCCGGCGCGGTGGCATATCATTTTTATGGATCCCATTTATTTGCCCTATTCAGAAAAACAACTTGAGGACCGAGAACTTATTGCCGAACTGGCCCGTGATCTGCGCGAAACTATGCAATCCCGGTTAAGTACAGAAGTGAATAAAAGAAAGAATTTGTACTTTTAATCAGTCACCGATATCGGTGCCGATCATCTGAAGAAGCTGAGTCCATTTGGTGATGATAATACCGGCGTTACCATCGGCCCGACCGACAAGCATTTTACTAAGAAGAACGGCAGCTATGGTCACGACCACAATTAAAAGGATATATTCGACAATAATCTGACCCTTATTTTGACCAAGGATCGACTTTGCAGTACCCTTTGAATGTGAGTAAAAGTGGCCCGTTTTCATTTTCTAAAGGTCTCCCTCTTTGGGCTCAGCTGACGGCTGGCCTTTTAGTTATCTTATTATTATTTTTCTTAGCCATAAACTCCAACCCTTATGTATCGGCATGGGACGAAGAGAACTCAAATTTTTATGAAACCGCCATGCAAGCCCTTAGAATCTTTAACATTACCCCTACAGCGCCAACCGCCTTTATCTTCTGGGACAAAAGTATGGAAGAATGCGCTCCGGCGATTCGGGCCTTTCGCTCTTCACCCTCGAATTTGCGGATTTATGGCGTTCATCTTACGTCGTCCGAATCTTTGCAAATTCGCAAAGAATGGATGAAGCATGCCCCAGGCCGCGCCTCGCTGTTGATTGACCGTCAGCAGCTACTGCAAACGGCCTTTCATGCCCGCACCACTCCTATGGTTTACATCCTTTTGCCTAAACAGAAAAAGATCTACAGCTACCTGGGAAACATCGACGACAATCGCGAGCGCATGCTCGAAATTATAAGTTCGGAGTAGGTGGCACAAAGCCGATTGTCTGATCAAGATTGGTAAAAAACTGATCCACGTTCTCGGCCGACATCGGCCCCTTGATTCCCAAAACATAGTCTTCACCCATCTCACCGGGTGCAAAGCTATCGTCCTTATCGAAACAGGTTTTAAACTGATTCGGATCACTATAGAGCATGATATAGCAGTAGTTGTCTTTGCCTCGTTTTCGCAAAAACTGCTCCCACTGATTTTTGCGACTTTGCATCCGAAAATAAAGTTCTAATGCTTGTGATTCCTGATCATTAGAAAAGTAGATGCGAATGGGGTCCGAAAATATGGCGGTGTTAAAGTCTGATGAAAAATATTTGCTTCTGGTAATGTAACGATCCATGTTGCCACCCCTTGTTGTTAAACAAAGGCTAGAACTGTGAAAAAGTTTTAGGCAAATCATTTTTAGAGTTTTAAACAGTGTGTTAGGTGGTTTTCACCGTTTTCTTTAAAAACTGATTAAACATTTAAAAATATTGAATTTTTGGGGTCCAAAAAACAAAAAAGCCTTTGTAATTCATTTGCAAGTGTCGGTAGAATTTCCGCTTCTTTTAATTCCAATAAACACTGCGACCGTTGACATAAGTTTTCCAAATCGACAGTGGCTGCATATCATAAAAGAAATCCTGCCAACTCCAATCACTGATAAAAAAATCAGCGGCAAAACCCTTTTGCAGAGAGCCCACTTCATTTTCAACGCCCAAAGCTTTAGCCCCCCCAAAGGTCAATGCGGCAAACACCTCAGGCAAGGTCATTTTCATCTGCAAGCGTGCGAGCAATCCGACAAAGGCTAAGCTTTGGGTGGGACTGCTGCCAGGATTAAAATCGGTGGCTAAGGCCACACAGGCGCCAAGGTCAATCAGCTGACGAGCGTCTGGATACTTGCATTGCAAATAAAAGTCAGCGGCCGGCAGCAGCACGCCGACAGTTTCCGATTGCGCCAGTTTGATCTTGTCTTTCTTATTTAAGCAAATGACGTGGTCAGCACTCTTGGCTTGTAATTCCAAAGCCAGACCGGTGGCTTGGGTGCGGTTCAATTGATCGGCATGGATTGTTAAATCGAAGCCTTGGCTTTTAGCCCACACCAAATAATTCTTCGCAGCTTTGGGGGAGAAGTAACCTTTTTCGACAAAGATATCGACCCGCTGAGCAAGGTTGTCCTGCTTGATCTTAGTGAGAGTCTTTTTTAAACCCTCAAGATAAGGTCCTTCACCGGGACTGGAATCAGGAAGCGCGTGGGCCCCCAAATAGGTGGTGTGAATTTTAGCATTCTTTAATTGCTTGGCCGCCTTTAACATTTTGATTTCACTTTTTTCATTCAACCCGTAACCACTTTTAATTTCAATACTGGTGATTCCTTGGGCCAAATGCCTTTTGACTCGCGCCTGCCCCAGTTCAACCAGTTTTTCAAGGCTGGCTTTGCGAGTGGCTTTGACAGTCGACAAAATCCCCCCCCCCTTATCGGCGATCTGTTGGTAACTGGCACCTTGGTTACGCATTTCGAATTCATCTTTACGATCGCCACCAAACACCATGTGGGTGTGGCAGTCGACAAAACCAGGGAAAATATTGCGCCCCTGACAATCAAAAGCCTTTTTCTGCTTCCACTGACTGGGCAGTCGGCTTTGCGCTCCGACCCATTGAATTTTTCCAGCCTCCACGACCAAGGCCGCGTTCTTGATGAGTCCTAGATCTTTGGCCACTGTGTTGCGACCACCCTTCTTATGGACTCCTCGCATTGAAACCAATTCACCGATATTTTTGAAAACAAGTGTTTTAGACATTGGTCAAATGTCTATGACTATCGGCCTTTTGTTAATGACCCTTGCGTTGCGTCTTTTTCATTTGAACCCCCCATGGGAATCGCGTACAAAAGAAGCTCAGAGGCCTTGGCCTTTTCGATCCTGGGGGGGATTCGTGAAACAACCGTTAAACTGTATAGGCAGCCTTGTGTTGGCATCTGTTTTATTACTGGGCTGCAGCCCTTCGGAAACTGATGAGCCGCAGCAGAAGCGATTTGGTAGGCTCTCCTATGATATTGGTGATTGCCAAAGAAGCCCCTTTGATGGCGCCGAATTCACCGGCCCCATCAGCCAAGGTCCGCGACAACCCTTGCGCCTCTTTAATAAAGACTTTTATTTACAAGGCCTGGAGGCCACTTTAAATGCCTCAAGCTATTCCATAGCCAACAGTCTTTTCAATGAAGGTGTTGAAATCTTGCAAGTTAAAAGTTTTTCCAACGCCGATCTTGCTTGCCGTTACTTCGACTTTCTTCCGGAAGCCCGAGGTGTGGCTCAAAGTCAGTGGGATTCTGTGGCCTCGCCCAACGGTGGCGCCTCCGCACTGCTCGGCTTATTTACCACGATCTATAGTAAAAACAGTCAAACCAATGAAACCCGTTTAAAAAACCCAACGATTATGGTCATCGATCAAACCCAAAAATGGACATTGCTTCACGAAATGAGCCATTACTTGTTTGCTCATGCGCGCAGCCGGCAGAACGATCTGACATTCAATTCGGAACTGGAAACAATCGTAGAAACTGAGAACACGCGAATTCAAAGGTTAGTGGCGCAGCTGCAAGATCAAGAGACACAAGCCACGGCCAAACAATTAATGCAAACCTACGTCCGCTTCTTTCGTACCAACTTTGAATTGGATAAGCGAACCGCATTGGAGGAGTTTGCAGTCGAAGGCTTGTTGATTGATTACGCCAAACAAAATCGCATCACTGATGTTGATATCAAAAGTGAAGCGCAACAGGCCTATTTGTACATGAAGCGTAATGGGGAGAGTGTTGCCTTTTCCTACGTTTTATTTTTAGACCGACTGCGCGACTTCCAAGAATTGGTCAAGCGCAATCAATGGACTGCGACTGAAAAAGCCGTAGACAGTTTAATTTCTGAAATAAAGACCCAGGTTGACTTCATTAACGACGAAATTGAGGCTGCCAGCATTTATCGTGACCAGCAACCCACCTTACCCGACTCTTTTAGAGAATGGGTCCCGGCGCGCCCGCACTATGATTTAAAGAACTTTAAACGTCGCCACCAGATGATCCGCAATAGCTTAGGAAATTTTTAAAGAATAAAAATTTTCGCTGTCAGAGCTGGGTTCAAGCACTCCCTGCTCCTGCATACTTTTAAAGGCGCGATACCATTGGTGTGTGCTTAACGGGATAACCTGCCTGGCTTCTTTGACACGAAAATTTTGCCGCAAACCACTGAGATAAAGAATATGACTGAGAAATTCTTCACGACTCGTAAACACCATTTTTTCGTGCACCCAAAGTGAAGAGTTTTCAGTGGCACGCAGTCGGTAGCCTTTGCTTGTCGACTGCAAACTCAAAGGCAACTTATGTTCTATTATGGCCTCTTTCAACTGCTCTAGAGACCGATAGACTTTCTTAGGTCCGGTAGCAGGATCAAACAGCTCATCAGAAAACAAGGAATTGAAAATACGAACCACAGAAAACGGAGAATACTGGTCTGACAAAAGTAACATCAGCAATCGATGCACGGCTTTACCATAGGCAAGCGGAACATGATCGAATGCGAACGCATCAAAAGGCTCGGCTGTCTTTTCACCTATCCGACCATGGGATTGCAAAAAGCTGTTTTTAAAAAGGTCAGCACCCACCTCTGCCACCATGATCTTGCGAAATCCTTGGAATGGCGTACCAAAGTAAATCGAACGCATAAGATTTTGATCATTAAAGATCTTAGCCAACTGCCAGTCGAAATCTCTAAGCACTTCCCAAAAGCCCGCATTGCGCACAGACTGCTTAAAACGGACAACCTCAGGAGCATCTGATTTCAAACGACCTTTCATGAAATAGGCGATCAATAGCCATTTTTCGATGAACAAGCT
>CAXRIX010000003.1:0-16802 GCA_964230555.1 Bdellovibrionales bacterium
CATAAAGACGTCGTTTCTCACGGCCCTTAGGGAGATCCTCATCTTTAAAGAGTTTTTGGGCCGGTTTTATCCATGGAACGATCGCTAAACTGTAAAGTGCAATCCGGTCGGGCTTCAGCTCCCAGGTTTTTTCCATCATCGACATGATCTTCTCTTCATTCTGAGTCGGCAATCCGTAAATAAGATCAAAATTGATAGAATTGTATCCCAATTCGCGCGCTTCTTCGGTCAGCTTTTGAGTCATTTCAAACGGTTGAACTCGATGCACCAAACGCTGAACTTCGGCATCAAAATCTTGCACTCCCAAACTAACCCGAGAAAAACCAATGTCTCGCAGCCTTTGTAAATGCTCCTTTGTGGTCCGCCGAGGATCAATTTCAATGGAGCCGTGAAAATTTTTTGGTATTTCAAATCCATCCATCAATTTAGACGCTAACATTTGCAGATTCTTTGGACTTAAGAAAGTCGGCGTTCCTCCTCCAAAATGGAATTGCTGCATCGGTGACTTTATCAAGTCCGGAACGCGCTTTTTATAAGCTTCAAATTCGCGCAGGACCATTTCGATATAGGGCTCTTCGCGTTTATGGTTTTTAGTGATGGATGTATTACAACCACAGAACGTACAGAGAGTTTCACAGTAGGGTATATGAACGTAAAGAGACCAGAGCGGGTGGTCTTTGTAAGCTCGATTCAGTGACTGAACCCATTCATCGGTGGTCGGACTGTCTGTCCAATAAGGCACGGTTGGATAGCTAGTGTATCGCGGCACCGGCACGTCGTATTTATAAAACAACTCGTCACTCATGAAGCAAACACCTTTCGAACATGTTGCACAAAATACTTCACGTGGGCTTCGGGAGTTTCTGGCAATACACCATGTCCCAACCCACAAACCCATCCACGTCTGGCATCAGAAGACAGCTCAAAAAAAGGCTTTAAATAGGCATCCAAATAGGATTTGAAATCAGACTCAGGAAGAAAAAGCATGTTTTGATCAAAATTGCCCTGCACAAACCCCTGACTCTTTCCAAACATCGCCCGGAGGTCCCAACGATGATCGTAACCATAGCCACCGAACTCAGCCTTTGACCAAAGACTCTGTAAATGCTCAGGAACTGTATTCTTAGAGTAGTACCCCAGTTGCCCCGAGTAAGTTTTCGATAAATTTATCAGATAGGGGTGCAAATGCTTTTCAAAGTCCTGAGCCGAAAGCTCACCGGCGGCGGTATCGAAAATCATAACTTTTTCAGCTCCCGCATCAAGCTGGATTTTGATATTCGCCTCCATCAAGGGCGTGATCATTTCGCAAAAAGCGGGAAACAATTGCATCCGCTTTTTAACAGGGACCATACTGACTTTATGGGATCCCGCCACTGCGTAAACAAATAAAGTCCAAGGACTTCCAACAAATCCAATCAAACTTTTATCATTCGGCAGACGCTGACGTGTTGCCTTAACCGCTTCTCCCTGAAACTTCATATGCTCGATGGCTTTTTCTACAGAGGTCATCTTTTTAAAATCGTCGACCTCCTGAAGGTGCCAGCCAAGGGTCGGCGCCGGATTGTAATCAAGTCCCATGCCCAGAGCTTCCAGAGGAAACAAAAGATCACTGAATAAAATGGCCACATCAAAATCAAAGTCCTCGATGGGGCCCATGGCCACTTCTGCGGCGAGATCGGCTTTCTTACAAAGTTCGATAAAGCTGTGTTGCTTGCGTAAGGCTTGGTAATGTTTATGATAACGCCCTGCCTGTCGCATCATCCAGATTGGAGGTACGGGTTGCGCCTCTCCCTTACAAGCCAATTCAAATTTTTTATTCGCCATCATTCATCCTTTGTGTGTCCACTGATATCCTTCGCCTCGAACTGAGCGAATCCACTGATGCTCATTATCGGAGAGCATTTGTCGAATTCCGACAACAGCATTGTCGACAGTTCTTTGCGAAGGCGTTTGATCTTTACCATAGACGTAGTCCATTATGTCGTCTCGACTCACAACGTCTGGGGCCCGAGTTGTTAGTATGTCCAAGAGTCTAAAGTCTCTTTTATTTAGCAAATGGGTTTCATCTCCATTTTGGATTTGCCTCTTATTGAGGTCTAAGGTGACAGCACCCAGGGCCCAAATACGAGATTTTTCAAGTTGTTCACCAAGAGCTCGGTCAATTTTCAAAAACAATTCCTGTAAAAGAAACGGTTTAGGAATAAAATCGATAGCTCCCAACTCAGCACCCTTTAAACGGTTTTCAGGGTCACTCAATGCACTCATGATAATCACTGGGCACTGCACAGGTCGAACCAGATCAAAGCCTTTGCCATCCGGCAAATTCAAATCAATGATGGCGAGATCAAATTCAAGCTCCTTGAGCAAATTATTAGTCGCCGCTAAATCTTGTGACCAACGCACTTCATAGTCTCGCTTCACCAATTCATCGGTAATCAAGCGTCCAAGATCACGATCATCTTCAACCAGGAGAATCTTCATGCAACACTTCCTGGCAATTCAATTTCAACTTGCAAGGAATGATTGGTGCCAGAACTTAAATAGATCTTACCACCAAGGCGACGCACCCATTGCCGGACGATATACAATCCAAAACCGGAACCTTCTGTTGAAAAACCAGGCTGTTTGCCGAGGTCTGAGGGGTCGCCCGCAAAGGCCTTGCCATTGTCTTGATAGACCAGACGGGTGGCTTTTCCTTTGCGCTGCATTTCAACAGTCACTTCGTCGGCACCTCCATGAACCACGGAGTTATGAAGAAGGTTTTTAAAAATACTGTGCAAGGCTTTTTTATCTACACAGAGATGCTCTTCACCACTGACCTTAATATGAAATTCAGGCCACTGCGCATGCAGATCGATTAAAAAAGTTTTTAAGTTAACCGTCTCAATATAAAGTTTTTTATCGTGCCCCACCGTGGAGTCTAAGCTGTTTTCTAAGTTAATCTGCATTTTGCGGGTGTGATTTAAGATATTTTGGGTTTCGGTGCTGTCACCTAGTTTTTCAACCTCCAATTGTAGACGAAATAAAGAGGTTTTTAAATCGTGGGTGAAGCTAGCAAAAAACATCTCTTTGGCCGACTTTTCCCGATAGGTCGAATAGGTAAAATAAAACAGAGCCACACCACCGACAAGAAGACTGACCAATAACACCATCCCTTCGGTGAATAGCATTCTTTGGTGGCGCGCTAATTCAGAGGGTATTCCATAGCTTGCAGCCTTAGAAAGAGTGGTGATGCCAAAATACAACCACCAGCCCGCCAGTGACATGACGAATACGAGCCATGATAAAATAATACCAAATACCCATTTCACTCGACCCAATTCTCCTTTAGTTTTTTGAAAGCTCGCTTAAACCTGTGGCTGCATTCGATAATAATTTTTTCACTGTGAGCCCAAGATAAAAATGAGACTTCATAACCGTTGGGTGCCAAGTAGATACCCTCATCTAAACAGTTAAAAAATAAATGTTTAAAAAGGTCACCTTGCTTGGGAGAGATTTCTTGTAAAGTGCGTGGCTCTTTCTTGTCCGAACCATGGATCCACATTAAGGAGCCAAATTGCACAATTTTAAGGGGCAGTTCTAATTCTTGGATATGACCTTCCAAGGCTTCTGCAAAATTACTGGCTCGTGCTTCCATCCCCGGAATCACCCGGTCTCTTTGCATTTTAGTTAAAGTCGCTAAACCAGCGACCATTCCTACAGGATTACCACTGAGTGTTCCCGCCTGGTAAACTGGCCCCGAGGGAGCAACAGCGTCCATGTACTCTTTTTTACCACCGTAACAGCCGACCGGAAATCCGCCCCCAATGACCTTTCCGTAAGTTACCAAATCAGGAGTAACACCTGTCACCTCAGCCATCCCGCCCATTGCGACTCGAAACCCAGAGATAACTTCGTCAAAAATAAGCAAAGCGCCATTGGCTGCGGTGATCTTTCGCAAATGCTCCAAATTTTTAGGGTCTTGTTTTAATAATCCAAAGTTGGCCGGCAGCGGCTCGATAATAACCGCAGCTATTTCACCTTTATGTTTCTCGAAAGCCTTTTCAACAGCCTCTTGGTCATCCAAAGGTAATACAATTGTTTCAGAGGCGACATTTTCTGAAACTCCGGCACTGTCGCTTGCCGCCACTCCGGCGAGTCCACTTCCTGATTTAACCAGGAGAGAATCAACATGCCCATGGTAGCAGCCTTCAAATTTGATGATTTTATTTCGCCCCGTCACGCCTCGAGCCACACGACAGGCACTCATCACGGCCTCTGTCCCCGAACTCACAAAGCGACAGCTTTCGACATGGGGAACATTTTCGACGATCCATTCTGCCAATTCTAGACTGTAAGGTTCACAAGCTCCAAACGTCCACGCCTGACCAATCATCTCCTCAACTCGGGCCGACACATCGGGGTCACGATGCCCTAAAATTAAAGGGCCAAAGCTTTGACAGAAATCAATGTACTCAACGCCATCGACTGAACGTAAAAATGCACCGTGGGCGGACTTAAAAAACAAAGGCGCTTTGCCAAGCCCTTTGAAGGCTCGAACCGGAGACTGAACTCCACCGGGTGAAACTTTTTTGGCGCGTTCAAAAAGACTTTCTGAAAGTGTACTCATTTTTTATGTTCCTCAATGGCTTGCAACCAAAGACTACGCGACGGCAGTGCCTGTGGTCTGTTTTCAATTCCTTTTGCTTTTAACACGTCTGAGATTTTTTGGTATGTATGACCGGGCCCACAAAAATGCCGCGCTTTTAGGATCAGCGGCTGCAGCTCAACGGCTCGTTCGAATTGAGTCCCACTCATCCAATAGAACTCTTTAAAAGGGCTTAAATCGTCAGCAAATTCTTTCGGAACAAGCTTATAGGTCGCCCATAAAAATTTATCCTTACCGGCGGGCGCCAAGGTGTGACTCCAGCGGGCCCAATGTTTTTTCTGACAAAGAGGCCCCATGGTCGCAGGACTTTCTTCACCCAGCCCATCGCTGCAGCCGGAGACCCAGTAGCCTCGATCCGCCAACTTTTCCCAAGTGGTCACGCCACTGGCCCACAGCAACTCCTCTTCTGAAAACTCCGTATTATCTGGCACAGCGGTGTCTCTTGAAATGAAATGTCCTTTGACAACAGGATCCTTGGTAAAAGCGCAATCCTGGCGAGAGAAAAGATTCAGTTTGCCAACATAGGGGTTTTCTAATTTCAGAGGCATTTCTGAAAACCCAAGGTGATCGAGAGGCTCTCCGTTCTCAGTCTCCCCTTTGAGATACTCTATAGTTCCATAATCTTTTTGCAAAACTGAGATGCCGATTTTCTGATGGCAACCACCACCATGTTTTTTCAAAATACTTCGTTCAGAGGAGGCCTCTTGCCAGGTTTTCTGACAGTGAATAGCTGCCAGCGCCTTTCGCAACTCTGGGCGGTCTTTTTTAATCTCAATGGCCAAAGCCCCTTGCGCGGCGGCCGTAGGATTTAAAGAAAGGGGTAAAACCTGAAAATAGCAGTCTTGCAAATAAGTCTGCAATTGCTTCTGGCCCTCCTTAAACTCATCACCATCAATACTCAACAAACGATCCAATGCCGCCTTGGCGACAACCAATCCGTCGACGTTTGGATCTTCCATCATTTTTCGGACTCGAGTGAGGATATTACCTCGCACATTGCTGAACTCTACACGGCGCACGGGCTGAGGAAAGAATTTCTTAAGAACCGGTTCAAGATTATGAATGCGCCGTGGGCTAGAAGAAAACACATGCAGATTCGGGCTGGCATTTTGTAGTCGAGACTTCTTACACAAAAACACATCTCGAGCATCCGCTCTTGGCAGTGTTGCCACGATCTCGGTTTTCGGTAGTGGGTCGATCGGAAGGTCTTTCCAGGAGTGAACCACCAGGTCCCACTGACCCTTGATCAAACCTTCGCGAAAGTCCTCGGTAAACACACCTTTTTCAGGCATCTCCCATAGGGGATCATCCTGATTGATATCTCCTAAAGATTCGCGGAAATGATATTCAATTTTATGAGAGTTTTTTTTTAATGCAAGGCCCACCTGATAGGCTTGGAGTCTCGCTAAGTCACTTTGCCTTGAGGCTATGAGTAGGTCCATAAATCATCCCAGCCAAACGGTCTGGGTCTTTCAACAAGCTTCAAATGATTGGCCTGCTCTTTGATCGCTGAAATGGCTCTTTCTTTTATGGACTCTGCTTGACGGCGGTTTTTTTCAATACTTTCAAAAAGACAGTGTAAACCGGTCACATGGGTTCCCGACAGACTGTCTTTTTTCGATTCACCGCGAAGATCATAAATGTGTACAAAAGCCGAAAGATCGAAGTTCTTCTCAACCCATTTGGCTTCCACAGGAGCCGCAATAACTAAGATCCCACCCGTTTGAATGTTTTTAAGATTGTCGTATCCGAACAGCTCAACATTGTGCTGTTCTTGCAAGTTTTGATATTTCTGGGGCGTACGAGTGAACAGGTGCACACTGTTATCGGACTTTGCAAACCAAGGCAGAATATCTTGCGCCAAGGAACCAGCACCGACAAGTGTCAGCGGCACAGCCTGCCCTTTCATTTTCTTTCGCAAAAGACTGCCATAGGATGTGCAGCCAAGGTTCTGCAAATACTTGGCTCGAATTTTTTTGGCATCGCGATTAAGTCCGATGAGGGTTTCACGAAGAGGTCCAGAAAAGTCTTGCTCATGGCGCTTGAAAAAATCTTTAAATTGACCCAGGACTTCGGTTTCACCCAAAAGGGGGGAATCCAATCCGCAAATGATTCTCAATAAGAATTCGTAAGCTTCCTCGCCCTCCATCAATTCATGGTCTTCAAGGGCCGCTGGTCGTTTAGCCTGATCTGAGATAACAATCGATCGCAGGCAGGTGGCCATATGCCAAAAGCCCTTTGGAATCGGAAGATTAGCATCCCCCGCTGTCTTTAAATGAAAAACCTTTAAATGATCGGCCATCTCTTGATCCAATATAGCTGAAAACCAACTGAGATTTGTCACAGAAACGTCAGTCTGGTCGGTTTTTGATGTTGCGTGTCAGATTGAAACACCTAAAGTGTTACTTTAATTTTTTTTCCAAATCCTGCATTTCCTGGATTCTGACTTTTAGAAGTTCTTTTAGACCCTTAACGATGTACTTTTCAAGGTCTCCATCGGTGGCCCCGGTGTTAGAAACCACGCGATCGTATATTTTGCGAGTCTCCTCAGTGACCGATAGAGTGATTTTGAAATCGCTTAAATAATCATCAATGAGGTCACGAATTAACCCACTGACATTCAGGCCTGAGTCAAGAAGCTGCTGGTGTTGATCCTCGCGGACCATGAGGCTGATTCTGCGTAAATCTTTGTTGCCCTTTCCTGTGGTCATGGCTTCACCCTGTCCTTTCGTCAGTCAATTTATACATTTCATACTCAAAAAGGTAAAAGACAATTAAAATACCAGTCATGACACTCTTAGACTACTTCCCAGAGACGTTTGCCCAACTTGACGAGAGCGCCCTCAAAGACCTTATGGGCCATGTCGAGGCCTTTTCTTTCGACAAAGAGAAGCTTGATGAAGGTTTGAATCTCTCGGGTCGAGTCGCTGTTGGCGAGGATATTCAAACCACCAGTTTTTTAAAGGCGTTTGTCGAAAACAAACTCTCAAATGTGGTTCAAACCAGCAATGATGATCTTCCTTATGAACTTTTCATCGCTTCTATAATCTTAAAAAAACCAAGATTATTCCTCAATAACCCTCTGACTATTCTCAACTCGCAAGACACTTCAGCCACCGCCATGCGTGTCTGGCAGGAAAACTTTAACTGCACAGAGCATAAAGAACGCATCCTTGAGAGTATCCATAACTTCATTGGTCGTAACAAATCCATGAACCGTTTGGCCGACAATATCCTGATTGTCATCGACGAGCTTTTCTCAAACGCCCTCTTCAACGCGCCTGTTGATGAGAATGGCTACCGAATTTTTAAAAACATGAATCGAAATGAGAATGTAAAATATCCGGGAAGCAAGAATGCAAAGATTTTCGCCGTTCACACCTCAAATGACTTATTTATAGGCGCTGTCGACCCCTGGGGGTCGGTCGAACGTGACAACATCTGTCAATCTCTCTACAACGCCTACAATGACCGAAAAGTCTCAGAAGAGTCCAAGGGCGCGGGTTTTGGCCTACGCATGATGATGGACCGAGCGCGCTCTCTTTACTTTTTATCTGAGAAAGGAAAAAGAAGCTTAATATGTTGCCACATGCGGCTTAACATTAGCTTAAAGAAAGTGGAACATGTTCCGAAACAGTTTCATATCAACGTATTCTAAGTGAGCTAAATTATGAGCGGTTTTAAAGTTACAAGTAAAATTGATGAAAATATGAAAACACGCCTTCAGATCGATGGTGCTATGGATGAGCACTCTGACTACTCAACCATAGAGGCTCAATTCACTGACGAGGTGGTTTTTGACTTTAATAATGTTGAACATATTAACTCAACAGGAATTAAGCATTGGGTGCAGTGGGTGGCCAGTGTTCGCGACGCCAACCCCAATTTAAAGTTTTTCTTTGTCAATTGTCCGAAACCCATCGTTGACCAGATCAACATGGTGGATGGCTTTTTGCCGTCTGGTTCTATCGTCAAATCCTTTAAGGTGCCTTACTTCTGTGAAGTCTGCGACAAAGACCTGACCAACACTTTCGTCCTTGGGCGAGAGTATAATTACGAAGACGGAAAACTTACCCTCAACATCCCTGACAACACCTGTGATCGCAGTGATTGCGAGATGGAGCCTGACGTTGTTGAGCAAAAGTACTTCCGATTTCTTGGCTCCAGTAGCTAAAAAGCTTCAATCCACAACCCGTTTTACGGTTTAATCCTTCATCTTGCAGAATTGTTGTTTCAATTTGAGATTTCCCCTAAACCAACAAATACAATTGTCCGATAACTAGTTGAGGAATTTAGGAGGGGACATCTATGTCTGTTTTAGCTCGATATCGTAAACCCGGTGGCTTTAAGCAACTTTTACAGTTGATCGAAACCAGCCAACCTCTTAAACAAGAAAA
Organism: Bdellovibrionales bacterium; assembly: GCA_964230555.1. GTDB lineage: Bacteria > Bdellovibrionota > Bdellovibrionia > Bdellovibrionales > JAGQZY01 > JAGQZY01. Next base: position 9,046 of record CAXRIX010000003.1, read on the forward strand.
GCTGTTAGAAGTTGTGGAAAAAGAGGACCCAGCCTGGGCAGACCTTATTCGACAAAAAAAGATTACGCCCGATATGGTTTTATCCTGGAAGGCCGACGACCTTGTGGTTATTTTTGAAAACATGATGCCGCGGCATTGTGCCTGCCTATGCAAAAACTTAGAGGAAGAACGTTTCAAAGAAATTGCTGCGCTTTTCACGCCCGAAAAATTCAGAGATGTAAAAGGCATTGTTGGTGACTCTAGCCAACCCACAGAAAGCGAACTGGTTGCAGCTCATAATCATTTATTGGAGACTGTTCGATTTCTTGACGAAGAAAAGAAAATCAATCTTCGCTTCATCAACCCAATGCTGGATCTTAGCGAAGCCGCTTAATCTTCATGCTTTGGAAAATAGCAAATAAACTCACTACCAAGCCCAGGAGCGCTTTTTAAATCCACCGAACCGTTGAGCTTTTGCATGCAATTTCGTACAATTGATAACCCTAAACCGGTGCCTCTTTGATTTTTATTGGCTTCATCTCGAACGCGATAAAAACGTTCAAACAATCGGCCTTGGTGATAACTTTCAATACCCGGCCCATTGTCTTTTACACTAAGGTAAATGAAATGATCTTTCTCGCCCCAAGAAATCTTGACACGAGTGTTAGCGGGTGAATACTTGACTGCGTTTTCTACCAAATTCATTATCACATGTTCGAGCAAGTCGCGGTTAGCAAAGACCGATTTTACATCAAAATTTAGAATCAGATCTTGGCTCTTGTTTTTGATTTGCACCTGCAAATCGTGGATCACCGACTCCGTCACTTCAAGGGTATCGATCGATTCAAAAGTCATTGCCTCGGCGGATTCAATTTTAGATAGTTGCAGAAGATCTTGAATAATGGAATTCAACCTTTCCATATTAGTCTCAACAATAGAAAACGATTGATCGAGATCCGAATTGCCTTTCAACTGGCTTCGAATGTAGTCCAAATACCCTTGAATTGAGGTCAAAGGGGTTTTTAACTCGTGGGACGCATTGGCTACGAAATCCATTCGAACCTTCTCCACACGTTTATGGTCTGTAATATCGTGAAAGATAGCAACCGCACCTCGAGGTTTCGATTTTTTTTCGTCGAAAAAAGGCGATATCGAAACTTTAAAATAATGGATGGTGGAGTCGAGAGACATTTCTTGCTGAGCTTCGACCCATTGTGATTTATGATCCTTAATCGCCCTCTGAAAGCCTTCTACGATTTTCTGGTTGCGAATGACCTCCGTCAGTTTCTTCCCCCAATTCCCTTCTTCTCTTTGGTCAAAAAATAGAGCCATGGGAGCATTGTAATACCGAATATTCATTTCGTTATCGACAGCTAAAATCGCGTCACTTGCGGCGGTGATGACAGCCTCTAGCTCTCCCCTTTCACGAGCGACGTCGGCCTTCTTTTTCTTTAGTTCCCGCCAAATTTTATTCAGCGACAGATCCAGTTGGTACCACTCACCTCGGCTCTCTTCGATGATCTCACTTTTCTTGATACTCAGGTCGCCTTTAAGAATGGATTTCGCCTTGCTGATCAAGGCTCCCAAAGGGGCAAAGTAAACACGCGTGAAAACAATGGCAAAAAAGACAGCAATAAATATCAGGCTCCAGAACGAAAAAACCAGAACCTTATCCAGCTCGGATAGAAATTCTTGCTTCCATGCTCCTTGCTCAGTCAGTTTCTTGTTAATGTAGATACGCAACCCTGTGCCCAGCACAAGTAGATTCACTGCAAAATAAGTAATCAGCCACTTGATTGCGCTTCGACTGACTTTTTCAGCTTTATTGAAAAAGATCATCCCGCACTCGATATCCTATGCCTCGAACTGTTTCGATCAATTCAGCATGATCTCCTAATTTTTTACGAAGTCCAAATACGTGAGTGTCGATGGTGCGACCAATCACTGAAATCCCCTCACCTTGCACTTCTTCGATTAACTTTTGTCGCGTTAAAACTCGGCCTCTGTACTGTAACATTGTCGACAAAAGCTTAAACTCCGAAGGTGTGAGGCTCAATGCCTCTCCTTGAATCGAAGCCTTATAGGTTTTTAAAGAAACCTTTAACGGACCAATTTCAATTTCATCATTCTCTTCTGCTGGAGTATTTTTAATTTCAGCAACATCACCTCTTTTGACCCGACGTAAAAGAGAACTCATACGAGCTTTTAAAATATCAGTGCTAAATGGCTTGGCGATGTAATCGTCGGCACCCGCCTCCAAACCTTCTACGATATTCTCAGGATCGGACTTCGCCGTTAACATAAGAATCGCTAAATCCTTCATGGAATCCATTTTTCGCACCAACTGCGCTATCTCAATTCCGCTGAGACCGGGAAGCATCCAGTCTAGCAACATCAAATCATAGTGATTGCGGTTTAGAAGTGCTAAAGCCTCTTCTCCAGAAGAAACATGCTCAGCTTTGTACCCCATGTTTTCGACCTGCATATAAAGCAATCGCCCAATATCCAACTCGTCTTCAACAATTAACACTTTTGAACTCACTAGGACCTCCCCAAGATAGATTCGTTCACTTCAAATTTTTGATGTCTTACGTCTTCTCCAGAAATTAGGAATATAGCCTCTTCGGCAATGTTTGTTGCATGATCGCCAATTCTTTCTAGATTTCTTACAATTGTGTAGAGCTCAAGCTGAGCGTCCGAATTGTGATTGCTTTGTTTTAAGCTCTCTCTAATTTTTTTCGATAAAGCATCGCGATACTCGTCGACTGTATCATCCATTTTCAACACTTCAAAAGCACCAGCCTCGTCATTTTGCAGAAACGAATCCAAACCTTTACGGACCATCAGACGAACCAAATCTGCCATTTTGGGAATCTCATTGGCTAGGGGCACAGGTTGCTCTTTCAAATAGTCAGTGATGCAATGAGAGATTGAACAAGCCAGATCTCCCATGCGCTCCAAATCGACACTCATTTTAGTGCAGACAATCAAAAGTCTGAGGTCTGACGCCACTGGCGATTGTCGGGCCAAAAGTTTGAAGCAGTCTCGATCAATTTTTTTATGAAAACTGTTGATTTGCTCTTCCAATTCGAAAACACGATGAATTTCGGCGCCATCTTTGCGAGCCAAAGCTTTTGTTGAAATCACAATTGTTTCTTCGACAAGACCCGCCATTTCATTAACCGAGGACTTCACCTGATTTAAATATTGTTGCAGTAATGTATCCATATTACCCAAACCTTCCTGTAATATAATCTTCTGTCCTAGTATCTTTAGGATTCATAAAGAGTTCTGATGTCTTTCCAACCTCAATCAACTCACCGTTGAGCATAAAAGCTGTACGGTCAGAGATTCGAGCCGCTTGCTTGCGACTACTGGTTGTAAAAATAATTGGTGTCTTATTTGATATCTCACGAATAAGTTGTTCAAAAACCATTGTTTTCTGAAGTCCCACTGTAGAGGTCGCCTCATCCATAAGGATGATTTTTGGTTTCAAAACCAAACTTCTGGCCAAACAAATGAGCTGTTTGACTCCAAACTTCAACGATTGAGGAGATTGATGCAACTGATCTTTGAGATCGTCCCAGAGCCCAACAGCATGCAAAGCTTCCTCGACAACCTCACCTATATGGGCCCCAGACTCGATTTGATTGAGGCGAAGGCCAAGGGCAATATTTTCGAAAATCGTGAGATGAGGAAACGTTGTTGGCTCTGAAAACAACATAGAAAATTGTCTGCGAAGTTTTAGGATATTATAGTCTTCCCCATAAATACTTTTGCCGTTGTACAAAACATCGCCCTGGATTCGATTACCAATTCTTTCTTCGAAAAGACGATTGATACAACGGAGGAGACTTGATTTTCCGCTACCTCGCGGTCCGATAATTGAGAGGACTTTCTTGTTTTCCACTTTCAAATTAATTTTGTCTAAGACCTTTCGTTCATCCGACCAGGCCTCAAGACCACAGACCTCTAAAATTGTTTTAGCCAAAATCAACCTCCCAGAATGAGGTTTTTTGATCAATTATAACCCGTATCCAATGGACCATCAGGATAATAAGAACAAGGCCTGATAGAAACGGAGCTTCGGCTAAAACCGAAACAAAAAGATAAGTGGGCAACAGGTGATTTTGGTCGCTGGAGAACCCGATAAAGCAAAGAACCGGAGTCACTAGAACAAAGGTTTTACAAAATACAGCCACCAGGTGAGATAAAAACAATTTTAAATATCGTTTTAAATACAAAACTTTAATAATCTGCAAAATACCGGCACCCATGGACTGCAGACTTTCAATTTCAATGACCTTAACCTTGAAGGCTACCTGCACCCAGCGTCTGTTCAGTTCGGTGGTAGCAATAAGGGTAAATGTAAAAACAAAACTCCAGTATCCGCTGCCTAGTAGAACCAGAAAAATAACCCCTAATATCAACACCGGCATTTTCTCAACGAGCTGTAAACAATTCTCAAACACAGCCGCTTTACGGGTGTTTCTCAGTAGCACTGAAAAATATGTCAGACTTGCCGCAATTGGAATCGCGAGCAAAATAGCGGATGATTGAACTAAAATACTACGTCCTAAAATTTGATTGATTATGGGCCACTGAAATTCAAACACTGAGGCCAGACTGCGCCCCCAAAGGGTGGCAATAAACGCGAAAACCAAAACACTCGCAAAGCCAGATAATGAGTAAAGACTCAGCATCATCGATCGACTTTTCTTAATCCTTAAGCCGAACTTAGACATTCTGGACCTCCCGGGACAACTTCTGTCTACGATCAACCCAGATAAAAATCATATAGACGAAAAGTAAAGCTCCCGAAAGTGACAAAAGATGGTCAAAGTTTACCGGTGTCTTTAAGCTCTCTGCAAGAAAGACCGAACTCAAACTAGCGCTCCACTGAAAAGACTGCTCTCGAGTATTAAGAAAAAAGGCCTGCAACAAGGCAAAGGTGATTAGCCCTTCAAAGAAGCAAATTTGGGTAAAATGTAGAATGATGTCGTTAAATCGGCTCTTCATGGCCTGCATCACTGTTAAGTGAACACTCTCCCACGGAGTCCCGCCCAATGATTTGATAATTTCAGTGCTACGCGTATTCACATCATCCATGAGTTGTTTGCGCATATGGATAACCATTTTCGGCAAAATATAAAGAAATAAACCAACCCCCACCACTGTAGCAACAAGTCCCACTTCACCAAATTCAATGACTGTCGAAAGCATGTTTTTGTAAAACACATCGATACTCGACTCATCGCCGACTCCGGGTATCGCAGTTAAAGGATAAAGCAGCAGAGTTAATGAAAAGGCTATGGCTTCGGTAAAGAAATTCGGCGACGCAAAAAGGATAACCCAAACTTTTTTTATAGCGATAAATCCACGACTTCCAACCAACGATATATAGGTGAAGACAAAAACAACCAGGGGCAAACTTCCTAGGTAGCTCATCACTTGTAGAAAAAACTTAGAGAACCGTCGAGTTTTATTGTGTTCAAGCAGAGTCGATATGGCGAGCGCAAAGGGCCAGACCAAGAGACTCGCCAGCAAGGCCAAACTGACTCCCACGGTGAACCAACCAATGATGCTTTTCAAGGGAAGACTGGAATGATTGAATAGGTCTCGAAAAAAGACCAATAGGTAAAAAAACGCTGTGCCTGCAAAAATGCTGAAGTAGGAAATTATGAGTACCAGGACAAAAAAGCCTAAAATTTTCTTATACAATCGGGGCATTTTACGGCCGATCCTTATTCGCAAGTTTGCTTAACTCAGTATGTATCGACTCCCCGGGTCGATGTCTAGCTCCCAATGTCAAGATTTGGTCAAGATCATGCGAGGGTACGGTTGTAAGTCATTAAAATAAGTGTTTTTTTCATTTCTTGCTATCTTAAGATGGCAAGAGTAGCTTCGGGATATGGAGTCGGCTCAACGTAAGATTATTCATGTCGATATGGATTGTTTTTATGCTGCGGTGGAAATGCGTGACCGCCCAGACCTTAAAAACACACCCTTGGCTGTTGGCGGGCGCCCAGAAGGTCGAGGGGTTATCACCACATGCAACTACCCGGCTCGAAAATTTGGAGTTCATTCAGCCCTATCCAGCCGGGAAGCTCTTCGCCGCTGCCCCAACCTCATCATTTTACCGGCGCGCTTTCAAAAGTACCGTGAGATTAGTGCAGAAGTTCGCAAGATTTTTGCCAGTTTCTCGGACTGCATCGAACCGCTCTCTCTTGATGAGGCTTACCTTGATGTTTCCGACAATCGAGATTTTGATGGCAGTGCAACGCGAATCGCCCAAGCCATTCGCCGCCGCATTCAGGACGAGCTGCAGTTAACAGCCAGTGCAGGCATTGCCAACAGTAAGTTTTTAGCAAAAATTGCCAGTGACTGGAACAAACCCAATGGTCAGTTCACAATCGCACCCCATGAAATTTCTGAATTCATTAAAAAACTTCCAGTGAAAAAAATTCCCGGAGTCGGTAAGGCGACCTTGGGTAAAATGCAAACACTCGAAGTGGAATTCTGTGAGGATTTGCAGCGCTTCTCTTTAACCGAAATGCGCCACCATTTTGGTAGTTTCGGAGACCGTCTTTACGATCTCTGTCGCGGCGTTGATCACTCAATCGTTAAACCCAGCCGCCCCCGCAAATCAATTTCGGTGGAAACAACATTTTCAAAAGACCTATCTCAATGGAAGGATATTAAACTACAAATCGACAAGCTATTTTCTGAACTTGAATACCGTATGCAAAAGAGTAAAGTTTCAGCCAACGACTTCAAAAGTCTTCAAGTTAAATTCAAAACCAACGAATTTATGATCAAAACCAAAGAAAAAGCCCTCCCCTTCAGCAGAGAAAGCTTTATAAACCTCGCCGAAGACCACTTCTACGAAACCGGAGTACCCATCCGCCTCCTAGGCATCGGCTGCAAACTCGATGTCAAAAGCCGCAAAAAATCCCGCGGCCAACTCGACCTGTTTTAAACAGTATAATTTAAAATGAGGGGCGATCTAGTCTCTCTGGTAGTGAATTTCAACCAAACCTATTGCAAGTCAACAGCATCTCTACGCTGCCGAAGAATTTCTTTTTTGGTAATCTTCAATAGGTTCGAGATCACTATAATTACAAGAACTGCATTTAATCAAAACGGAGTCTCCTAGATCTTTTGGAGGAAGAAGTGGCGAGGAGCAGAGTGGGCATTCCTCAATTGCAGGTCCGCGGAACTTATTAGGTTGCGCGATATAATATTGAACTTCATTGTTATTAAAACCTTTAAGATTACCCAGACTACCTGCCGACCTGACGTTAACATCATCTAAGAGGTTCTCTGAAGCTAGTACCACTTCCTTAGTCATTGCTATCGAATGAGCATCTGCAGCAGTACATAGACGAGAGGAGAGATTTACTGTATCTCCAATTGCAGTATATACTCCAAATTTACTATTAGGAAAAAATCCAACAGTTGCGTATCCTGAGCTAACACCTATTCGAATTCGAAAAGGACTTTTCCACATTTGATCGAGATACTTTTGTAGTCTTTGGGTTTCATTCAGAATTTCAAAACAGCTTTTAAGTGCCTCTTGAGAGTGGTTTTGCATCGAATAGGGTGCATTCGATATTGCCATCAAACCATCACCCATAAAATTTGCAACTGTTATATTATTTTGCATCAGTTTTTCGATCGCTAGTTTGAAGAATGAATCGATGGCTTGCTGGTACGATTCATGATCAATAGAATTAGCTCTCAAAGTTGAATTTTCAATATCCACAAAAATTATCGAC
>CAXRIX010000004.1:0-4990 GCA_964230555.1 Bdellovibrionales bacterium
GATATCCAGCCCATTGATTATATCACCGGGCTCGATAAGGATATTTCCTATGAATTGGCCGCCAGTGTTGCAAGTCGTGTTATCGAGTTTTTTAAAGAAGGTGCTTACGACGAAATTCATATTGTTTATAATGAATTTAAATCAGCGATTGCTCAAGATGTTGTTTCAGAACGTCTTTTGCCAATTGATACAACTGACGTGAATAGTTTTGATAAAGACAGTGAAAGCCGATTTGCTAAGGACCTGATTTTTGAACCGAGTCCTGAAGAAATCATAGAAGAGTTGCTCGATAAGCATTTTGCCATCCAAATATTCAGATGCATGTCCGAAAGTGTGGCGTCTGAACATGGTGCGCGCATGACCTCTATGGAAAGCTCAACGAAAAATGCCGGTGAGCTTATCAAGGGTTTAACAACAACATACAATAAATTACGACAAGCTTCGATTACCAAAGAACTCATCGAAATTACGACGGGCGCCGAGGCATTAAACGGATAATTAAAATTTTTGAAAAAGATTCTAGGACATTTAGAAGGAGAAAATAATGGAAAAGGGAACAGTTAAACAAGTTATGGGACCTGTTGTGGACGTCGAGTTTACCTCGGGCAATCTTCCTCCGATCCTTTCCGCATTGACGACAACAAACAAATCGATCAATGAAAAAGAAAACAATCTTGTCCTTGAGGTGGCTCAACATCTTGGAGACGGTTTGGTTCGTACGGTTGCTATGGACACCTCTGAGGGGTTAACCCGTGGTCAATCTGTGAGCCCAACGGGTGATTCAATTACGGCACCGGTCGGTAAAGAAGTTTTGGGTCGAATTATTAACGTTGTTGGTGAGCCCGTGGATGGAAAAGGCCCGGTTGCTTCTAAAGAAAGATGGTCTATTCATAGAGAAGCCCCAAAGTTTGAAGAGCAAAGCACTAAAGCCGAAATGTTGATGACTGGTATTAAGGTCGTTGATCTTCTTGCTCCTTATGCAAAGGGTGGAAAAATTGGACTTTTTGGTGGTGCCGGAGTTGGTAAGACGGTTTTGATTCAAGAGCTGATTCGAAATATTGCTACTGAGCACGGTGGATATTCGGTGTTTGCTGGAGTTGGAGAAAGAACTCGTGAAGGAAACGATCTTTGGCTCGAAATGACGGAAAGTGGAGTTATTGAAAAGACGGCCCTTGTTTTCGGACAAATGAACGAGCCTCCTGGGGCACGTCAACGTGTGGCACTGACTGGTTTGACTATTGCGGAATATTTTCGCGATCAAGAAGGGCAAGACGTACTACTTTTTGTCGATAACATTTTCCGATTTACTCAGGCGGGCGCCGAGGTTTCAGCTCTTCTTGGACGAATTCCATCAGCGGTGGGTTATCAACCAACTCTTGGAACAGACATGGGGGCTTTGCAGGAGCGAATTACATCGACTAAAAAAGGTTCTGTAACGTCTGTTCAAGCCGTTTATGTTCCTGCGGATGATTATACTGACCCTGCGCCAGCAACGACATTTACTCACTTGGATGCAACAACAAACTTGGATCGAGATATTGCAGCGATGGGTATTTATCCAGCGGTTCACCCACTGAACTCAACATCTCGTTTGTTAACTCCAGATGTTGTTGGTGACGAGCACTATAAAGTGGCTCGAGATGTACAGGCTCTTTTGCAGCGCTATAAAGAATTACAAGATATCATTGCTATCTTAGGACTCGATGAGCTTTCTGAGGACGACAAACTTGTTGTTTCAAGAGCCCGTAAAATTCAAAGGTTCTTATCTCAGCCGTTCTTTGTTGCCGAGCAGTTTACCGGAATGCCAGGAAGGTATGTTGAAATCAAAGATACTGTGAAAGGATTTAGAGAGATCCTTGATGGGAAACATGATGAGCTTCCAGAGCAAGCTTTCTATCTTGTTGGAACAATTGACGATGCTATTGAAAAGGCGAAAACTCTATAATGTTTGAATTGAGCATAGTTACACCAGACAAAAAATTGGTCTCTGGGGCGGAAATGGAAGAGGTTTTCGTTCCTGCAGAAAGGGGGGAATTAAATATTCTTCCCGGTCACTCTCCCCTTGTGTCGACTTTGGATCCGGGCGTATTAAAATACCGTTTAAAGGGGTCTTCAGAAATGAATGCTGTTGCCATTTCTTGGGGTTATGTCGAGGTTACCCCCAACGGTGTGAATATTTTAGCTGAAACGGCAGAGAAAAAATCAGATATCGATCTTGAAAAAGCAAAAAGCAATCTTCAAGAGATTGAAAAAGCATTGGACTCGGCCGAGACTCCGGAAGATATCGTAGAGTACGATAAAAAGCGTCGACGGGCCGAAGCTCGTATCAATGTTGTAGAAAAGCATTAAACAAAAAAGGAACCTTTCGGTTCCTTTCTTTTTGAATCAAATTTAGATAGTTTTTCTTATTAGAAAGCCTCTCCAGTGGCATCATAGTTTTCAACCGGTGGTTGGCTAGATTGCTCAATTTGTTCACTTTCGATAGCTTCAACAATACTACCCATGACATTCACTCGAATAGTTAATTCATGAAGACTGTTTCTTAGCACTTCATTACGAGCGTCAGTTAAACGTGGATCACCAGGCTCTTGAATTTGAAATTGATCTAGAGCGCCCTGGGCTTGAGATATAATAGTCTCAGTTCGAACAACGGCAGAACCACGTGCCATTTCATTGGCTGAACAGCTGCCAGTCGTATCATCACACTGATAACTGGCTCGAATTGTAGCAACCATTTGGTTGAGTGCCGAGATACTCTCGTTAATTTGCGATCGAAGACTTTCATGTTCCGAGGCCATTTCAATCCAAGGGGCTCTGATATCAGCGTTAATCTGATCTTGGATATTACTAACAACTGGGCTTAGGGCATTGCGAATGCTTTCAGCCTTCTGAACCATTATATCGTATTGTTCCGAAGTGATGACATCAAGAGCCGGATGGGCCATTAGATTTGTTACCGCATAGTTGGCAGCTTGTGCTGCCACATTCAGTGCGCAAAAATGATTGTCGGCTTCAGAAAGAGACCGCGCTAAGGCTGTAGCAGCAAACTGAACCTGTTGAGCTGATTGATTAGAATCCATGATTCTTTCCAGTGGAGGCGCAAAGGTATAGGTCTGGCTACCGGTATTAACCACCTCTTGTTGATTCGCCAAGGCCTCTTGATCATTCTCGGGGCATTGTTCCCCTGAAAAATTCATACTCGCAATTTCATTTAAATCGGTTGTAATGGTGGAGCGATGTTCGAGCTTCTGCTGCATCTCAAGGGCGGCCTGTTGTTCCTCGGCTGAAGGCCCATTCGGATTTTCAGAGGGCAAAGCCGGTCCATCAGCAGGAGTGTTGTGGTTTCCTTGAAACTCACTACAGTTAACAAGACCTGCTGAAGCAATCAGTGCAAGGCCGGCGAAGATAATTTTGAATCTGGACATATATGTTTTCCTCCAAAGAAAAGGGATCGTTAAGGTTCTCGGGAATTAAACAGTTCAAGAGCTATGCCATGCGTTAGAAACGGGCGAATTTATAGAGAGATCCTTCTAGAGCGCCAAGGGCCGGCAAATAAACGAAAATTGTACTGATAAATCGAAGTTAAAAATTATAAATTTTTCTTAAAAAGTGCAAAGATTGTCACAATTTACGGACGCACAACAGTTCTATAATGAACTGCCAACTAGATAAAATTGACATGGTCGGCAAGCTAAAATCGATCGGAATTAACCAAAGTTTTTCTTATGGGTCCCATAAATGACTGAAATTATTAGCTGAATTTCTTGCAAAATAACGTCTTTTTGGTCTGTAACCTTTTCTTAGCCCACAAATAGGTTTGAACAAATGAACTAAAAGTTGGAAGTTCAAGCCCTATTTATTGGGATTAACGGGGGGGTACAAACTTTTAGGGGCCTCTATTATGAAACGATGTTTCGCCGTTGCCATCGCATCTCTGATGTTATCTTTTTCAGTTTTAATAATGACTTCATGCACTTATGTGACACCAGAAGCTGAAGATCCAAACCCAGAACTTCAAAGCACAGAGAACTGTGCAGTAAGAGACGGAGTTCTTTCCTGTAAAAAAAGCTTTTTCGGCTACGACATTAGCGAAAGCAGCCGAGAGGTGACTTACAGCCCCAAAACATGGTTGTGCGGTTGGGCTCCCGTCACTCAAAGTGGTGGTTGGCATGGAGCTGGAGGCCTTTCAAATACACCTTACCGTTCTCGCCACTGTAACGTCGAAATCCGAATCTCAAAAGATGGTTCAGAGCTTCAGGCAAAACTCATCAACTTGAACTTTCCTAACGACTACGATCGTTGGCAGCCACTTTTTTCAATTCCGATCCAGTCTCATTATTATTACGAAAGAGACGTAGACTCTCGTGGTCGTGAGCTGAATAAATTCAAAAAAGTTTCTGATCGTGCCAATTGGAAGCTACGTCCTTGGATGGATCTCGATCTAAAAAATATTAAATTCCAAGATGTCTTCAAACGTCCCTACGGATTTTGGGGTGGACAGATCAACGATGCCTTTGATGTCGAAGTCACTACCGAAGGCGACAAAGCATTCCTTGCTTTCAGTGGTTCTATGACTCACGGACTGTATGGTTCATTGGTATCACACACCTATCGCTTCAATTTTTTAGAGATTAAAGACAATCCCAACTTTAAGCCGACTCCCTACAATAAGCGTAATGCCAAACATATGAACATCCTTCATATCTTAGGATATCAACCCACAGGCAACCAAGCTCAAGAAGTTAACTGGGCCGCTCACTGGGATGTTTCAAAGCCTGTAGAATTCTGTCTTAATAGCTTTCCCGACGATAACCGTGGTTATAAGAAAATTGGTGAAGAGGTTATCGATGAAATGAACCAAGCGATGGAAAAAATTGGTGCTGTTGAAAAAGGACAGAAGGCCTTTGTCGTTTCTAAGCGAAAGTTAAAATATGACTTCGACCTTCGCTGCCCAGCTATCACCTGGGTGGATGACCCTATTTTGTCTTTC
>CAXRIX010000005.1:0-4144 GCA_964230555.1 Bdellovibrionales bacterium
CTATGAAGGTTTGACTGTGGACGGTAACACCGAACGCGACCCTGCCAGTGAAGGCCCGCCAGCTAAAGATGTCAATGAAGGTGGGTTTTTGATGAACAACTTCGAAACCCATTACCTCTGCACCAATTCTGAAAGTGAGTACCTAAAGCATATTCGGTTTGGGATTCAACCAAATGGACGCCCGGTCGTTATTGCAAGGCATTTGGATTCTTCTGGGTATAAAGTCGATTGGATTCAGGGCCAGCAAGAGTTCCCGATTTTTCGATCGGTAGATAAAGATATGACTTTAACCAGCATAGTGACCGAACGGATGCTTGGCCCCGACGGCGGGACCATGGTGGCGCGCTACTTTGAAAACGATCGCGACGACGACGACAACCGAGGCTTTAATGAAATCTTCCGCTGCCGATCGCTGCTAGAGGACGCAAACCTGAGTGCCAACAATAGCGATGAGCCGAACTCCGATTCGGACGACGGCCGCAAGCGGCGATAACTCCCTTCCAACCGGGAGACCTTAAACCAATTTATGAAATTGTCCTTTGTAAAACCAATGCGCACATAATTTTTTTTTGAAGCGGACTTTCCAAATTTCAAAGCAAGTAGAAATCAAGAATCGTGAAAAAAAGAGGCCTTTTAAAAAGCCTCTTTGGTTCTGTCTCATGTTATCTAAAGTTAGAAATTATATTAGGAAGCGGACTCTTGCTGGTAAGGCTCAAGAGTGTGAGGATCCAGTTCCTGGCCTTCCCAATCATACAAATTGGTGATCTCCGGAAAGCCTTGGTTGTATTCCATGATCATGGTTTTGATCACCTCGGGGGCTCCGGGTGGGAACGGCGAATTTGGGAAGTCCTTGTGACGATGGTATATATGTTGGCCAATCAGTTGACCTTTCTCACTATACTCACAAGTTTGTGAAATCTCACCATTGGGGTGAAATCCGATCAGAGGCCCAACCGGGATACATTGTGCAAAGTTACAAACAGTGGTTAGATTTCCTTCTGCTGAAAAGTACATATAAGGCCCATGGGTTTTATTGTCGGCAAAATTTAACCCCACAGCCCACATTTTGTGAGTTTCTAACCAGTTGGCAGCAAGGGGAACCGAGGTTGGAGGAATTTGACTGGCAGACTGAGACTTTCTGCTTAAGGCAGTGTCTTTATCGACAAAAGAATTTCCATTTTTAATATCATTAAGGGATACGGGGTTATCCTCCCAATCTAAAAACCCTTGTATGGCTCCACTGTCATGATCGAATATAACGGTCTTAATTCCAGTTGGAGCTCCGTCGAAGAACTGCTCGGTGGTAACCTCTGATGACCGACAATAATGGTGGAGACCTGTTAATTCGCCACTAGTGTAATTGGCAATTTGCGAGATTTCTCCATTTTCATGAAAACGGAATGCGGGTCCTTGCGAGAGGCCGTGCTCTTGAAATCCAAAAGCCGAAAGGCTACCACCTTTGCGGTAAGTCAGTTGTGGTCCGTGGGCCTGGCCATGGCTATCTTTTAAACCAATATGCCAATGGTTTTCGTTATCGTCCCAAACAGCTGATTTAGGTTGCACTTGTTTTCCATTCTGACTCATTTCCGACCTTCCTTGAGCTTTTTACATTTAAACGGAACCATTTTAAATTTTACAGCATTTACAGGAAATGATCTCTATACCAAGGGTTAATTTTTCTTTTTCTTTTCAGCTTTGGTGCACTCCATTCCCCTATCAAAGTCCACTGCGACTCCCACCCAGACCACCAACAGCCTTGACTGGCACACGGAATTTTACAGCCAATACAAAAGGAAAATAAAAATGATGCTAAAAATCACTGCAGCGGTGACGAGAGTGACAGCGACAAGTGCAAAAATTCTCTTACACCCCTTGGAACCACCGACCACTTCGATCGCTTTATCGAGCTCTACAATGGAGTCCTCTAAAACAAGCCGCCATTAATTGTTGTCGGTCTATTTGACGCCCTTCCTTCCCCTCGATAAACTTTTAACAACTGGAGGGAGAATGGACGCCACGGCCGATCGTTCTGTTATTTTAAGTATGTTTTCTGGAGGGGTTGATTCAACCGGGGCTCTCTATCAACTTTTAACGAATCCAAAATATCAAAACTTTGCGATCCATGTTCATCACATTAATATTATGAATATTGAAAGGCGAGCGCCTGCTGAAAAACAAGCCGTCGAAAAAATTATTAAATATCTACAGGACAACGTCGAAAAAGCTTTCACATACAGTGAGAACAGCATTGAATCTCATTTTCTAAAACCCCCAGCATTTAATCGCTTTATGTTTGATATGGACGTTTGCGCTTTTATGGCAGGAAACATTTGCGCCAGCAATAAGAAAATTCAACAAGTGGCCATGGGGCGCTCAAAAACCGACACTGTCATTAGCGAAGGCAGTGATTTTTTTGAAAGAATGAAAAGAGCCCAAAAAATTTTTAAGGCGACACTATCGTTGGAAAATGACTACTCTCCGGAGTACATTTTCCCTGTTTTGGATATGACCAAACAGGAAATTTGGGAGATGATGCCTCTACCGCTTCGACAAATGACATGGTGGTGTCGCCACCCCCAATACCCGGCCCCCCGGGGAACTATTTCGATGTGCGGAACCTGCATCACATGCAAACAAATGAATATTATCTTAGCGACTGGGCACGGGCAGAAAATTGAGTAAGCCGACTGTCTCTAATGCCGACGTCTCAAAAAAATATCCTGGAAGTCGACTCAATGAATTGAATGCCCTTTTAGATCTGGCGAATTTATCGCCTGGTACGGTGTGCTTAGATTTACAGGCCGCTGATGGCTACGTATCGGATCAAATTCAGAGGCGATTAAAAGGAAGTGTTACCACCCTTTGTGTGGAGCCGGTGGAGGCTTTTCATTCTCGCATCTCTTCAACTCATCAAATTATTTCTGACTCGATTGAAAGTTTGCATTCGGTGAAGTCTGAGTCGGTAGACAACGTTGTTGGATTGGCCGGACTTCATCATAGCTCTGATTTTCAGCAAACAACTATGGAAGCTTATCGAGTTTTAAAGCCAAAAGGTTTTTTTACCGTTGCCGATGTTGAGGATGAAACAGCTATGGCATTGTGGCTTAATGAAGTCGTCGATCACTACTCTCGCCACGGTCACAAGGGACAGTTTCTACAATCTGGGCAGTGCCAATCGCTATTGAAAGAGGTCGGTTTTACCAACGTCGTTGAGGAAAAAAAGTTTGTTCCTTGGATGTTTCCTTCTGAAGAAGCCATGTTGGATTTTTTAACTGGTTTTTTTTTCATTAGATATAAAAACCTCAGTTCTAAAATCGGCCATTCAAGAATTTTTGTGTTTTGATTTCATTGACGGACAAGTGCGCCTGCACTGGCAATTGATTTTTGCGCGAGGGCAAAAATAAATTATTCTTTCTTGATCCCGGAGCCGCCCTCACCACCATTGATCTGGACCCATGAGCCCGCAACTTGAACAGGAGACGAATTGGTAACCGGGACATAACCACTCATAACAGAGGCGCCCCACGTCCATCCGGTTCCATCGGATTTGACTCCTCCACTTCCTGGGCCTGAAAATGCAACCTGAGCCCAAGAGCCCGGAAGTTGAACTGGGGAATTATAATAAGTGGTATTGTTTGTCCCGAGATTACCATACTTGTTGGAACCCCAAACCCAAAGAGTTCCATCGGGACGGATCGCGCCGGCCGATACTCCCCCTATCAAGGCATTTGATTGAAAAAGCTTCTGCCATGTCCCTGGAATTTGTACGGGTGAAGAGTAGTCAGTGTAGTTTCCTGTTCCTAGGTTACCGGACGAATTGTCTCCCCAGGCCCATAAAGTGTTGTCAGTCTTCATTGCAAAAGAAGAGTAGGTATTCGTAGCAATTTGATTCCATGATCCCGGTATCTGTACCGGTGAGGAGTAGTCAGTGATATTACCTTGGCCCAATTGGCCATAGCTGTTCCGCCCCCAAGTCCACAGTGTGCCATCGGTCCTGATAGCCATGGTATGCTCACCACCCAGAACGACCTGACTCCACGAACCGGCATGTTGAAATGGGGAATCAAAACCATAGTACTTGGTACTGTTTGAACCTAAATTCCCATTGGAATTGAAGCCTGACATTAACAGGTGCCCGTCGGTA
>CAXRIX010000006.1:0-9233 GCA_964230555.1 Bdellovibrionales bacterium
AGGTGTTAGCTCAGTCGGTTGATGACAACGATTCTGTTTTCCGTGGCCGCTTCGGCAATACTGGAATTACCGAGTACCGCGTGAATACAAAATATCGCTTTTTCGGTGACTCTTCAGGAGGCCTTGCAACGATTTTATCCATGAACTGGTTTGTTATTGAAAACTACCCATTTACTGGCCGCGACCCTGGACCGACATTCAACCTTGAGTTGGCCTATGACTTCACAATTGGAGATTTCAATCTGGGTGCCAACATCGGTTATCGTTTTCGTAACCCTGGCACCCCTGTCGATCCGACCCTTATTCCTGTTGAACCTTACCCCGATCAGTTCATCTTCTCATTTGCGGGAAGTTATTTGTTAGACTCCATCAATACCAAACTGATCGCTGAAGTTTTCAGCGCCCTTCCTACGGAGGCCGTACAGTTTACCAGTGACCGCGAACTGTCTTCGGCTGAATTTATTTTGGGCGCCAAGTGGAATGTTTCAAACTCGGTGGCTCTGCATGTCGGCGGCGGAACTGAGCTTTACCAAGGAGCTGCATCGCCCGACTGGCGTGTCTACACGGGTGTCAATTGGGCCATCGGTCCCCTCTTTGGAAAACAGTATGAGGCTGAGCCTCAGGTGGCTTTTATCGAAGATTTAGACTTCAGCGCCAATCCTGATGGCAGTGAAACATTTATTGCCAAAGATGTTCTTTTTGAGTTCGATAGCGATCGAGTCACTCCTGACTTTCGCGCCACCCTTCGTCGCCTGGCTCAATACCTCATTCGTGGCCAAGGCTTTCAAACTTTAGTGATTACCGGTCACACCGATTCCATTGGTAGCCTCTCTTACAACGACAAGCTCAGTGCCCGTCGAGCGCGTTCGGTCAAACGTGAACTACAGAACTTTTTACCCCCCTCTGAACACAGTAAAATTCAATCCATG
Source organism: Bdellovibrionales bacterium (assembly GCA_964230555.1). GTDB lineage: Bacteria > Bdellovibrionota > Bdellovibrionia > Bdellovibrionales > JAGQZY01 > JAGQZY01. Next base: position 930 of record CAXRIX010000006.1, read on the forward strand.
GGTCGTGGCGAACGCGACCCCATTGCTGACAACGGCAACTATCAAGGACGGGCTTTGAACCGTCGGGTTGAGTTCAATGTGGTTCGAGGCACTTGATATGCGATCAAGGCTTGCCTCACCCCTTTCAATGCTTGTGGTGGTGGCGATGGTTGGATTTATCAGCTGCACTAAAGAAGAAAACAGTCTTTCTCCTAAAACCTCTGACTCCCTACCGAAACCGACAAAGGCTTCGCTATTGAGATCCTATCTTGCAAAAGATTCTGATACGGGGTCTGTGAAACAATGGCATGGACAGACATTAGCAAAAATAACCGATGCTCTCGGCACCCCAGACACGAGCCAACTTCTTTCCCCAAACAAAGTGGACCTCCTAGAATACCAAATCGAGCTCTACAACTGGATCGATAAAGAAAACAAAGAACTGATTATAAAAGAGACCAGCTGGACGACTCCCCGTGACGGGTCTCAACGAGGCCTTACCCTCTACGTCTGGTTCCAGAAAAAAAATGAAAAATGGATCAGTATCCACTCACTCATTCATGATGAGAGAGTGGAATTCTGAAATTGAGTTAGTCGAGGCAGAAGCGAATTTCTACTTCTTCACCAAGAGTGGACGGTCGAACCAAGCTGTTGCGAGAGTCAATTGTATAGTTTGATCGACGTCCATCGACATAGACCTGCATATTGAACCGACCATCATTGGTTTCGACGCGATTCAGGCTGATACGATTTCCAGGACTGTCATAAATTGGGTACTGGGTGTGTGTACCGACACTTTCGTTGGTGATGTTGGCAAGTTCGCCAACAATTCTTTGTGCCGTTGACTCCATTCCCCAAGAACTAGTCGCCGTGGCAAGATCGACGGTGGCTCCTTGGCGGCCGGCTTTAGCGACGACCTCAAGATAACCGCGACCGATATCGGCCTGGCCGTGTGCACTTGAAGGGATTGTTGAACGATCTCTATAAACCATGGCTCCAAGAGCATAGGGACGGTTTCCAGCAAAACGGACGGCCTCGGCATACACTCGGCTGGTGCTGATTCCACCGCAGTACCAATCAAGCATTTCGGCTTCATCACTACGGTGAGAATAATAGCGACCATTAACTAAATGTGGGCTTCGGGCCGAATAGCGATCAAAAGGAACACAGGCATCGTTTTCATCAGAAAGAAACAACACCACCCAAGCATTGTCATCGGGTACGTAGGCTCGGTTGGGACCAGCAATGGCGTCGTAGAAGTTACGTAATCCAAGCTCATCAGAGCCGGAATGGGGACCACCCAAACTCCAGTTTTCAAAGTAGCCATTAAGCACTTGGATACTGCCACCGTTTCTTTTCGCAATCGATATAGGACTTTCACGCATGAAGCGATTGAGTTTGCTTAAAAGCTGATCGCGTTTACTGTTAATTTCTGCGGTATTTCGGATTGTTACTGTTAAAGGCTCCGTAGTGTGACGATAAAACACCTCGGAGTTCACGGCTGGTGCGGCTGAACGAACGCCTGAGTAAGATCCACTAGGAGCATGTCCGGCAATCACTGAGATGCGAACAGGTACATCGCGAACAAGATTTCTTAAAAAATCATCGGCAAGAGCTCGTCCGACTGCGACGCGGGCTTGGTCAAAAGATTCTGACGAATCGACCACCAACCAGACATCAACACCATTGATTGGGTTACGACGAGTGTCTCGATAAGTGTTTCGGTAACAATTTCCATTGGAGGTCACATCACATCGAGGTGGTGTGTAGTTAAGGTCAGGAACGTTATCTGTAAGACCATCATCTCCACGGTCACAGAAAATGGCATTGGTGTTGTCACAACGAACAGCATCGGAATCGTCAAAGGAATCAAATGGATCGTCGACGTTGTCTGGCTCCGGAGACTGCTGTAATTTGCTACTATCATCGGCTTCAAAACTAGCGTTGCTGCACGCCATCTGGTTAAAGATCAATGCAGCAAAAAGTAAAACCAAAACCTTATATATTAAAGATTTGGATAACATGGGTTTCCTCCTCAATTCACACCCCAAAGGAATGCAAGAACCATCCCATGGTTTTTTCCTAGGCAAATCATTGAAATCACTAGAACATAACCAAGGTCTGCCCCACCAAGTGCCGAATTTGAGCTATGTAAGTGTTACTGACTGCAAAAATTGTCACAAAGATGATAGATTTTCCAAACAGACAAAGTTACAAAAGCTTTGCAAGACCCTGGAGCGAAAAACCTGTGAACCAATGGAACGATCTCGACAATCCTGAGCTGAAAAAAATTTTTCAAAAACAGCTTTTCCGGGGCTTTCTTTTTCTTTTATTTCTGGTTGGTTTGATCTTTTTAATAGCCCTAATTTTCGAACCACAGATCAATGAGTTTGCTGACTGGATGATTGATAATTTTGGCTTTGCCGGCCTGGGGGCCTCAGTTTTTATCGCCGACTTGATGATTTCACCGATTCCACCGGACGCCGCTCTCTACCTGATTGGCCAGAGTACAATGCACGAACAATGGGGCCTTTGGGTTCCACTTTTAGGCTTGGTCTCTTCGATCGCTGGGATTTGTGGCTGGCTGATTGGTCGACGCTTGCAGCATGTGCGTTTTTTTCGAAGAATCATCGTCACTTTTGGTCGAGAGCATAAGGGTCAGATCCGGCGTTTTGGTTTTTGGATGGTCGTAATCGGTGCATTAACGCCATTGCCGTTTTCTCTGACTTGCTGGCTAGCAGGTATCTTCAAACTTCCACTACAAACTTTTGTGCTGGCTGCACTGGTTCGGGTCCCTCGCTTCGTCCTTTATTATTGGGCCATTTTTTATTCCAGTGAGATTGGTAGCCTGTTAAGAGACCTGCTTTAACGTATTAAGCACAATGCAAACGTCGATAGATCAGGTAGAAGTGATAATCTTTGATTTCCATATCTTTATTGTAGCTATTGCACATGATCGAGGTGGGCTCGCAGATATGCTCTTCACTCCCCTGCAAATAGGAATACTCGTCATCGAGACCCAAGACGTGACCGAACTCGTGAGCTATTGATGCCACACTCCAATTGATATTCCACCGGCTAAAATAAGGACCCCGTGTTTTTGCCATCAATTTTATATTTCGGACATGAGCTTTCGCCGGATCGGTAACAATTTGAAATGCGAATTTTACAGGAAATGGAAACGAATGATTGTTTTCCCAAAACTTTGCAGCCAAAGCAAAACGCTGTCGCAAACGATTTTGGTGAAATTGAGAAATTTCATGAAAGTTACTAAAATGAACTGTGGTTTGGATTATAAGATGACCTTGCCTGGAGTACATCCAATACCCATAGGGACCGGCAACGACATCGCCATAGAACACCTTGCCACGAACCTGCTTGGTGTTTTTTTCTAACCAGGGAAAATAGCGATTCATGGTTACAACTGTTTCGGGTCGTGGTCGACATCCGGCATGACTGTCTCGATACAGAGATTTAGCAAAACGATCGCATTCGACGTCGTCGTCACATTGAAAATAACATTGAATGTATTCCAGAGAGTTCGGCGATATTCCTTTTGAACAATCCAAACCAAAAACCGGTAGCGAAAAACCAAAGACGACGAAAGCTATTGATAAGATCTTCATCCTTTGATTCTATAAAGGACGATCTCTACAGAGTACTGGACCTAGGTCGCTTTTATAACCTCAGGCTATTCATTTCTAAACAGGTTGTGATGTGAAGACTATTGCGAAGACCGACCTAGAGAAAGTCGGCCCTTTTGCATTTACTGAATATCTAAATCAAATGGTAAACGCATATGAATTTTTTCGTGGAGGTCTTCTTTTTTATGGGTCTCAATAAAAACCCGTAGGCGCTCAGGAACCAGAGCCTTGATAGCGAACACCGAAGTCTGCCCGATCTGTTTCATAAATTCTTTGAAAGGTGAAAGGTCTTTTGGGTAAACCGCCACTTCATACTCGGAAAGTTCAGCGAACTCTGCCGCTTTAGCGATGGCCTCGTCCATTCCCCCCATCTCATCCACAAGTCCTAACTCTTTCGCTTTAGTGCCGATCCAAACCCGCCCCTGGGCTAACTCATGAGTCTGCTCTCGGGTTTCAAGAGCCGTGCGACCATTGGTGACAACATTTAAAAAGTCCTCATAGATTGTTTCCACCATATTTTGAATCTTTTGACTCTCTTCGGGATCCAGAAGGCGAGACAAGCTCTCCATGTCGGCAAAACGATGAGACTTAGCACTGTCAAAGGTCATTCCAATTTTCTTATTCCAAAACTCTTTGGTGGCAAACGTCACTCCAAACACACCAATCGATCCTGTGATCGTTGTCGGCTCGGCGAAAATATACTGACTCCCTGCGGACATGTAATAGCCGCCGCTCGCAGCGACATTTCCAAACGAGGTGACATAGGGCTTAGCGTCTTTCAACCATTGGGTTGCTGTCCAAATCACATCTGAGGCCAGAGCCGAGCCACCGGGACTGTTGACTCGAACCACCACGGCTTTGACCTTTTCGTCTTTACGAATTTCATGCAAAGTTTTAGTCAACTCGCGAGAAGATATCCCATCATCATCTCCACGCTCAGTACGGATACCTCCTTCAGCGAAGACAACAGCGATGACATTATCAGCAGCGATGTCATAATCCTTTTCTACTTCTTTGTAATAGGATCGCCAACCGACATACTTCGGCTTTTCCTCTTGCTCAGTCAGCTCTTTCAGCTTTTCTTCAACTTCTTCGAACGAAGCAAGCAAATTCACAAAACCTTTTTCGTGAGCATCATCGGCGAACATGACCGATGCTTCATCGGCGTAGGTGTTCAGCTCGTCCTCCGAAAGTTGAGTTTTTTCTTTCGCATAAAACAGAAACTGTTTCCAGGCGCCCTCAAGCAAGGCCATAACCTGTTCGCGACTGGCTTCACTCATTTTTTCGTTTATCAATGGCTCGATCGCCGATTTGAATTTTCCAACCCGAAAAATTTGCGGAACCACATCCAGCTTTTTCATGGTGTTTTTCAGATAACTGATTTTTGTATAAAGACCATCCCACTCAAAATAACCTTTGGGATATAAAATCACCTCGTCGACGACAGAGGCCACCAGGTAATCCAATTCGGAGTAAGTTTCCCCATAGGCAATCATAAATTTTCCGGACTGTTTGAATTCCGCTAGTTCTCGACGAAGAGCTTCAGCATTAGCCAAGCCGGTTTGAAAATTTTGAAAATTTAACAGAACACCTTTGATACGACTGTCGTTAGCTGCTTTCTTTAAAACCTTGGATATTTCAAATAACCCTGTCACCGGAGGCTCGTCATAGTTTAAGATTGTTGTTAACAAATCTCGCCGCTTGATGTGGTCTTTCAGTGGGCCATTTAAGTCAATCCGGAGGACTGACTTGTCTTCTATCGATGCAAGCTCGGATTCCCAACTTGAACTACTCAATGCCGACAAGCCAGCAATAAAGGCCAGACTGACGATAAACATAAAAAAGAGGGCCATAAAGGTCCCTAACATTGAGGCTATTAAACTTCTCCAGAATTCTTTCATTCCATTCCTCCGAACTAAAAACAGTCCTATTATCCGTTTTTGACAAGCTCAACGCAAGCTTGGATCCAGCGTCGATCATCGTTGAGGCAGGGCCAATACTGAAACGACTCTCCACCTTGACCGAGAAAGGTTTCTCGACCCGTCATAGCAATTTCCTCTAAAGTTTCAAGTCCATCAACAGGAAATCCGGGGCAAATCACCGCAATATTTTTGTGCCCCTCTTCCACCAAGGTCCCATAGCTATCCTCAGTGTAAGGCTCAATCCACTTTTGCCGCCCCAAGCGCGACTGAAAGCTGACCGAGTACTGCTGTTTTGACAACCCGGCGGCCTGGGCAATACCTTCTGCTGATCGGTAGCATTGGGCCCGGTAACAGGACTGGAGCACAGCGCCTTGAGCTTTCGCACAACAATCGGACTGCTGCAGGCAATGCTGACCCGTAGGATCCGATTTTTGGAGGTGGCTTTCTGGGAGCCCATGAAAACTCATCAAAAGGTGATCAACCTCACTTTTCTGCCACCTTTCTTTTAAAAATTCCCCATAGGCTTTTAAGAATGCAGGATGATCATAATAAGGCGGCACCACCCGAACCCGTGACGGCTCAAAAAATTTAAAAAAATGGTCTAATCCCGTTTGCACTGTCGACGCCGCGTATTGCGGGTACTGTGGGAAGAATATCACCTCTTCACAGTCTTTTAGCTGATCAGCACAGGTCTTAAAGCTAGGGTCACCGTAGCGCATCCCCACGACAACTTTAAAATCATCACCCAATTCATTCTGCAGGGCCTGCGCCGCCTTTTCTGTTTCAACCAACAGAGGCGATCCATTTTCAGTCCAAACTTCTTGGTAGTTGGCGGCTGACTTTTTCTTTCGGAACGGAACTATAATCCCACGCACCAACAACCATCGCAAAGGCCCCGGAATCTGAATCACATGATGATCCATCAAAAACTCTCCGAGGTAGGAACCGACATCATCAGGACTGGGACTTCGAGGTGTTCCAAGGTTTGAAAATACCACTCCAGTTTTAGGCAAAGTAGCCTCCTTGAAATCGACGTAAATTTTCTTGAGCATGAAAAATGATCTTACTAAGCCCTAGGTCTCCTAAATAATTTCCAACCAGGAGATAGGGTGGCTTTTGTTGCTGGTAATCCTCTAAAAAATTTCGCAGTGCTGAATCGTACAGTGGAATGCGCTGAGGCCACTGACTGACTTTGACTGAATCCGGATCTTTTTCGCTTCTCTGTAACAGACTTCGATCAGACTGGACGTAGCGGATGAGGGCCGATGAACTCATATTTGAAAATTCCATTTTATCATCATTCAGAATCCAAGTTTCACTGGCCCCGGCTTCTACTCGAGCTGGAAAAATACTGTGATTAAAAAGGACTCCCAAAGAGTGAAATCCTTCTGCTTCTGGAAAAAGACAGCCAAAACCCTCCGGCAGCCGGTACTGTGAGGATTTAAATCCTAAACTCACCGAAGTTAGCGACACCGACTGAGTTCCTAAAATGCTTTTAGGAAGTTTTAATTGTTGCTCATTCACCCAATTCTTCAAGGTTCTAAGGTCGACAGCAAGAATGGTCGGCTCATCGAGCTCTTCAACGCGAACATCTTTCGACAAAACCAGATCCACTCCTTTTCCAAGAAGGTAAGCCTGCATTTTATCAATCCACTCTTGCATACCACCCAATGGAGCTATCGATCCACGAAGCTGTCCCTTTGGTTTGCGATTTCCAATACTGTTAAGAACCAAACGCGCATCCAAGGACTGCAAGCGACTGGCATAGACCCCCTGAATCGCCGGTTCTAAAAGATACTCTGTTAAGACATCACTCAGTTGACGGCGCCCCCATTTTTCTAGTGACTCGTCAGGGATCGGTGAGAATTTTTTATTTTTCCACTTTTTAGAGAGAACAAACTTAACCAACGGTAAGGATTCAGAAAAACCAAAAGGCCAACGACGCATTTGTCCATCGCGAAAAATATAGCGCTTTTTAGCGGTCGGCTGTTTTGAAACCCAGCGAACACCGATCACGCGCCCGACCCGTTCGATTTCTTTATTAGCTATAAAGGCGTTAGCGGCTTGCTCAAAGAGAAACTCTTGATCTTGATGGGTTCCCAGCAGCCCACCCAGCCGAGCGTCTTTCTCGATAAGACGCGTGGGAATTCCAGCTTCAGCAAAATAGAAAGCTTGAATCAATCCGGAAAAACCACCACCAATAACGTTCACTCGTTTTTCTGTATTCAAAACAATCCTTACATTGATTTTGAGAAAATTTCAGAATCAGGCTTGTTGCGCAACAGTCTTTCATCAAGGGCGACACAGGCATTACGAAGAAACGGTTTGCCTTTTTTTGTCAAAACCAACTCATTGCCATCAATTAAAACCAATTCGTCGCGAATCATTTCTGCAAGCAATTCTGCGACATTTTTCTTCTGCGCCTCATCGACAAGCACGACCCGGCCGCGAGTCATAAAATTGAGAATCTGTTCTCGTCGCACTTGGTCCTCGGCCGTTAGCTTATGACCTCGTAGGGTCGGAATCTCAGGGACGCCCACCCGTCGCTCGTAAACAGGCAAAGCTTTTTCATTTTGATGGAAGCAATCGGGAGTTTCAGAAATCGCTGAGACGCCCAAACCTAAAAGAACTTGCGTTCTCTCCTCGACATAACCCATAAAATTACGATGCAGCTGACTTTGAGAATCACTGATCGACAGAGGGTCTTGCGGCAATGCAAAGTGATCCATACCGATTTCGACATATCCTTTAGACAGCAA
>CAXRIX010000007.1:0-45248 GCA_964230555.1 Bdellovibrionales bacterium
GCTTGAACCACGACATAGTTTTCGTACAGCTGTATCAGTTGCCATACCGACCGACACAAGCAGTACGAAAACTATGTCGTGGTTCAAGCGTCCGCGTTCGCGATGTTGGCTCGCATGGAAACTTCTGATCCCGCTCGCTTGATGCCAAAAGATGGCCCACCGCTACCACCCGAGAAAATTGCCATGTTTAAAGAATGGGTGCAAGCTGGAGCTCCACAGTTTACCGACAAGGATAATCAACCTAACAAACCGGCGCCTGATAAAGATGCGGCTCTCAGCTTTGCTTATGTTAAGGAAAAGGTTTTAGATCCCTACAAATGCACCGCCTGCCATGTTCAATACAATAACTATAAAATGGCTTACAAAGACCGCGGCGCTATTATTTCTTTAGTCGGCTCTAACAAAATGCCCTTCCCAAAACGCAAAAATGCCGAAGTGACTTTTGTCAGTGACAGTGACAAAAAGATTCTTATGGACTGGGTCGGGCAAGGGGCTCCAGAATTTGCCGGTGAAACGGTGGATAAAGTCGAAATGGACCCGTTACAGCCGACCTTTATTTCAATTCGTGACAATATTCTGGGACCAAAATGTATTTTATGCCACAACAGCTACGGCAACCGTGGATTCGGAAAATCGTTTGATACCTTCCGTAATTTATGGACATGGATGCAAAGCAATCCGAATTTAATCAAGACTAAAAAAGAAGAGGGTGAAGCTCCAGGACTGTTTGTTGAGTCGATGCTACGAGACCCCAACGATCCTTTAGAGTTTTTTACTCCCATGCCTTTTAATACTGACAAAGACGATATCGAACAGACTATTCCGCGGGTGACCGACGAAGAAATCGCAATCATCCAAGAATGGATCAATTTGAATTTACCATATGACGAGGGGGACCTATGAAACTATTATTAACTTTACTGTTTTTTGCCAATATCGGCCATGCGGCAGTTGAAGGCAAACAATACGAATTTAAACCTGAAGCTGGGAAAGTCGAATTTAAAACTAAAGGTTGGCCCAACCTTGTCACCATCAAAGGCGAAGGCACAGGGGTCACTGGAAAACTCAATCAAGCCGCGAGCAAGGTTAATGGTGAGTTGGTTTTTAATCTTACCACTTTAAAAACAGGCATCGATTTACGCGACAGCCACATGAAAGACAAATATTTAGAGGTCAAACAGTTCCCCACCGCCAAACTAAAGCTGACCGATGTGTCGGTTCCTGAACAATTGGACGGCGCCTTCGATTTCCAAGGCACTCTCACTCTTCATGGAGTCGAAAAACAGGTGGACGGAAAAGCCGAATTGGAAAACGACAACGGTGTCATAAAGATGTCCGCTGAAATCCCGATCAAACTTTCTGATTTTAAAATAGAAATTCCAAGCTACAAAGGCATCACTGTCGCAGAAAAAGTTAATGTCAATTTTGAGTCAACAGTCGCTCAACCCTAAGAGAGGAAACTATGGCCCTGCGGATTTTATTCACCCTTTGTTTTATTTTCTTGAGTCAAAAATCGTGGGGCTTCGTGCAAAATGTGACCCATGGCTATCCCGCCTGTATCGCTTGCCATGTGTCCCCGAACGGTGGTGGTCTGCTGACCGATTATGGTCGCTCACTTTCGAAAGAGCTGATGTCGACTTGGGGGGTCAGTGATTCTTTCGCACAACCCTACTTTGGCGCCTTAAAAAACCGCGAGACCGTCAAATTTGGTGGCGATCTCCGAACCATTCAAACTTGGTTAAAAAATGACAACATCGAGCAAGGCAAAAGCTTTCCGATGCAACAAAACCTAGAGGTCGGAGTTAAAGTTGATAACGTCATGCTGGTTGGTACTGCCGGGTTACAACAGGGTCCTGACGGGTTCCCTGGGCGGGGCCAGTTTCTGTCAGAACGCCACTATGCCCTGTGGTCCCCCTCTGCCACTTCAAAGCTTCGGGTCGGTAAGTTTCGGCAGACTTTTGGAATCAATACTCCCAACCACACTCGCCTGATCAAAAGTTTATTTGGTTTTGGCTTTACAAGTGAAACCTACAATGTTGAGTTCACAAAATTTTATGAATCTTACGAGGTCACCGTTGGTAGCAGCTTAGGACGAATTGACAATCCACGCACCGCCAACACAGAACAAAACATGTCAGGCCATTTCACGTATTACATGAATGAAAACTCAAGACTTGGAGGCAGCCTGTTGATTGGGGAATCCAATCAAAAGCGTCGAACACTCGGGAGCTTAAATGCCGTAATGCCCTTGGCAGAAGACTGGATTTTAATGTCTGAATTAGACTATGAACAAGCCCACTTCTCAGCCAACCCGCAACAGGCTGTTGAGACTCTCGCTTCTTTTTTACGTGTCGGCAACACTCCAGTAAAAGGTCTGATGTGGTATCTTCTGTTCCAGCATGCCTCCGTGGATCGGGGCACCAGTTATTCACTACAACACCAACCCGGGATTGGAATTCAATGGCTGCCCATCCCTCACTTCAATATTCAAGTGGAGTACACCCGCGCTATCCTGGATTCAGCGATTGCTGGCTCTCCTGGGTCCTATCAGAATCCCAACGAGATTGGATTTATTATGTTGCATACATATTTGTAAAACAAAGAATTGTGTAAAAATAATCATTTCACAGAGCCCTGGAAATGTTTAATAATACCGCCATGAAAACACTTATCTTTTTAATCGTCGTTGGAATCTCGTCTTCAGCTGCAGCTGAGGTTAAACCCTGGGGCTTAGGAGTGATCCTCGCCAACCCCACAGGGTTTTCAGTCAAACATCGCATGTCAGCTCAAAACTCGATTGATGCTGCTTTGGGATACTCATTGGGGCGCCGGGACTACTTTCATCTTCACAGCACCTATCTGTGGGAATTTGATCGTGAGTTACAAATTGGCAAAGCCTTTTTAGGGTACTACTTTGGAGTCGGTGGCGCTCTGTTTTCTTGGGACCGCAATGATGACCCGCCCCCATGGATCAATGACGACGACGATGATGAATTGGGGCTCGCCGTGCGCGGAGTTGGCGGTTTAAATTATTATTTTGATGATCCAAGCTTTGAAGTTTTTGCCGAAGCCTCTCTGCATTTCTTTTTTATTCCGGACACCGATGTCGACTTAGGAATTGCTATTGGAGGCCGGTACTTTTTCTAAAACGGATAAAGGCTGGAAATCCCCTGTTTGTCTAAATCAGACAGCACAAAGTTTTGCAGTTTTTTCGGACCACACGTTGGGTAGTGCATAATGGAAGCCGGATCATAATCAGTAATCGGATCAAAATCGCCAAGCTCTTGACAATCGCCCCCGGCATCAACGTGAATATGCTCATGGCGAAGCCCCAACACATGCCCTAGTTCGTGCAACATCAAACGTTGCATTTCTACCGTGGCACTGTCGGCGAAGCGACGGTTGATTTGGATTTTTCTTTTGTGCGGTTCTGCACCTGGAAAAAAAGCACGGGCTTTGAATTTGGCCTGACGAGCCGTCGGAACAATACGGAACAAAGCTTGCCTCTTTTTATTGTCGCACGACAAATCGTCGACCAATTTAAAATCAAAATTGCCATACTCCATCCACTGAAGTGCGGCTTCTCGAACTGCATCTTCAACTTTTTCATAATTTGTCGCAAAAACCTCGCTGATACAAAAACTTAGATCTTTCGCTTGCTCCTCGCTCCACAAATCCGGCTCGCCTTGATCATTGATCATAACGATGGATCGATGGCTCGCAGAGTCCGAGGTTCCACAATCATCGGCCCGTGATCGATTAACTAGAACCAAAACGATAATAAACAGTAAAGCTGTATAGGAGTAACGCATAGATAATGGGATAAGCCTTGCCATTAGAAAAGTCGAAAGCAAAAAAGTGAACTAGACCTAGGTCTTTAAATGACTTTATGCTCATCAAAATGAAGAGCTGCAATAGGACTGGACAAGCCCAATGTTGTCAGGCTCTGTCGTATTATTAAAAAGCCCCTTTTCTGGCAAGGAAAAGGGGCTAGACTCAGTAAGACGGCTAAGGATTGAAAAGAGAAGGCCTCACACCTTCCCAACTTTGATTCAGTTGTTCATAGAAACTTCATGCAAGATGTTTGTTTTTACCTCTTGCTTTTCAGTCTCGGCGAGATTGTCTTTCGATTCAGGTGTTGGAGCAACCTCCATTCCACCCTGATAGTCTCGCGCTTCGGCTTTAATATCCGCGGTGATTTCGATCGTTGTTGTTTCGTGCTGATTCCAATTGGTAATTCTTTGGTTGTCTTCTTGCAAAGCCAGTTTTTTGGAGTCGTTATAATCTTTGTTCGATTGCATCAAGGCGTTTTGTAAATCGCCCATGCTACTGTCTTTATCAAAGGCCATTGCATTTTGTGCGACTAAAATCGTTACTATTATTACTATTGCTTTCATTTTCGCCCCCCAGCGTTTTCGTCATACCCCTATCAATTGCAAAGCGGCTGCCAAAATCACGGGGGTTCTATTGCTTAAAAGTTTGATTTTTTGTGAAACAACTTGCCAACTCAGTGAACTGTACCCAATCTCTCAATATGGCACAGACAGCAGCCAACGAATTGAGAAAAACTCCACTCTAATTCACAGTTTCTGTTTAATTGTTATTCGGCGTAAAACCCGATAAGCAATCTCAGGTGTCAAAACAGGAAATTTGACTCAAAACAAAACGCTCTATGCGACTTTAAAAAAGTGAAGATTGGGGTTGCGATCGACCGCCGTTTTTTGATCGGCGTTGAAAAGAGCGATGACTTCGGTGCGTTTCTTGAGGTCAATATTAAAGACGACCAGGTCCGAATTCTCAATAATCTGATGCAGACCACGGCCACCCCCACCTTTATCTTTACGGCCGTCATTCAGTGAGCCTCCGGAATAGCATTTTTCCAGATAGGAAAACAGAGTCGGAGCATCTAAGGCGCCAAAGGGATCAGTGATTGAAATAGCAATCAGAACACCGTCGGTGGCAAATCTAAAAACTGGGCGATGAGCCTCTAAAAGGCTGATCTTTTCAGTTCTATTTTTATGATTGTAGATAGGCTTGCCATCCTGATCATGAGGGGCATCGTAGATCGCATTCATTAACAGCTCTTCGGCAACCAAGGACAGTCGCTCTCGGTTGGTCGATCGAATTCCCGACTGAGCAAAATAGTCATTCATCTCTTCGATCACCTGCGCACGGTGATCACTGCCGGTGACTTCTAACTCTTTGACTTCGACGCCCCAAGAGATGTATTTCTCCAGGCCAAAATAGTTGCCACTCGCCAACTTTGAAACGGTGGTCACAAAATTCTTAATAGTAAAATGTTTGTCTTCTTCGTCGCGATTGACAACATTAGGAAAGATTTTCTGCTTCAGTAGTATTGAAGCGTATTGAGGGATATCTTTAGATGTTACAAACACAAATTCCATATTCGCATTCGAAGCTCGGGCGGACTCGGTCAATTCGATAAACTCTTCTCCGAACATAAATATATCAAAAGTTTCTTGGTCCAAGGCTTGTTGCGCCTCATCGACCGTTTGCACGATAGTCAATTGAACACCTGTACCCGCCAAGGCTAACTTGGCAACACTGTGTTGCTTTTTTATGGGTTCAGCTAAAAGAACCCGTTTCGAGGACATCGACTTTTCAGCGTTGAAACTTTTTGTCAGCGGCTCTAAGCGATGAATAGACCGAACAATCTCTTTCTCCACTCGATCCATTTCACTGTCTTTTAAATTGTGAGTCTTTTTAAATTTCCGAATTTCCTGTTTCAATGGCAGTAAATGGTTGTTCAGCAAACTATCGAGCGATTGAAAGGTGATGTCCCGACTTTGATAAAGTTCTGAAATTTTCTCGTGAGTGGCTTGCAGCTCGATGTTTTTCTGCTTTAACTCTTCAAGGTTCTTTGCAATTTTGGCGGTACGATCTTTGACTTTCAATTCCAAGGACGCATTCACAGCCTCTAAACGATCCTGCGCGGCCTCTAAGTCTTTGGCAAAAGCTTCTAACTTTTTTGCTCGGTGATTGGTGGCTTCTAGCTTTTGTACAAGAATGTCAGAATAAACCTTATAAAGACTATCGGCTCCAGGGTTACCATTGGTCGCCAGTCGGTGCAGTGAGTCTCCATCCAATTGGACCAATGATACGGCAGTTTGCGCTTGGATAGTCGCCGAGGACACTTGTTGACTGATCAAGCTCATCTCACCGATCAGATCGCCCTTTTTTTTCATTTCAGCGACGCGTCCACCATCAACAAATATATCGAGAACACCTTCTAATAGAAAGAAGAGCGAATCGTTAGTTTCGCCTTGTTTGATGACGATATCACCTTTTTGAAACTCCACTGTCTGCGCACATTTTTGTAATTCTGCAATCACAGCCTGCGGAAACTTTCTAAAAAAGCTAAGTTCTTTCAATTGGATCATGTCGTTGATACCTCAACAAAGTATCGGAGTATCAGTGGCGTAGGTTTATCGCCAGCTCGACCTTCAGCCGTGAACGATCAATATTCTAGACGTGTTGCTGGTCGAGTTCTGGGACCCGATCGAGTTTAATTGGAGTGGTAAAACTGTTTTTGCTGTGGGCCTTTGGAATGAGGATCACGAGCGTAATGATAACGGCAATTTTTCGAACAGGTTTCATACTCAGGCTTTTCAGCGACCAAAGCCATACATTTCTTGCAAAGTTTGGACGGCTCGTCACACTTTCGGCAGTTGATTTGCAAACTGCCCACCTCGCCACACTGGGGACACAAAGAAAAGTGAGTCGATGGTTTTAAGTCTTTATTGACAGCCACCCGCGAATCGAAAACGAAGCACTCCCCGTCAAACAGACCATCCGGGAATTTCTCCATGTAATTGAGAATACCGCCATCCAACTGATAAACATTTTTGAACCCCTGCTTTTCCATTTCGTAAATGGCTTTCTCACAACGAATGCCACCCGTGCAAAAAATCATGTGTGGCTTCTCTTTGTCGGACTCAAGATTTTTGATTTTTTCTGGAAACTCGGTAAATTCTTTAATCTCTAAATCGATGGCTTTTTCAAAGGTGCCGATTTCAATTTCATAGTCATTGCGAGTATCAACCACGACCACATCGTCTCGGCGAAGCATCTGATCCCATTCTTCGGGACTGAGGTGGCGCTTCTCTCCTTGTGGTACAAACTCAGGACGACCTAAAGTCACAATTTCTTCACGGATTTTGACGACAAAGCGACGAAAAGGAGCTTTATCACTTTCGCTGACCTTGATCTGCGAATGATCGGGGTGATCAAAAAACTCTAAAACTTCATCGACAAAGGCTTGTAAGGCGTCTGGGTCTGTGGCGGCCAATGTGGTATTCAGTCCCTCGGTCCCTAATACGATCAATCCCAAAACTGTATGGGCTTCGGCTCGGCCCATGAGCCATGCCCGTATGGAGAAGAGATTTTCCTGTTTGATGTCTTTAAAGAAATAGAATGTTTGCACAGTGTATAATGACATAAGATCCCTGTTTTAAAGGTCTCAGCTCGTGGGGTCAATCTTTCACTCATCGCTTCCCGGATCTCCAGCCTTCTGGATTTCCTGAAATATTCGTCTTCGCTAAGCCTGTATTTTTTTCAGTTTGGTAAGAAATCCAGGCAAAGGTTGATTTTTACAGGGTTGTTTTTATAGGTTTAGATTTTCTAATGAAGACTCATTAGTAAACCATTCAATAGATCCTGGGGGGGAGATATGACGCGATTTTTCTGCGCCTTCACTTTATTTTTTTCATTATCAGTCCACGCGAAAGAACAAACCGCGTTCAACATAGAAGTGGCGAAACAGCGATGCCAGGTGTCTTTTCAGGACTCTCCTGAAGTCTACGCTAATGACTTCAAATGGGGCTACACGCTTCTCGAAATGAGCGATCGCTTTGAAGAAATCTACGATTCCGGCAAACGGCTCAATATGCACGCCCAGTACAACCCTGAAGAGAATCAGTTTTACATCTTCCATGATGATAAAAAACACCTACCGGTAGCGATCACTGAAGATTTTATTAAAAGTGTAACCAACCAGATTGAAGTGGCCCTTGCCAATCGCTTCGCTGACTATGTTTTCTTTCCAGACATGGGGCACTCTCATCTGCACTTTCCTGAAAGTCACTGGCAGCAGGAATACACCGGCGAAAACGCCCCGAAGAAACCGCGCAATAATTTGTATCGCAAAATGTTAGCCGACCCAAAAATGAAGGCGCTCTATCACTTGGCTGAGCAACTCCAGTTACAAGACGAAGATAAAAACCTGTTGGCCGATGAGCTTCTGGTTTTTAAATATTGGCATCGAAACTTTGTTGGCTATAACGACACCAGTCGTGACTTTCAAATTGAAATCGCCCCAGCCGATAAAAACTACAACACTGTCGGGTCTATCGATGAGCACCACAGTTACAGCGCAGGGTTTGCGGTGAGCGCCAGTAAAGATGGCTGCTTTCCCTACATTGACAAAGATGGTGTCACACGGTTTTTCGACATCGGCTTGCAAGATCCAAGATATGACCCAAGTAAAAATCAAAATGAGTTTGGCTATTAAGAGCTAAGGGCTCAATTTTTCCCGCATTTCAGGCCCCGCCAGTGACGATTCTCGTCACTGGATTGGTGATTCTACAATTGTTATCATGTCGTTAAAATCTTTTTATCCGCAACCACCCATCTATCCCCTTAAAATTACTTAATTATTAGCCACCGTAACGGTTCTGCTATTATCTATCCCCTTGGCACTTTCCTTGCTCCATATATAGATAAGAGGAGAGTGCAGTATGGAACTCAAAAAACTTTCGCTGTTAGCATTTTTTCTGATTGTCATGGGGCTTATGCTCGGTGCCTGTTCGGAAAAACAATTCAATGCATCGGGTGAATCGGTTTTTCAGCAATGCTTGGATGCACGCCCTGATGTGCGATGTATTCCTGTTTGTCGAGAAGATGGAACTTGTGTCGATCAGTACGATTACATCGTTGATACCGAAGCTCAATCAAAAGATATTTTATTTGTCGTCGATGTTTCTGGTTCGATGTCCGATGAGCAGGCTCGTATGGGAGAAATGTTTCCCAACTTTATAAATATTCTAGCTGGTGTTGATTATCGAATCGCCATCACAACCACAGATGTTCGTGACACTTTTGATTTACGAGACAACACCAACCGTCCCGATATTGTTAATGGACACGGTGACTTTCAGGATGGCGAGCTCGTGCCTTTTAATGATGGCTCTTACTTTCTGGATGGCTCGTTGCCGCTTCTTACCGAGCAACGCTTTTTCGAAGACACCATTAAATGGGAACAAACTTTAACCTGTGAACGCAATAACTATGTGGAGGCTCATTGTCCGTCTGGTGACGAAAGAGGAATATTAGCAGCGGCCATGACATTCGAAAAGAATCCTGCCAATTTCATTCGCCCCATTGGTCATATGGCCTTGGTTATTCTGTCTGATGAAGACGAAGGTGCCGGTGGTGATGTACTCAACAGCATTGCAGAACCCCACCGTGAACAACCCGATCGCTTTATTGACTACTTTAAAACGATCTACCCTTACAAATCGCTTTCAGTCCATTCCATTATTATCCAACCGAAAAACCTTGTGCCACGCTCGGAAATTCAAAACAACGGTGAAACTCGTTGTTTCAATGCTCAGGACAATAACAACGCTCCGGATGGAAAATACGGATTTGTTTATGCGGCGCTGGCTGGCATGACCGAAGGTGGAGTTGTTGGTGATATTTGCGCTAACGATCAAAATTACACCGACCAAGTCAGAGAGATCGGCGAAAATGTTTCGATTTTTCGTGATACATTGGCTTGCTCACCTGATAACGGTGACGTCGATGTTGAGCTGATTCCAGACCCTGGATACAATATTGAACTGATAAAAAACCTATCACAAAATGAAATTCTATTTGCTGAGCCCCTTCCCCCAGGGACACAAGTGAGAGTTCGATACAGCTGCACTCACAACACACGCAATCAGTAATCCGTCTGTGAAGAAAACACAATATCTGAAAAGGCCCTACTTAAACAGGGCCTTTTTTGTTATAAATTGACAATGGTAAAACTCACCGACCAAATTCAAAATTTTTGTAATCAAGTTTATCGGTTTGTTCCCCAGCCTGAGCCCACCAATTGGGCTTTGGATCATGTAAAAATAGTGGCCCATCGCGGTTGCTGGAACCAAGCTGAACGCCTTGAAAATACCATGGCCGCGTTTTTAGAAAGTCTCCAACACAATATATGGGCCGTTGAATTTGACTTGCGTTGGACAAAAGACAACGTGCCTGTGATCCACCACGACGCCAACACGCAAAGAGTCTTCAATAAAAACCTAGAAATTGCTGAGACCGAGTTTTCTCAATTGCGTTCTGAAATCGCGCAAATTCCAACTCTGATGGAGGTGATTGCTGCTCTTGGCAACAAAAAGCATTTGATGATCGAGTTGAAAACACTTTGCTTGCCTGAACAAGTGAAGACTCTCCACGAAACTTTAAAGGATCTGACTCCTGTTGAAGATTACCATGTTATGTCTCTTGACCTGGATCGCTTCACGCCCCTTGATTTTATCCAAACAAAAGCCATGGTCAGTATTGCACGAACCAATATTCAGCATATCTACAAACAAACCTTAGAACGTCGTCTGGGAGCTTTAACAGGCCAGTATCTTTTGTTAACAGACGCGATGAAAAACTCCTGTCAGCAACAAGATATTTTAGTAGGAACAGGCTTTCCTGATAGCAAAAATTTATTTTATAGAGAGACCAATCGTGGCGTGAATTGGATCTTTACAAACCAAGCCATTGAATTGGCTCACCTCAAAGACCAAGATCCACCGACTACTGAACCGGATCAATAGACAATTCATTAATGTGGATGTCTTTCGGCTGTTGCGTCAACCAGTAGATGTAGTCTGCCACCTTTTGCATATCCAGGCATTTACGTCCCGGGTTATCCTCGGCTCGGTTTTCAAGGGTTCCAATCGATAAGTGAGTCACCTTCGGCGCTTGGTCCCAAACACTGAGAATTGAATGGCCCGAACTCATTTCGCGAAGGATCCTTTTTTCGTAGTGATAGAGGTTTCGCTTTCCTCTTTGTACACGATCGGTGGTTGAACCGACATTGATGATACGGCGATCACTGTAACCCTTTTCAAGCCATTGGTTGAAAAGCTTATGAGCTAAAACACTGGCATTGAAAAAATAGATAGTGTACAGATTGATAAAAATATCAGCGGACTCCACTTCTTTGATAACTCGGGCGATGACTTCTGTCGGATTGTCTTTAAAATCATAACCATTACTTCGACTAAAACAACGACAATTATGTCCCTCGGCCTCAAAGCGCTTGACTATGTAACGACAAAGATCTTTATCGCGATTTCCAGTCATCATAACGTTCATAAAACCTCCTCGTCTTTTAAAGGCTCCAAGAAATCTTTTCTAAAGCTTCAACCTCTTCAGCCCAATAAATAAAGTTTCTAAACTCAGGAAACAATTGCGGAAAAGCTGGATCCTGCCAACGTTTAGCGATCCAATGGGCATAAAAAATAATTCGGAGGCCACGAAAGGCCGGCATCAAACGCAATTGATTGTGATCAAACAAACGTAAAGACTCATAGCCATCAATAAAGTTACCCAGTTCTTCAGAATTTTCGGATTCATCGCCCGAGAAAAGCATCCAAAAGTCCTGCACCGGAAGGCCGTTGATAAAATCATCAAAATCGACAAAGAAAAATTGCTTATCTCCATCGAGTGGGTCGTTCTGTAAGATATTACCTTTGTGACAATCGCCATGGATCCGAATGGTTTGCGACAGATCCAATTCGTCATCAAGAAAGTTTAAAATATTTGCAGCGGCCTTATCGTAGCGAGGCCATATTTCTGGAGCCACCCAATTTTCTAGCTCATCAAGGGCCTGCCACCCCATCACTTCGATATCCAAAGTCGGACGATGCTTGGCTTCTCGCTGGGCGCCAACGTTATGCAGTTTTGCCAATTGCTGGCCGAGCTGCCGCAGATCCTTAGCATCCAATTCTTGCGGCATCCGCCCCATCGCTTTGGGAAAAAAACTAAAAATCATCCCAGACTCTTCAAAGGTGGTTTGTCCTTGATTTTGCCAAGCCGGTACGGCTGGGATTCCGTGATCTTGAAGCTCGGCCATAAAAGCATGCTCTTCTTGGATGGCGGCAAGAGACCAGCGACCAGGGCGATAGACTTTACAAATGATGTGGGGACGCCCCTCCCCTTCTAGAAACAAATCAAACACACGATTTTCATAGGAATTCAGCTGAAAATACTCACCCGTCGGCTCAAAACCTTGGTCTTCAGCCACCTTAAAAACTTGGTCGACGCTCAATTTGTAAAAGGACTCTTTCTTCACAACATCCTCTTTACGGGCATTTGTAAGCGACGCCACGGGCCGCTGTGCCATGAGCGGATAGGGCCACTAGACGTATGTAATTACCTTTTCGGCGGGCCGCCTGAAATCGCATATCGTTGACGGCCTGCTCTTTGGCATTTTCATGGGTTGAGGCATTGCCGATAACCTGGCCAATCTCCTCGCAAATCCCCGGCGGATAAGCGGAGGCGACCTGAACATGACTGTAAGACGTGGTTTGGCATCCTGACAGCACTAAAAAGACAAGCAATATAAGATATTTCAACCGCGGTTCCCCTTCTTGACTTAACGACAAGCCTACAGCACAAAAAGGGACATGGATAGCCTCTTTTCTGTCGAAACTCTGTCAGCTTTAGCAACTCTTTCCCTAATGGAAATTGTCCTGGGTATTGATAATATTATTTTCGTGGCGATTTTAACATCTCGCCTCCCTAAGCCGCGACAACCTTTTGCCCGTCGCCTGGGAATCTCCTTGGCTCTGGTCACCCGCATTCTTTTATTATTTTGCCTGTCTTGGTTAATGAATTTAACAGAACCTTTGTTTCATGTTTTCGACCAAGGTTTCTCTTTGCGCGACATCATATTAATCACGGGTGGATTGTTTTTGGTCGGCAAAGCCACTTTTGAAATACACCATAAAATAGAAGGCGAAGGCGATGAAGGCCAAGCCGTTGCCAGCCATATGCATGCCAAGAAATTCTCGATGATAATTGTGCAGATTATGCTTCTTGATATCGTCTTCTCACTCGACTCAGTCATCACCGCCATCGGAATGGTCAAAGATATCACGATCATGGTGATTGCCATGGTGATTGCTATGGTTGTGATGCTTTTTTCAGCCAATTACATCAGTGATTTTGTCGAGAATCATCCGACAGTAAAAATATTAGCTCTATCTTTTTTAATATTAATTGGTGTGGTTTTGATCGTCGAGGGTATGGGTGGTCATGTCGGCAAAGGCTACATCTATTTTGCCATGTTCTTTTCTCTAGGAGTTGAACTGATCAACATGCGCTATCGAGTCAAGCACCCTCCCGCAAAAGGTCTTTAAGCATGGCACTTATTGATCAACAACAGGCATTGGAGTTTTTGCGAGACGGCGCCGTGGTGGCTCTGCCGACGGAAACTGTTTATGGCCTAGCCGGGCGCATCGACCAAGATCAGGCTCTGGAGCGTATTTTTAAAACCAAACAACGTCCCTTTTTTGACCCACTCATCGTGCACGTTAAAGATCTTCAGCAGGCCGAGGCGTGGGCTCAATTTGACGAAGCCAGTCGCCATTTAGCCACTTCTTTTTGGCCAGGACCTTTAACATTGGTTCTTCCCAAAAAAGACGGCATTTCTCGTCTTATCAATAATGGGGGCACAACTGTCGCCCTGCGATCACCGGATCATTTGGTTTTCCAACAGTTACTCGAGCAACTGAAAGTTCCACTGGCCGCCCCCAGCGCCAATATGTTTGGTAAAACCAGTCCGACAACAGCTCAGCATGTTCTGCAGGAATTTGCCGGAAACGTGCCGGTTGTCGATGGTGGAGCCTGTCACCGGGGTATTGAGTCAACGGTTGTCCAAGTCGACCTCAACAACCAGGTTCTACGAATCTTACGCCCGGGCGTGATTGACGCCGATCAGTTACGAGATTTTTTTGCCAATCAGAACATCAAACTTAAAGTGACAGAAGCCCAATCGGAGCAGGCGCCGGGACATTTAAAAAACCATTACCAACCCAATCAGCCGGTGGCATTGGTCGATAGTCTTCAGCCCTTGGATCAACAGGGACTGCAGCGCCTTACCGAGAAGACGTCAGGCCCCTGGCAGGAGCTTTTGGTCGACGCCAACCCGACGGTGGCGGCTCGTCACCTTTACGGGCATTTTCGTGAGTTTTCAGACCTCAACAAACCACTGTGGATTCGCGTTCAACCCCACTGGAAAACCGAGCCGGCTTGGCAGGGGTTTTATGATCGAATTCAAAAAGCGGCCTCTTACCGGCTTGTCTATGAAAACGGCCACTGGCGAGTGTTATCGGAGACTTAACTCGTCGCGAAACCAAGTTTCTGTAGACATCTGTACGTAAGATTCTTAATCATTAATTATGGAAATGACCAATCTCAGCAAGTTTTCACCGAAGGTGATTTTCGCTATCGAGTCCGATGGCTTTACCATTAAGACGGCAAAAAATGTCGAAGATCTAAAGCTGGCTTTGCAATTGCGCCATGCTGTGTTTTTGGAAGAGGGCTTGCAAAGAAGCCATGAAACCGGCCTTGAATTTGATACTTATGATCATCGCGCCGACCACCTCCTTATTATCGATAAAAACAAAGGCATTGCTGTCGGCACCTATCGTTTGATTCATTCTGATTTTTCAAACATTTTTTACTCGCAGGGCGAATTCAACCTCGATCAGTTTTTGAATCTTGAGGGAGCCAAGCTTGAAATGGGACGGGCTTGCACCCACGCTGATTACCGCACCGGTCGCACCATGGATCTTCTGTGGCAAGGACTGTCTCGATATATACGGGAAACCAAGACCCGGTTTCTTTTCGGTTGCTCAAGCTTTGACTCCACGGACCCAGCAACCGTGTTTTCCGTCGTGAAATCACTGGATGCCAAAGACAGCTGGAACAACGAATTGCAAATCGAACCGACACCCAAGTATCAGTTTGCCAATGCTCAACAACATTTCGAGGATGCCGAAATCGACGCCAAAGTTTTACGTCGACTGCCTCCCCTACTGCGTTCCTACTTACACGCTGGCAGTCAGGTGTATGGAATGCCGGCGCTTGATGAGGATTTTGCCTGTGCTGATTTGTTCACGATTTTGGACCTTACCAAACTCAACAAAAAGTTTGCCGAGCGCTACGATCCACTGGGTAAGAATTCACAAAAAGAATAGATTCAAATTGTTAGTGCTTAGAAACTTTTAAGTTCTTCAAAGCGGCAAAACCGGGATGCCCGGGGCGCTCTTCGTCTGTAATCAACGGCTCTTTATAGCGCCGAGATTCACAGACCTCGGTATCTTTACACTGAGGGTAAAGTTCCATTCCCGCAGCCATCATTTCGTGAAGAAACTCAGTAAGATTGAAATGACTGTCATTGATGTAAGTGACCGACGGCGCACTGGTATCAAAATTCTGTCGACTTTGAGAAACCTGGGTGTTCCGCGGTCTTTCTTTCTCAATAACTAAGATTTCGTTGATTCGATTTTGCAGAGGTAAATCGATTTCATAGCCACATTTTGAACACACTTCGTTGTACTCAGAGTTTACAGCCCCATGGACCTGAAAAGTATTGCCTAAGGGCCGTATATTCAGTTCAATTTTAAAAGGAGTGTCACCAATCAGGTCTTTAAAAGTTCCGAGAGTCTCATCACTGAGCTCATCGAAATTGTAATCTTTACCGGCTTCATCAATGGATTTTAAATCAATCAACATGGCCTTGGAGTTAATATAATCAGCCCTCTGTGTCAATTGCCACCCTTTGCTTTAGAATTGTTTTTAGAGGCGAAGTGCCTACGGATAAAGAGCTTAAAATAAAAGACGGCAAGATAGCCATCTTACCGTCTCAAATAATTAACTCCTTTTAGTTAGTTAATTGGCTCCTCCATATTGGAGGGCACCTAAGTTACGTAATTCACATGACATTGGCACCACCTCCTTTCCGACTTTAGAAAGTCATCCTTAGGATAATAGATTGCGCTTTAAATTGTAAGACAATTGATTTTATGAGTTCTATTATGGATCTTTATAAGACGCCCAGTGGCTGGTCGAAAGCGCCCCTTGGTCTTGTTTTATGACAGACCAAGAGCAAGATTTGATTATCTTTTAGTCAGAAGCGAAAACTTTGCAAAAAACTAGTGCGATTTTTGCGAGCGCTTTTTCTTTTTTGATTTTTTCATTCGGTATTTCTGTAAGTTTTTTTTATCCACCGAAAAAGTTTGGTGGATTTTAAATGACTTGGCGGCAAATTCGCTACGCGGATACTTGTAACGATGGCCATCATTATCTTTTAAGTAAACAAACGACTTGTCAAAATTGGAAACCGAAACTTTCAAATCGGGAGCTTGCGTGGTTAACTTTGCCTGTGCCAAGTTGACGGTGAAGAAGATACCGAGAGTTAAAAGGATTTTTATGCAACTTCTCATCGATTCACACCCGTCGTACCGCCGTCTTGACTTCCGCCACCAAGGTCGGCTTCCACTCCCCCACAACCGGGGATATTGATAGCCTGAGGAGTTAAATTGGCCATATCAACACTGGCGTTTGCTTCGTTGATCCCAATCCCACGATAACTGGAATTGTGGGCCGCTCCGACAACCGCAATTCTATTATCACCCGGACCCATAAATTCTACCACCATTGTGTTCACTCGATCCTCACCTTCTTTACATGTGACCTTCAAATAATTTTCTGATGTCGTACTACGGACGGTAAAAGTTGAACGATCAGCTTCGTTAAAGAAATCACTGATTGTCGTGACCATGGGAACTTCTTTTGAGTCACGAATAGCATTGGTCTGACCATTGGGTGTCAGCGTGCTCATTGGCGTGCGCTCAAAAGCATCTTCTTCTGGAGTGGACTGATCATCTGTTGCTTCGACAAAAAGTTGGTGGGTGTTGTTATCGGTTCGGTCGCAAGAAAAACTCGCGGTTTGCTGCCCTCCCGAGAACGGAATGGAAAAGGAGGTTCCATGAACCGTAAACGTGTCAAAAAAGAAAGGGGAATTTTCTAGACCGATAACTCGCATTGCCCCAATGCATGCCAAAGAAGAATAAGAAAACAACAAAAGGCTAATGACGATAAAGACTTTCATGAGCACCCCCCTTTTCGTCTGTATACCCATCTTATCGAGTTCGAAAGGATAAGGAAACTGTAGACTTTGCCACATATTAAACATTTATTATTATTAACTAAATTAAAATTCTATTGATTCTACCTAAAATTTCGACAGCGTGGGCGTTTTTGAGACAAATGGCTCACCAATAGAAATTAAAGCCACCAGCCCCCACTAAACCTTGGAAATCTTCGATGCCGTCCATATAAAATTCAAACTGCATGGCTTTAAGGTGAAAATGGTAGACTTTTCCCAATCGAATTTGCAGACCGGCCCCATAAGCGAGACTTCGACCGTCGCGGTCACGCCGGTAGGAACCACCGGGATCAGAAAGGTCATCCGCTGGTTCTTGATCAATCTTTACCGAAGAGCGAACATTTTGATAGGCCCCACTGAAATAGAGAAGGACAGAGTCTGAAACCTGGTGACCAAAGCTGGCTCCCGCCATTGTGCCGACAGCACTGACGGTCGCCGACCACGGGAAGCCTCCGGGGCCAAAGGTCACCGACTGGTCACCTGAGCCGTCAGCCTTTGTATAGGAAACACGAGCAAACAAACCAGCTGAAGAATCGCCGGCTTTGGCCTCCCCTTTTGTAGGTCCAAAAATTTGAAATTTTCCAATCAACATATATGTTGTTTGTAGATCCGAACTGGTGGTGTCGACTCCCAAGTGCCCACCCAACTCAAAGCGGTCGCTTAATCCAAATCGGGCCTGATGCAGTAAGCTGTGGGTCGCCCCCAAGGCTCGCGCATTATTAAGATCCGGTGGCCGCGAATTGACGGCATCGCTGTACTCAATTTCTCGGGCCGGTTCAAGACTGGGCCCCAACTCTTTTTTACCCTTACCCGCCACCTGCGGAGATTCAATGGTTGCGCCGGGTAATTTTAAACTGATTGAGGTGCAGTGAGTGAGAAGTAAAAAAGCACCGATCATTATAATTCGAAAAATAGACTGAATCATGATTGAACCCCTTGTTTAGAATTTTATTAAAACTTATGGGGTCTCAGAAAACAACTGACGTTGTTGTCAGGTCCAATGACAAAGGCGTCGCATTATCGGGGCACTATCGTCGATGGCTTGCGCAGGGCCATCCCCCAATCATTTCAACCAATTCATCTCTTTGATTTTAAAATCAGAATCCAATTCGCAGATTAATGGAACGCCAGTGGCAAATTCAAACTTGGTGATCTCGTCTTCACTCATTCCTGTGAGAAGTTTGACCAGGGCTCTCAGACTATTGCCATGAGCCGCAATAAGGAAATCCCCACCCGACTTTAGATCGTTTTTAATATGCTGATCCCAATACGGTTGCACGCGCTCTAAACAATGTTTTAAGGCTTCACCCTTGGGAAACTCGGCTTTTGGAATGTCTTGATAGCGGCGGTCATTCAACTGCTCTTCTTGAAATGGACCCGTCGCTTCAGGAGGCAAAGTGGCGTAACTGCGGCGCCATTCAAAGACCTGGTCTTCGCCATACTTGTCGCGAGTTTCCTGCTTATTCAGACCTTGCAGACCTCCGTAATGACGTTCATTCAAACGCCAATGCTTATCAACCGGAATCCAAGGTTGATTGGTCACTTCAAGAATCGACCACAAGGTGTGAATCGCTCGTTGCAAATAAGAGGTATAAGCTTTTTGAAATTGAAAGTTTTGTTGCTTTAAAAGTTCACCGGCGTTGGCGGCTTCTTGTTTGCCTTTTTCTGTCAAAGGCGCATCCACCCAACCTGTGAAACGATTTTCTAAATTCCATTGGCTTTGCCCATGACGAACCAGAACTAACTTTTGCATACAAAAATCCTTGGTTGATGACCGAAGTTCAGTTGCTTTTATTTTTCTGGTTTTGTAATGAGTAAGAAAAGAATTCAAGAAAAAAGGCGATGATGCAGCTTCCTGCTACAGTACCTCATCCTAAAGCCCATCGCCCGTCCCACTTATAAGACTAGGTCGAATCAGCCGGTGACTCAAATTTTTATGCTTTGAATCACCACTTTTTGGCAAGCTTCAGGTCCTTGGTCGAGTTATTATCGACCCAATCGATTGCGACAAGAGGTTTCGGGACGCTCACGAAGACAGGCTTGATAAAGTGTCTCGGTATCCAATGTCCGATGATTCATGGCTTTGGGCTCTTTGTAAGGACGTCCCGAGCGGCTGTAGCTCGCTGGTTGACGGTCGCTGCTTGAGGCACACCCTGTCCCCAGCAAACAAAAAGCCATAGCTCCTAATGAAAGTAGAATTGAAAATTTCATCCGTAACTCCTCATTCTTTTCATACTTATCGGCGCAGCCTGGGCCCGAGTTAACTGAATCTTAGTCTGAAACATTCATTTTGCGACAGAAACTATGAACTATTATGTTACTTTACCCTAGCCCTAGGGCTGTGCTTTCGAGGTCACACAAATGTCATAGTTTTTTGCAATCTAAGAAAGTCACTTTTCTGTCTTTCACACAATTGGACTTGTCGGGCTCACAACGATAGCGCCACTGTTGGTTCAGCTGACAGGACTGTTGGGGCACAGCCGCCGAACCCGACTTCACCGAGGCCAGACTGCGGGCTTCACGCGGATAGGAAACGCTCACCTGGATGGTTTTGCGCGAGGACTTAAGAAGCACGGCTGGCGCGCTGAAAACAGCAAACATCACCACCGCGAAGGCTAGGCTCTTTGAATATCTTTGCGCAAAAGTCTTCATGCCGTCTTTATCGGCTAAAGCAGCCCAACACTGCACTGGCCTTTAGAGAAGCTTTTCACCCATTCGAACAGCCGATCGCTGTCGATGCCCAAGGTTCCAATGAGAATCGTAAATCGCCACCACAGTGCTGCCGAGATGAAAAATACCAAATTCATCACCCACCCGCAGCGGTCGTCCTTGCGCGTAGTCTCGATGGACTCTTTCTTTTTTGCGAGGTTTGTTGGTTTGAATATTAGGATCAAAAGAAAAAGACATACTACCAACGTTGGTAGCACCAACCATGACAAGAATCACTTTGCCACGGTCAGTTTCAATTCCCGTCACCACCCGTTCATTGATCGCATAGAGGTCTTTAACATTTTTAACACTCCAGGAATTCACCGGCCAAAGTTCTCCGGGCACAACCGTCGACCACTTCACCTCACCGGTCACCGGGGAGTGCACACGATGGTAGTTGTGTGGGGCTAAATAATAAGTAAAAAATGATCCGTCTTTAAATTCCTCTTCCCAAGGGTTATCGGGAAGAAACTCGGAGAGGCGATAGGATTTGCCTTTGGCTTGAATTAGCAGTTCGTCGTGGATCCGTCCCGATTCAATAAGGACGCTGTCGCAAGGATGCACCACGTCTCCTTGAATAGGACGGGCATCGGCCTTCAAGGCTCGCGAAAAAAACTCCCCCAAAGTTTTGTAATCTTCGATAGGTTTTTCAATTTCTGACAAATCAATATTGTAATGCTTCGCAAATGATCGAATCAGTTGGCGATTGACTTGTTGGGGGATTTTTAAATGCGCCATTTTCCCAACCAAGTGGCTGAGCCATTTCTTTGGTAACTGGGGAACGACTTGGTCGTAAAGAAAATTATTCACTGTCTCAGCCATTTTCTCTGCCTCTTTTTTCGGTATTAGCTCTTTCATATATTTTTCCACCAAGTTGCGCTAGTATGGATCTCATGGCTAAACAGATCAAGGATTTAAAAGTCGGAATCGACGAAGATTTATCAGAAAAATTGCGCCTTTTAGAGCCTGATTTTGAGCACTACCGCATTCTTAAAAAATCGGTGGATGCCCGTTCTAAACAGAAGCTCCACTGGGTCTACACCCTCGAACTTTTTAAAGAAAATGAAGAACCGGCGGAACGATTTGAACTGCCCCCGCCGATCCAAACCAAGGCCCGCCCACTGATCGTTGGCACTGGCCCGGCCGGGTTATTTGCAGCTTTACGCCTTGCGGAGCGCGGCGTCCCCTGCGATATCTTTGAGCGAGGATCGGTTTGTGAAAAACGAATTTTTGCAATCAACAAGTACTGGCGCTACGGTGAGCTCAATCCCGAAGATAATGTCTGTTATGGCGAAGGCGGCGCCGGCCTTTATTCCGACGGCAAGTTGGTCACTCGCATCAAGTCCCCCCATATTCCTTACGTCATGCGCCGAATGGTGGATTTTGGGGCGCCTCCCGAAGTCGAATATTTGGCTAACCCCCATATTGGCTCCAACAAGATCCGTCGATTGATACCGAAAATTCGCCAGCACTTAATCGACCAAGGATGCAAAATTCATTTTAACACCAAAGTCACCGATTTGATCTTTGAAAACAATCAGATTGTGGGACTACAAACCGAAGAGGGTCAGCAATTTCGCTCGGAGTATGTGGTTCTAGCGACCGGGCACTCGGCCGAGGATATGTTTCAAATTTTGCATAACCATGAAGTCGCAATGGAAGGTAAATCATTTGCCATGGGTCTGCGAGTGGAACATCCGCAAAACTGGGTGAATAAGACTCAATACCGTGAGTATTGGGATCACCCTGAATTGGGAGCCGCCAACTACAAGCTGACCTATCATAACAAGCAAGAAGACGTCGGCGTTTACTCGTTTTGCATGTGTCCAGGAGGCTATGTTTTATCTTCAGGTACCGACCCGGGCTCGGTTGTTAGCAATGGAATGAGCAATTTCAATCGCAATTCCAAATACGCCAACGCTGCCATTGTTATTTCGATCGATCATCACAAAATGTTTGGCGAGGATCTTTTTGGCGGCATTAAATTCCGAAAGAACTTGGAAGAAAAAGCCTATGGGATGGTTGCCGACCAAAAGGGCGGTCATCGGTTGCCGGCGCAAAATATGATTGATTTTCTATTGGCCAAAAGCTCGCCCGACTCATTGCAAGGGTCCTCCCCTTCAGGATTACAAAGCAGTCGATTGGATCAGCTCTTTCCCGACTCCATCTATCTTCATCTGGTTGAGGCCTTTGAGCGCTTCCAGAAGAAGATGCAAGGCTTCATCAGCAGCGACGCTAATCTTTACGGAATCGAATCCAGAACCTCTTGTCCGCTGCGCGTGGTGCGTGACCCCGACAGCCTTCAGTCTCCCAGTCATGCCGGTCTTTATCCCTGTGGCGAAGGCGCTGGCTACGCCGGAGGCATCACCAGTGCCGCCTGCGATGGTGTGAGAGTGGCTGACGCCATGGTGGATGTTATGGCCTCACAAGTGGTTAATAAATAAGCACTGTTAAATCATAAAAGCCTGGCTTGACCCGCCTCTATCGACGCCCTAGACTTTAGTCTCCACACTTATAGGGGGAAGAATGCCTAAAATTCTTTTACTTTTTCTACTTGTTTTTGCAGCATCGGCGCAGGCCAAGGACATCGCCTTAACGATTGAGGAGTATGATCTCCCACGCAATCGCGCTTCCATTCTGGTTTTAGACTCGAGCCAAGTGCCTCTTGGAACAACGCTCAGGGTTCACAGCAAAACTGGGACTTGCGAAGTCACGATTACCGAGAAAGTGAACGATCATCTTATTGGAAAAACCGTGGGCTGCGAAGCCGGCGTTATTTCTCCGGGAATGAAATTAGCTTATTCGACTCCGGCCTGGGAGCAGCCCATACGCACACCCACCAGCCAAGTGCAAACCAGCTACGATTCCCCCGGCATGATGGCTGAGATCTTAGATCGCACCACCGTTTATATCGGTCATAACTTTTCTGGTGAACTGGAAGGAAATGTATACGCCGACGGCTCACAGAAAAACTTGGATGGCGATACGGCGTTCTCAATGGGTATCAAAGGACGCCTTTACGATTTTACCGATCGTTTGTCGTTCGCCGTCGAACTCGGATACGAAACACCAAGAACATTGGATCGAGTGACTTACACCAACAACGGCGCCGAATCCACGGGTGGCACCATAGGATACTCTCCCCGCCTAAGCCTTTGGACACTGGCCTTTTTGGGGCAAGCCAAGCTGGTCGACCGAATCAATGGCTTTGCAGGATTGAACCTTTCCATCCCAAGCATGGACAACTCTCCGTTCGACACACGCAGCGATATCGGCTTTCAAGGGGGAGCCAATTATCAGATCCTCCCCAATATTGCTCTTGAAGGTTTGATCAAGATCACCAACATGAACTTTAAGAATGATATTGGTCAGACCACTGATGTGAGCTTAGCTGGTCTTGAACTGCGCGGACGCTACTCTTTCTAATTGGTAAAGTGATTCCGATGGGTCGCGACGACCCATCGTCGATCAGTAACTGAGATTGAACACCACGCTGTAAGTAAAGTCTTCTTCCTCAATACCTGCCGGTGGCCGAGTGTCACTGGAATAACTGAAGTTATTGACCAACTGTAACGTTTCGGTGATTTTACTTTCAAAACCGGCCGTCAATTGCAATCGATAATCGTTAATGACATTGTAGTTGGGCTGATAATAGGCCACTAATACAGTTTCAAACTGTTGAGCCAGCAGACTTCGGAAAGACAAGTAAATATTTCCTCGAAAATTCGCCTGGTCGATTCCACTATCGATCTCTTCATCTTCATAAAAAGTTCCCAATCCAAGAAAAATGCTGTTTTTATTATCTTTAAGAAGTCGCATGCGCAGCCCACCACCCAGCAAAGTTCTGAGTTTCAAATCCTGGAATTCGTTGAACTCGGCTTGAGTGAAGGCCTCCCAAAACAGTCCTTTGGCAAATCCTTGAGCGTAACGCAGATGGAAATTGCCTGTGTTGTTGTTTTTTAAACCGTTGGCTTCACCGTATTGATACTTGCCAATGACGATGTATTCTCGCTGGGCACTTTTGTAAATATTCTGACTGTTGACTCCCAGTCCAAACACATCAACGTTTCCTGAGGAACCGCCGACTGTCACTCCGGATGAACCATTGAAGCCTTTTTCAATATCTTGGCGAAGGCTTTCAATATTGATAAAAGCGGAACTCGAACAAACAAACAAAAATGAAAAAATAAAAAATAAAAATCGCATGCTAAAATCATGGCTTCTATCTTTGTGAATTTCAAGGAACCAACGCAAAATCAAGACCGCTAAAGCAATGCCTGTATTGAACTTTGCGAATTTTTTTATTGTCATAAAATTTGCCTCTCTGGTCACTTTTTCAAATGAAAATAGCGACTCCTACCACACAAAACATTAACAACAGAGGCCACCGGCAAACTGTTTCAATATGAGAATCACGTTCTCAAAAAGCTTGAGATTGAAAAATGAGACGACAGGTTTTGTTTGTTCTGGGTTTTATAAGAATTTTCAATTATTCTTGAATAACGAGGGGGATCATGTCAGTCGGCTACAAAAGAGGCCTTAGCATTGTTTTGGCGCTCTTTATTATTCTGACATTTCAAAACTGCGAAGGGCTCCAGCCCACCGGACCGGCAGGTGCTGATAGTGCATCAGCCAACGGTGACGGGTACTCGGGCTTGACCGTGGAATACCCTGAAACCGTGGAGAGTGGCAGTCAGTTTGCCATCCGAGTTAACAGTTTTACAGTCCAAGGCCTGCAATTTCAACTGCTAGAAGGCTTGGCAGAAATCATTCCCATCGAAGGCACGCGCCGGGCGATTATCAATGTCTCCGAAAACTATATTGGAAGCCTGATTGTTCAAGTCACGACGGTCAGTGGGTCCACCGCCTTAGTGGAAGTTCAAGTGGTTGCCCCTACTGACATCACCGCCGGAACTCACAACCAAACATTCGGCAAACATATGATTTTGGCTGGAAAGCGAATTGTCGCCGCCATTCCGAAAGCCAACGATAAAGAGACCGGCGCCATAAACCAAGGCCGTGTCCAAATTTTCAATCACAATCCCCTAACAGATGAAATTAAATTTCACCAAAGTCTTCACAATCCTGAAGTGGATCCAAACAATGAAGTTCGATTTGGACAATCACTGGATGGATTCCGTAACTTTGATTTGATTGTCGGCGCTCCTTTGGTCAATAAAGTTTATCACTACCACTCCGTTGACGTCGATGATCGTGAACGCACGCGCTATGAATTGGTCGATACCTTTGCGAACACCAGTGGCAAAGGATTTGGCGCCTCTGTGATCGCCAATGAATTTATAATGATAATTTCTGAAAAAGGTGAGAACTCCCAAGGTGGAACCGGAAAAATCTATATCCACCGTCGTGCTTCAGCCGATTCGGTGAATTATGAGTACACCAGCGAAATCCTTGCCCCTAATGATATCAGCCATTTTGGACGATCGATGGCGAAATACGATAATCTTCTTATCGTCAGCGCTGTCAAGCAAGCGACCATAGATCAACCTCGGCATGGCGTGATTTTAATTTACGATTTAAGAAGCGAGGAGCTGGTTCAGACTATTGACAAAACCGATGTCTCCTTTGACTTCGGCCGAAGCCTCTTGGTTAAAAATGATTTCTTATTTTTAGGAGCTTCATATAAAAATGAACAAGACACCGATCGTGAATTTATTGATATTTACTCGTTTGATTCTATGACCGGCACTTTCTTAATGAACCAAAGAATCAGCAATCCTCTCGGCCCGCAAGCGCAAAGTCTTTTTTCTGAAAGTCTGGCGTTTGTAGGCGATCGACTTTTTGTTTCCGCTCCATTGGCTGATTCTCCGCAACAGAAAAAAAGTGGAGTCATCTACATTTATCGTCTGAATAACGATAGCCGACAGTTTTCTCGGGTTGGAATGATCACGCCAAGTTTTGAAAAATTTGATTATGTTTTAAACCTTGGACGAGCCTTAGCCTGTGACGACGAGCACCTATTTATTTCGGTGCGTGGGGTTCTTAAAAACAGCGAAGATATCAAATTTAGCGGTGACGTCTACGCCGTCCCACTCACTCAATAGCGCCCCAATTTGAGGCAGCGACTTTAGCTGGTTCTCAATTTGCCGATAACATATTTGACGGAAATGGGGATTATGAGTAACAGCAAGTATGAACAGATTGAAGCCCTCATCCAATCCGGCCAATCCGCAAAAGCCCGTTCCCAGTTGCAGAAACTTTCTATCTCAAAAATTCCACGCAATCGTTTGAGCTATGTCGCCTCCCTGTGCCGAAGCTCGGGCATTCCGGAAATGGCCTTAAAAGTTTTAAAACCATTGGTTCATTCGCAAAACCCCCATGTGCACGCATCGGCCTCTGAGATCGCCCAATATGGCCAATCCTTGATCTCTTTAGGGGGCAGCGAAGAGGCGATTGCACTTTTGAATCAAGAAAAAGTCATGAGTGATGAACCCAAGGCTCTGC
The DNA here is from genome assembly GCA_964230555.1 of Bdellovibrionales bacterium. Classification (GTDB taxonomy): domain Bacteria; phylum Bdellovibrionota; class Bdellovibrionia; order Bdellovibrionales; family JAGQZY01; genus JAGQZY01. Next base: position 26,423 of record CAXRIX010000007.1, read on the forward strand.
TTTTTCTTTCTTTCGCCTATTTTGCTCAGTGGAACTATCAAGCCGCTCTTCCTCACCTAGAGGCCTACCTACAACGTGTTCCTGCGGGCAGCTATATTCATGGAATTGGACAGGTGAACTACGCCGCCGCACTGATTGCCGCCGGCCACTATGACAAAGCCGAACACACACTGATTCCGTTGATTGATTTTTTTAAAAAAGAAAAACATCAGATCCTTGCTGGAAACGGACTTGAACTTTTAGCGCAGATTTATTTTCATCGCGACCAAGTCTTGAAAGCTCGGCCTATTCTTGAACAAGCCACCCAGTTATTGGGTGAAAAACTGCCAGACTCTTTGTTTGTCAAAAAATGGCAGTGCCTGATTAAAATCAAGTCTCAAGGAGCAACCCTTCAAAATTTAAATGAACTTGAAAAACTGAGAAATCTTGCTGAACAGCTATTTCACTGGGAAACCATCCGCGATATCGACTTTCACAAATCTCTTCTGACCCACGACATCAGCCTTTATAATCAGGTTTATTTTGGTAGTCCTTTCCCTCAGCTTCGAGAAAAAATAAAAAGCTTATCCGAAATGCCAACCAAAAAAACCTTTATAAGAAATTTTTCAGGAGCTAAACAACTGTCTATTTTCTACGATATTCAAAACTTAGATCAGGGCAATAAAGCTATTTTTAAAACCGGATCTTTATACCATCGCTTATTTTTAGCACTCACTGAAGACTTTTACCGGCCTTTGCGTTTACCAACGCTGTTTGCAAAACTTTACCCCGACGAGTGCTTTGAGCCGGAAAGTTCCAGTCAAAAATTAAAGATGCTGATTTCTCGATTGCGCAAACGAATAACACCCCTTGGATTTCAAATTATCGAAAGAGGTGGAGCCGGCTACATTCTAACCTGTAAAAAACCGGTTGGTCTGGTTTACCGTGACTCACCTCAACCACTCCCCCAAGCCTTAGATTCTCGACTGTCGCGGGTCAAAGAGCTTATTCAATCCCCCACTTTTAAGTCGCAAGACATTGCCAACCTCTTTAACATCAGCCCACGATCGGCCAGCCGATGGTTAAAGGCAATGACGGAAGAAGGTTTAATAGAAAAATTGGGTGATAAAAAAGGGGCGACCTACAAAATCTCACGCCAATCGGCATAATCTTTGAATTTGAAACTCAGCTCTCAATCTGCAATTGAAAAGCTTTGTTTGTCGCTATTGAGAGCAAAGCCCTTCATCAAAGCGGCCGCTGCCGATCTCAGTTAAGACTTCCGGATTCGAAAGGTTTTCAGCCATTTTTCTAAAACTCATCATCCGTCCTTGATTGACTTGGTTTTCAATTAAAGACGCTTGATGGCTGCCGTAGTTCTTAATTATTTTCTCTATGCCAGCGGGAGTATAAGAAATTTTCTGAGTTCGTAGATGACTGATTGTAATCGCAGCCATGGCAGCGACCAACGGAGCCGCCTGGGAAGTTCCACGCATCCGCCCCCAACTTTGCCCAGGCAGGGTGGACAACAACCCCCCATCCGCTCGCCCACCGATCTCGGCTCCTGGAGCTCCAATTTCAGCAAACGAGGTTCCGAAGTTGGAAAAGAAAGACACCGCGCCTGTCGTGGTATCCAGTGAGGCCACAGAAATCACCCCATTTAACACTGATCCTATATAGGCCGGCGCCACAACATTTTCAGCAGTGAGCTCTAAACTCTGATTACCAATAGCCACGACCACAACCACACCGGCTTTTACGGCATCAATAATGGCCGTCTCTAACATCGTGTTGTAGCCTTCCGAGTAAATACTGAGACTGATGACATCAGCCCCTTGTTGAATGGCATACTGAATACCATTGTATATCGCGCTACTCTTGCCCGACCCTTTAAAAGGCAGGGACTTCACTGCCATGATTTTTATTTTATCATTGGCGGCGCCAATAACACCGAAACTATTGTTCTGTTTAGCAGAAATCAATCCGGCAATATGGGTTCCATGCCCGTCTTCATCCATGGGGTCATCATTATTGTCGACAAAATTGTGGCCATACTCCCCTGTCGGCCCTCGCCACATGCTCGTCTGTAAATCGGTATGGGTGTAATCAACACCGGTATCGATCACCGCGACCACCACGGGTTCGGTCAGCTGGTTTTGAAATTCAATACTGTCATAAAATTCCACAAAGCTTAAATGCCGCTGATTAATGACTTCGGGATCATCAAAGGCATCCAAATCACTATCAAGGGCGCCCTGGCTCACATCAAGATCATCAAACAAGCCAACAACACAAGGCTGGCTCTGCAACCATTCATCCACTTGATGACCGTCCACCTCTGGCGGCCCCTGCAGACGGATCGCAACTCTTTGATCGTTTCGGCTCTCGGCAGGCCAATCAATACTTTGCCCAAAAAAGTCGACAGGCTCCTCGGAGGCTTGCAAACAGAAGGGATCAATCACTAAGGTCAGCGGTGAGCCGTCGGATGAGTCATTCTCTAGATAGGACTTACTCACACTTGATTTCTGAAACCCCATTTTAGAACGCGGACAGGATTCACTCAATGTGGCTACCGAATCCACCGCAACTTGCTGAGAGCAGTTTTGAAAAATAAAACCAATAACCAGGAAACTTGCAAATGCGATTCCTAAAATCTTATAACGGCTCAATTTCATATCCTCGTCTCTGTTTCTTAGCGTCTTATTGAGTCAGTTTTAATTCACCCAGAGGGACTGGAAAGCCCTGATCCCCACAGAGCTTTTCGGCTACTTTTGAGACTTTCTTGATCATTTTTAGCTGCCGATAGGCCACCAGCAGCACCTGAGGGGATTCTCACCTTTTTTTTGATATCAGACCCCAGGTTTTCAATTGGCTGATCCGTCCCGTTTCGGCCGCATCCAAAACTAGGTTAAAGATTCGTCATCTTCGTCTTGAAATGGGTCAAAAGTTTCAGCCGAATCAGGAAGTTCAGAATCGGAATCATCGTCCAATCTCTCCATCTCTTCATCGGCGGCCATGACATCCTCAGAAACCAAAGGTTCGGATTGTGCGGTTAACTGAGAGAGCTCTTCGCTTAGGGGCTCAGACACTTCATCTTCGCTCATACTTCCGTCGGCAGCGTCCATTCCCAATTCGTCGGTGGAAGCGTTAACTCCTGCAGCCATGGATTCATGATCGCTGGTCTCTACATCGTCGGCCGAGGTGTCTTCACTGTCGGCTGCGGCACGGGCTTCATCTTCAGCCAAAGCCAGAGCTTCGGCTTGCGCTTTCGCCTCGGCCTCTTCAGCTATTTTGGCATCGTAACGTTCAAGCCAACGTTGATCTTTCGGATCCACCTCTTCACCAACGTCCAAGGCTTCACGAAGATCACGAGCTCGGTCTCGATCTCTTTTTTCTTTTTGTTTCTGCTTTTCTTGTTCAAAAAACTCGGACGAGGTATCGATATCACCCAAAGTGGCTTCAATTTTTTCAAGCTCTTCTTCCCCTTCAGAGTAGGTTCCAGAAAACTCTTCAGCCATTTTGTCGGTGACATCACTAAGCTTCTCTTCATCTTCTTCAATACCAATACCATCGGGAAGCAACTGATCGATTTCATCCAGCGATGGCAATTCTCTCAAATTGCGTAAACCAAAGATTTCTAAAAACTTTCGAGTGGTACCATATTGCATGGGTTTTCCAGGCAATTCACTTTTACCTTGAAAGTTCACCAAATGTTTTTCCATCAAGGCACGCACCAAGTGACCCGATTCAACTCCACGAATTTCATCAACTTCACTTTTGATAATCGGTTGTTTGTAGGCAATAATGGCCAAGACTTCCAGAGCTGGCCCTGATAATTTAAACGGTCTGGCTTTCGCCAACTTTCGTAAAAATTCCATATTGTCGACTTTTGTACGCAACTGCCAACCACCATTGATCTCTTCTAAAGAAACGCCTCGGGCTGGGTCGGCGTACTCCACTTGCAATTCTTCAAGAGCATTTTTGATGTCTTTGGTTTTATAACTGGTGCCTTTAAAAACTTGTTTAAAAGTTCCCAACCCCAACGGGCGGTCTGACGAGAACAATAAACTCTCAATGATTGAAAGCGCCTGTTTTTGTTCGATAAACTCAGTTTGGTTGTCGTCTTCCAACATATCCATGGTTTCAGCATCGGTCATATCGTCGCTGTCTTCAGAAATGGCTTCACCGTCTTCCCCAGCGACCTCTAAATTGTCATCGGTCGACGAGTCAGTATCAGCCACAACTTCAGCCTCAGTGGCTTTATCCAAATCATCCTCGCCCCCGGTCACGGCGTCAGACTCATCGCTTAGCATTTCTAGCTCAGCGGAATCTACGTCTTCAGGATTGTTTTCCACCACAGCTTCTGGCTCCGAAACTTCGGCGCCCGCCTCTTCTTGTAAGGCCTCGACTCTTTGTTCCGAGACTTCGGGGTCTTGCACAGGTGCTGCTTGTTCATCACCATCACTTTCATCGAAAAAATTCAATGAGGCTCCAGCCATTTCTATACTGTCCATCACTCTTTCCAAAACATCAGACTCATTGTCGCCTTTTTTTGCTTGAGTCTTAGCGTCTGCCTTGCCTTTAGCTTTGGTTTTCGCTTTTTTGGTTTTCTTGGATTTTTTTGATTTCTTGTTTTTCTCAACAGAGCTCATGTCGGTTCTCCATCGCTGGTGTCATTATCATCTATATTCAAATCTTTTTCGGCTTCTTCAATGTCGGCATCAGAGGCAATATCCAAATCCAGCTCAACACCTTCGTCTTCATGGGCGTCAACCGGCGTAACCCCCAGTTCAAGGGACTCCCCTTCATCACTGTTCACCAGTAACTCTTGGCCTTCTTGTTCACGCAATTCTTGTGGCTCGACTTCATGGTCCAACTCTTCTCTGAGTGCTTCTTCGTTGGCCTCTGCCATAATCGAATCTGCGGCGGCCGCCGCATCATGCGAGTCATACTCTTCGACACGACTGACGGCATCGGCAGTGATCTCTCGTTTTGCCGTCAAATAAATATCTCCATACACTTCGGCTTGATAAACCGAAACCAGCCCCATCTTTCCCATTTCCAAGGAAGACAAGAAAGTGATCAGCAGTTCGTTTTTAATGTCTTCGAAGTTTGTTATCAACTCGCGCATCACCACCCGTTGTCCAACCACGAAACGATCTTTCATTTCCATAATTCGACCAGCAATCGAGCGTGTTTTAGTCGCCACACGATGCACGGCTTTTTTCATTTTCCGAATGCTGTTTCGATAGTGGGCGATCAAGGAGAACAGCCCGCCCTCATCAAGAATGATCTCGCCCTCTTCATCCGTGTGAATCGATTCGGTTTTACCGCGACGAAAGACATCACGGCCTAGCAATGGACGTTCATAAAGATCTTTTGAGACCTCTTGAAACTTTTGATACTCAATCAAGCGATTGACCAGCTCTTTACGAGGATCTTCCAATTCCTCTTCGTCCTCTTCGCTGTAATTGGGAAGCAACATCTTAGATTTGATCTGTAACAGAGTGGCCGCCATGGCAATAAAGTCACCGGCCACTTCCAAATCAAACTGTTTCATTTTTTTGATGTACTCAAGATATTGAGAGGTGATTAGGTGAATATCAATATCGAAGATATCCATTTCTTCTTTGCGTATCAAATACAAAAGAAGAGCTAAAGGTCCCTCGAACTGAGGAATGTGAATGGACAGATTCATAGAACAACCCCACGTACTAAATCTAACGAACCAACGACAATATACTGTATGGGGTAAGCCAAATAATAGAATCCCCCAGAAATAAACAGCAGTAAAAGAGCGATATTAAGATGATATTGGTGATCCAACAACCATCGATTCCAATTGTAGGGAATAAATCGCTCTAAGATCTTTCCCCCATCCAGTGGATGCAAAGGCAGCAGATTGAAAAAAGCCAAAAGCAAATTCAAATAAAGAAAGACAAAAACAATCCCCATGTAGGACTTGTTTAAATTGACGTGAAAAACAGCAATCGCCACGCCGTAAACAATCAGCCCAACGATAAACAACAATATATTAGACATCGGCCCGGCCAAGGCCACCCAGAACATGTCGTTTTTTTGGTCTCTTAAATTGCGTGGATTGACCGGAACCGGCTTCGCCCAACCAAACAGCGGCAATCCGGAGATTATAGAAACGATGGGTAAGGCCACCGTGCCGATCCAATCGATGTGCGCCAACGGATCCAAGGTTAGCCGCCCCATCATCTCGGCGGTGTTATCACCACGGAGTTTGGCCACATAACCGTGAGCAAATTCATGGAAAGACAGCGAGAACAGGAACGCCGGGAAAAACATAACAACTTTCATGATCATTGGATCCATAGGAAAACTCTAGCCCAAAGGCCTAGGGCTGTCCACCGGGAAGCCTTTCAGAAAGCAAGATTTTTGGCTCGTTTCGAATGCAAAAACACCTTAAGATTATAGGAATTTAACGGCTTGCGTTATACTGGTTCGGTGAGATTTCTTCTGACTGCTTGCTTTTTCATCTTGTTCTCGCGTCCCGTTCCGGGGGCCTACTACAATTTCAACAGCACTCTTATTGGCGAACAAGCTTCGGGAATGGGAGGAACATACACCGCTTTGAACGGTGATAGTTCAAGCTCCGGTTTTTACAACCCAGCCTCTTTGGTGAAGCTAAAAGGAACCGACATCAGTGCCTCAGCCACCCTTTTTAATAAATACGATACCACGTATGGCGAGGGGCAAAACATTATTAAAGCCGGCGAACGTGTGAATCGCGGGTTTTTCCGAACCATCCCCTCTGCCATTGGAAACGTTTATCGCTGGAAGAAATGGGCTTTTGGGTTCAGCATTGTGGTACCTGATTACGATTTTTTTGCCGGCAACATCAACGACAGTGACGAAGGACAGTCGTTTCTCACTTACACCGATGAAAGTTTATGGAGTGGAATTGTCGGCTCCTACAAAGCCAGTCCGACTGAAAGTTTTGGAATCAGCCTTTATTATACAGCTCGCAGCCTGATTCGCTCATCCCTTGACCGAGCCATTGTGTCCCCATCTCAAGAGGTTATCACCAGCGAAGAAAAGAGCCTAAAGCACAATGGTCTTGTTGTGGTCTTGGGTTATCTTTGGGATATCGACGACCAGTGGTCGTTCGGCGCTTCGGTCCGCCCCCCCGCTTTAAGTATTTCGGGGCAAGGGTCGTACTATCAGTCGGTCACCGACACCGCGTCGCTTCCCAGTGCGGTGATCTTAGAGCGAAACATCAAAGCAAAAACTTACATCCCTCCCCGTTACACTCTAGGATTTGCCTTTCGCCCAAACAGCCGCCTGACCCTGGCTTTGGATGGCTCCTACTTTTCGGGTTTTGGTTATCAAGATATGGAGCTAGAAAGTGCTGCCGATGAGATTGAACATGTCGACACCTGGAACGTTAACTTCGGAATGGAGTACAAATTCAAATGGCCCAAGGTCAATTGGCGAGCTGGAGTTTTTACCAACAACTCTTCGGTTCCAGAACCCGAGTTCACCGCCACCGGTCGCACCGGCGACCACCTGGATATGGTCGGGTTTTCCAGTAATTTTAAATTTCTAGTTTCGGATCAATCGAGCTACACGATTGGTGGATTCTACACCGGCGGCAACGGCAAATCTGTGCAACGCACCGGAAATCAATGGGTGCGACTTGATAAAACTCATCATATTTTCTCTTTATTGATCAGCACCTCATATCAATTTTAAGCTGCAAGTATCGGATTTTCCTGAAATATCCGCTTCAGCGGGGCGCTTCCTGGATTGACTTATTGGCCCCGTCGGGCCTACAAAGTTCCCAATAAAGGAGATCCCATGAGCCAACCAGCGATTACCACTTGGAGCGAAGATGAACAGGCTTTTCGAATGGCCATTCGAGAATTTGCCGAATCTGTGATCAAACCCAAAGTTCACGAAATGGATAAAAACCAGCAAATGGACCCAGAGGTTGTTCAACAGCTTTTCCAAATGGGATTGATGGGTATCGAAACTCCGGAACAGTACGGGGGCGCTGAAAGCTCCTTTACCATGGCCTGTATTGCCATCGAAGAGATCGCTCGCATCGATGGATCGGTCAGTGTTCTCTGTGATGTCCAAAACACCTTGGTGACCAACGCCTTTTTAAACTACGCCAACGACACAATGAAAGACAAATACTTGCCGAAGTTGGCTCAAGAATGGGTTGGCGCCTACGCCCTATCAGAAAGCGGTTCCGGATCTGATGCTTTTGCTCTCGGTTTAAAAGCCGAAGACAAAGGCGACAAGTATGTACTGAATGGACACAAACTTTGGATCACCAATGGTAAAGAGGCCTCTCTCTTTTTAGTTTTCGCCAATTTAAATCCTGACGCTGGATACAAAGGCATCACCGGTTTTATCGTTGAAAAAGATTTCCCTGGATTCTCGGTTGGCAAGAAAGAGGACAAATTGGGTATTCGTGCCAGTTCAACCTGTGAATTGCTTTTTGAAAATTGTGAAGTCCCCAAAGAAAATATCATTGGCGAAGTTGGTAAAGGCTACAAGATTGCCATTGAAACTCTTAATGAGGGTCGAATTGGTATCGGAGCACAAATGATCGGTATTGCTCAAGGCGCTTACGAAGCGGCTTTAGGATACGTCCAAGGACGTGAGCAATTTGGAAAAAGTCTTTCCTCATTTCAAGGAATTCAATTTCAATTGGCTGAAATGCGTACCGAACTTGAAGCGGCGAAGCTGATGGTTTACAACGCTGCTCGCCTTAAAGATTCAAAACAGAGCTTTATTAAAGAAGCGGCAATGGCCAAGCTTTTCGCCTCGCAAGCCGCCGAGAAAATCACCAGTATGGCCATTGATCTTTACGGTGGAAATGGTTTTACCACCGAGTATCCGGTTGAAAAGTTCTGGCGAGACGCTAAAATTGGCCAAATCTATGAAGGCACCTCCAATATGCAAAAGCAAACCATTGCAAAATTGGAACTAAGCTAACAGAAATCACCGCCAGGCCTTAAAGAGCTGTGGCGGTTCCTTCGTGTGTCTCGGCCAAGACTTCAACATTGTCTTGGTCGTCTTGCAAAGCACTGGTGCGATACATGTTCTCACACAAACTGATAATGTAAGCCGTTAAGACGCCGGGATGATTCTTTCCCATTGTCGTAACGCAATTGTTGTATCCCGCAAAATCCTCTGATCCATAAGACTCTATATCTTTTGATAGAGTCTCTTGATTCTCCCCCGCGTTTAAGGCACTGATATGTCGTTCACCATAGGAATTCTTGGCGATCGTGCCTTCCTCAACAGGAGCAAATGACGCTGAACTCAGAAAAAATCCATACAAAAGGGCTAGAGTACCGATTTTCTTCAACATAATTATACCTCCGTACAATTATAATATTGCAACCCGTGCCAACGTCTCAGTGTGAAACGCTTCAAAATAGAACCCCTTTGTCTTAGTTCTGATCACCTTTTGTCTCAGGCTGAAACACCACTTCGCCTTGCCACTGTCTAACAATTTTTGTCATTTCTAAGAAACGTCCATGCCAACAGAAAGCTAACGGGACGAGCTTCGGCCTTAAGCTTGCACACTAAACACACAAATGTTCTTTTGGAGGGAACTCATGAATTTCAAAATGGCCTTAACAAGCTTTTCGTTTTTATTGTTACCGCTCACAGGTTTTGCTGATTACAGCGTTCACACCTTTCAGGCCAACCAGTGCCAAGCCGCCGGCCACACCAGCGAGTATGTTCTTAGAATTTGTCCGGTACAGATGGCCAATGGAGATCGTGTGATTCTTCAAGGCACCAACTTACGTTCCAACCTTGTCGTCACTCAAGGCAACAGTCATAACAACAATCCCTATTACATGGCCCTTGGAGTTGACAGTGCCGACCACTCCGTCGGTGGTGATATCAATGTTGTTTTAAAGGACGGACAACGTCACGCTTTAATATATAGACTGAACTACACCCGCTATGATGGACAGACTGGATATCAAATTATAACGGTTCGCTTGGGTCGTGGCCGCCACGCCAATCAAACGACGTGCACCCGCTTTGCGTTTGATTCGAATAGCTCAACCATGTTCACCCACCTTCCCGAGCCTCAGCGTGAACAAACCATGCGCCGCCAGGCTCTTTCACAAGTTCAGGCTAGCAACTTTCAGGACCGCAACCAGCGCTGCATGGAGTATGAGCACCACGAAGAGCGCCCCGCTCCGGCTCAGCTGCCTTTGGATCCCAACGAAGGCGATAACTTAGAGCAATCTCAGCCTTAAAACGCAAGTCCCTAAGTTCGAGTCCGCAAAAATAGACATCGGAATGAGTGCTGCGAGCAGCAGCGCTCAGATTTAAATCTCAAAAAAATCTCCAAAGTCTTTGAAAAAAGGAATCAGCGTTTTCATCAAGACCAATATCAAAATTCAATTCTTCAATTTCGTCTTATCGATGCATCCGCTTTATACAAAAAAGCCTTTCTTTAGAAAGGCTTTTTTCGTTGATGATTGAATTTTAGAGATTGCGCCGGTACTGACCGCCGACCTCAAACAAGGCCTGGGTCATCTCATGCAATGAGCAAAATCGAGCAGCCTCCATCAGTGCTGCAAAAATATTGTCACCTTTCAAGGCCGCCTGTCGCAACTTCTTTAGCTGTGTTTTTGAGGCGTCAGCATTCTCTTTTTGGAAGGCTAACAAATTATTAAGCTGCTGGTTTTTCTCCTCTTGTGAGGCTCTCGCTAACTCGATTTTATCAGGAACAAAACCTTCTTCCAGAGTTTTTGGATTGATAAACTGATTGACGCCAACAATTGGAAGGTCACCTGAGTGCTTGAGATGCTCATAGTGCATGGACTCTTCTTGAATTTTACCACGCTGGTACTGAGTCTCCATTGCGCCCAGAACTCCGCCTCTTTCACTGAGACGCATAAATTCTGTCAAGATTGCCTCTTCAACAAGATCTGTCAGTTCGGTCATAAAATAAGAACCTTGCATGGGGTTTTCATTTTTAGCCACGCCAAATTCTTTGTTAATAATCATTTGAATGGCCATAGCTCGTCGGACGGATTCCTCGGTCGGCGTTGTAATCGCCTCATCATAGGCATTGGTATGAAGCGAATTGCAATTGTCATAAATTGCAATCAAAGCCTGCAAAGTGGTTCGAATGTCATTGAAATCGATCTCTTGGGCATGCAGAGACCTTCCAGAAGTTTGGATGTGATACTTTAACTTCTGGGATCGGCTTCCCGCTTTGTAGAGATCTCGCATAGCCACAGCCCATATGCGACGGGCGACGCGACCGATCACCGCATACTCAGGGTCCATACCATTACTAAAGAAGAAGGACAGATTCGGCGCGAACTCATCGATGGTCATTCCTCGTGCTAAATAATACTCAACAAATGTAAAGGCATTACTTAGCGTAAAGGCCACCTGAGAGATGGGGTTAGCGCCCGCCTCGGCGATATGATAGCCCGAAATACTCACTGAATAAAAATTTCGAACTTTATGATCGTTAAAATACTGTTGAATATCACCCATCATTTTTAAAGCGAAATCGATTGAGAAAATACAGGTATTCTGACCTTGATCCTCTTTTAAAATGTCGGCTTGTACGGTTCCTCGAACACGTTGCAGAGCCTCTTCGCGGGTCTGCTCCCACTCGCTAGCATTTAATTTGCGCCCCTTTTCTTTTTCTCTTTGCTCCACCAATTGATCGATGGCCGTATTAAAAAAGAAAGCCAAAATCATGGGAGCGGGCCCATTAATGGTCATGCTCACAGAGGTGCTGGGCGAGGTCAGATCAAAACCAGAGTAAAGTTTTTTCATGTCGTTTAGTGTGCAAATGCTGACACCACTCTCCCCGACCTTACCAAAAATATCCGGTCGTGGATTAGGATCAAACCCATAAAGAGTCACACTATCAAAGGCCGTCGACAGCCGCTTGGCGGGTGCATCCTTTGATAGGTAATGAAATCGACGATTGGTACGCTCCGGAGTTCCCTCACCAGCAAACATACGTGTCGGATCCTCACCCACCCGCTTTAAAGGAAACACACCAGCGGTGTAGGGAAAACTGCCGGGTACGTTTTCTAAGCGCAAAAATCGCAAGCGATCCCCCCAGTCGGTTAAACTCGGCGGTGTCACGCGGGCGATTTTAGTACCACTCAGGGACTCATGATAAAGTGGCTGACGAATCTCTTTGTCGCGCACCTTGTATACGTACTCCTCAGCCCGAAATGTCTCTTGCATCTGATCCCAAGACTTCAATCTTTCCAATTCATCGGTGGGAAGCTCTTTTGTTAATTTGTTCTCTAAGTCCTTTTGGTCGGTCAAAACATCTTGTATTTTATAATAACTACCAAGACGACTGGCTTTTTCTGCTAAAACCTCAGTCTCTTTTTTGTAGTTGCGGACGGTCGATACGATTTCTGCCAAATAATTTTGTCGCTCCGGAGGAATTATCGATTGTTTCTCGGCTCCGCGTACGGCCGCTTTATCGTCTTCCGAAAGTTTCCACTGGAATTGATTGTCGGCTTCAGCCAAGACATCCGTCAGGCCAAAAAACAAATTGTTCACACCCAGGTCATTAAACTGAGCGGCCTGGGTTAAGTAAACAGGGATCGTATCGTTACTGGCCTCAAACTGTTTGCGCGACCTTTTGTACTGCTTACGCACATCGCGCAGAGCATCCTGAGAGCCACGATGGTCGGCTTTGTTAATGGCAATCAAGTCAGCGTAATCAATCATATCAATTTTTTCTAACTGGGACTGGGCGCCAAATTCTGAGGTCATAACGTAAAGGGCTTTGTCAGAGACTTCGGTGATGGCCACATTGGCCTGACCAATCCCGGAAGTTTCAGCGATGATCAAATCAAAGCCATAGCCTTTTAAAAATTCAAGAATTTTCGGCAACGATCCGGCAATTTCACTCTGTGAACCCCGCGAGGCCACCGATCGCATAAACACTCCCGGTCGTGACAAAGAATTCATTCGAATTCGATCCCCCAACAAAGATCCACCCGTTTTTCTTTTCGAGGGATCGACGCAGACCACGGCCACTTTCAAATCTTCATAGGAATTTAAAAACCTTTGAATCAATTCGTCCACTAAGGATGACTTTCCAGCGCCTCCGGTCCCGGTGACACCCAAAACCAATGGGTTTTGATTCTTCGCAAAGCTCGCCAAATTGTCTAAGATTGCTGGCGCAATATCTTTTTGCGCTTCAATGGCGTCAATCGCCATTCCTAATAGACGTTGTGGAAGTTCCTCTCGTCCCTGCAGCACTTGATTAAACTTTTTTGAAGTCGCGACCGTCTCTTGAATCGAAAAATCGCATTTCTCCATAATCAAATCGATCATTCCCTCAAGTCCCATCTTGCGACCGTCATCAGGATGAAAAATAAAATCGATACCGTAGTTTTGCAGTTCCAATTTCTCATCGTGGATTATGACACCGCCGCCGCCACCAAAAACTTTGACATAATCAGCGCCGGCTTCGACCAGGAGATCTTTCATATACTTGAAATACTCCATGTGTCCGCCTTGGTAGGACGACAGACAAATTCCCTGGGCTCCTTCTTGCAAGGCTGCAGTGACGACATCGAGCACACTGCGATTGTGTCCCAGGTGGATGACTTCAGCACCGGCATCTTGCAACAAGCGACGGATCATATTGATGCTGGCATCGTGACCATCAAAAAGACTAGCAGCCGTCACGATTCGAACAGGATTCTTCAATTGATTAGCCATAACTACTTTCCGGTAAAATTCGGTTTTCTTTTTTCAATGAAAGCGCGCGTGCCTTCTTTGCAATCTTGGGTGGTAAACAAATCACCAAACTCTTTTTGCTCCATATTTAGAGCATCGGTAACGTGCACTCCATAGGTGTTCTGAATGGTTTTCTTAATGGAGGCGACTGCGATGGGGGCCCGACTCGCGATTGTAGTTCCCACCATCTTGGCTCTTTCCATAAGTTGGTCCGGGGCGCAAACCTCATTGACCAAGCCCATCTGGAAGGCCTCCTCAGAGGAGATCATATCACCAGTGAAGGTGATCTGTTTGGCGCGAGCTGGGCCCACGCGACGGGCCAAGCGCACGGTTCCACCAAATCCTGGCATCAACCCCAAGGTGCACTCGGGAAGCCCAAATTTCGATTTTTCAGAGGCAAAAATGAAATCACAGGCCAAAGCCAGCTCCAACCCTCCACCCAAAGCGAATCCATTAACAGCGGCGATCGCTGGGATGTTTAACTGTTCAATCTTGCGAAAGACGCGTTGACCAAAGCCTGCGAAGTCAAACGCCGCCTGCGCATCCAAGGCATGGATTTCTTTAATATCAGCACCGGCGACAAACGCGCGGTCTCCTTCACCGGTAATGATCAAGCATCGCAAATCTTTATTATTGCGAACCACCTCTAAGGCTTTGTCCAATTCATCCAAAACACCACTACTTAACGCATTCATGGCCTGGGGTTTGTTGATAGTGATCGTGGCGATTATTTTACTTTCTTCAAGTTTAACCAAATTCACCTAAGCCTCCTGATAGTTGTAGAATCCACGACCTGACTTACGGCCCAACCATCCGGCTTCAACGTACTTCACCAACAGTGGGCACGGTCGATACTTGGTGTCGCCCAAACCATCATGCAATACATTCATGATCGCCAGACAGGTGTCCAAACCAATAAAATCAGCCAAGGTCAAAGGCCCCATGGGTTGGTTGGTGCCAAGCTTCATCGCTGAATCAATGGCTTCGACCTCACCAATCCCTTCATAAAGGGCATAAACAGCTTCGTTAATCATCGGCATCAGAATGCGGTTGACGATAAAGCCCGGCATGTCGCGCCCCTCGACAAAAACTTTCCCTAAGCTTTCAGTCGCCTGGCGCAAACTGTTGAAGGTCTGATCAGAGGTCTGCAGTCCACGGATCCCCTCCACCAATGTCATAATCGGAACAGGATTCATAAAGTGCATCCCAGCCACCTTTTCGGGACGTTGCGTGGCACCCGCAATTTTAGTGATCGAGATTGAAGAAGTATTGCTACAAAGGATGGCGTCTTTTGGCGCGACCTCATCAAGCTGTTTGAAAATTTTTAATTTTAAATCAAGATTTTCTGTTGCCGCTTCGACGATAAAGTCGCACTCAGAAAAAGCCTGCATATCTGTTGAGGTTTGAATATTTCCAAGCAACTTTGATTTTTGTTCCTCAGTGATTTTCTCTTTCTTAACAAGGCGGTCGCAACTTTTGGTCACTGTGGCCAGACCTTTCTCTAGGGCGGCTTCGCTAATATCAACCATCATGACTGGCACATCAATACCGGCAAAGACTTGTGCAATGCCATTTCCCATTTGACCTGCGCCGACAACACCTAATTTTTTCATAGTCATACCCCTCTCTCCCTTGCTTCTGGCCCGGATGGGCCTCATTCCTCGAAAGCTAGGGTTATACCCAGCCGTCCGTTCTTTGTAAACCACTGAGAACAGAGGAAAAACTGGTCTTGAGACAGCCTCGATGACACCCCACAATACCAGTATGCGCTTTGTTTTGATGCTTTTCTGTTTATGCATGGCTCTATCGGCTTATAGTCAGTCGACACCCGTGTTTGTATCCCCTCATAATCCGGCTCCCACAGGTCATTTCGATTTGAAAATGCTTCGTAAACGAGCGGTGGCCTACGATCAGTACGAATGGCTCTGGGTTCGGGACCAAAAAGGCAACAATGGATGGATTTTAAAAGCCTCAGCATTGCTTCCCCTGGATTTTTCGCGGCAGGCCATATTGGGTAAAGGCGAACCCATTCACCCGCAGCCCCGCAACTTCAATCTGCCCCAAAAAACTTTGAATCAAGCGCAAATTGTGACCTTGGTGAAACGCCATCGCGATTGGTATCGAATCATCTATAAAGAAAACGATAAAAACTACTACGGCTGGGTGCGCTCACGTTACCTAAGCCCTTATTCGAAAGACGCCGGCTATTTTTTCTCAACCGTTGAAACTCATCTGCGCTCTGAGCCGCGCATGAAATCAAAAATCCTTAGCAAAATTGATCCCGGCCTTCCGATTGTCCCGTTAAACACCAAAGGCGAATGGGCCCTGGTGCGTTTTGGTAAAAACAAGGGCTACATACCTTTAAGAAACTTAAAGTCTCGCTTGAATGTTGCAATTAAAGTTCGTACAGCCAAAGGTTATTTCAAACCCCACCCCGATCTTTACAAGCAAAAGGTGATCGAGATTTTTGCCAATCCGATTTGGGTTGGCTCGGGGGCTTACAGTATGGAACTGAAGCAACAACCCAACATGGCCTCAAAAACAGTGGCACAGGTGGAACCTTGGCAGGATCTCATTTTACAGGGTTACTCCATTAAAAAATGGGGCAAAAGTCACGTTCCCCGATGGGGCGAGCTATGGTGGCCGGATACGACCATCGAATCCAACGTCGAAATTATCGAGAACCTAACGGCGCAATCGGTGCGTTTAAAAAACTCAGAAATCTATCAGATCGAAAAAAGCCCGACCATCAAAGGTCTACGATTTGCAGCAGCTACTCATGGTGTGTATCGCAGTTTTGATGGCAAAAAGTGGTACCCCTTACCCCAGTTTAAAAACGGTTTTCCCATCAAAATTGCAAAAAATGGCACCTTGTTTGTTGGCGACAAAGTCAGCTTTGATCATGGCGAGTCGTTTCGTCACTTTATCCGCTGGGACCTAGTCTTCGACTCAGTTCCGCAACTTTCGAAGATTGCCAAAGGACCCATTCAAATTTTGAATGTTGAGCCCAACCAACGCAATCACAATCAAATCACTCTGTCGTTACGTTTGGGGAACAATAAATACATGCAGCTCTACACACCCGATTTCGGCAAGAACTGGCGCCTGCAGTAAATCTAGCTTTCAAGTCCAAACAATCGCAAACGAGCGGCCTTTTCTTGGCGCTTTTTGTACTCTTCATGGGACAAAGGACCACGCATGTTATTGAGAAATGTTTGATAACCCATAATCTGAACCTCAAAGGGATAAAAGAAGCGAACCTGCTCTTTCTTTCCGTTGCGTTCAACATTGATTTTTATAAGCTTTCGAGAAATAAACTTGATAAATTTATAATCAGGATCGGTGAAGACATTATCCTTATTTTGGAACTCGGCCTGATCTCCCTGTTCCACCAATTTCTTATCGAGAAGCTCGCTGATCTCTTTAGCATTTAACATCGAATTTTTGGCACGCAAAGTATCCATCACTTCCAAAAAAAGATTGGTCGGATAAACCGTATTAACGGCCTCATTGACAATACAATGGGGGTAACTCACCAATGAATTGTTAACTAAAAACCGCAGCACTTTAAAGATATCAAAAGTGTTTTTGGTGACAAACCGAACACCGATTCTATCTAAAATATTCAGGGCTACTAATTTACGTTTAGCTAAAAGCTTGATGATACCACTGGCTTGGTTTTTTTTAGGTTTAAACTCAAATTTATTCAGCCGAATTTTTTCATGTTCATTCTGCAGGAAAGTGGCACCTTGAATACTGTCTTCGCTGACAAAACTTTGAATCGGACTTAAAATCTGCTCACGAATCTCATCATCAAAAATACTAGAAAGATCATTATTGAGGTGCGAAATAATATGCATCACCTTCAGTGTGGCACAGGCCCACTTCTGTAGTATTTGATAATCCGAATCCCGATTGCTAGCCGCCACCAAAAGGTGGCGAACATCATGAATTTCATTGTTGTTAAAAAAGTCGATAATGGGAGCTTCCCCCTCTTCGACAAAGCGATCCTGCAAAAACGCCACAGCCTGTCTGACATAGGAGGTAATCAGCGCCTGATCTTCCTTGTTGTCCCAATCATATCCGTAAGAGCGAACGAACTCGCAAGCCTGGTCGACATCTCGAACAGATAAGCGAGGAGCATCGAGTACTGACACTCCCCCAATCATGGACAACAGTCCTTGGCGCCGAAAATAGAGATTTTCAGACATTAATGAAACGTTCTCTGGGTTTTCGCCATATTGCGAAGGGGCGTTGTCGGCTTAAAGCGAGAACCGTATTTGCTGGCAAACACCTCAAGGTCATCAACGATTTTTTCGGTTCCCTCGGTATCCGCCCAGCGCAACAGTCCGCCGCGAAATGGCGGAAAGCCGGTTCCCATGATCATAGCCAAATCCAAATCAGAAGCCGATCCCACCACCTGCTCTTGCTGTAGGACAAGGGCCGCTTCGTTAACCATATTGTACATGGCGCGACCGATGATTTCTTCTTCACTCAATGGATCTGTCGGCGACGACAAGCCAAGCTCTTTGTAAATCGACTCATCGACTTCGGTTTTACGACCTTTCTCATTGTATTTGTAAAAGCCTTTGCCATTCTTCTGACCCAAACGATCCGACTTTTCTAATTTTAGAAGAACATCCGGAAGCTCGATGCGGTCACCTAAAGATTCTTTAAAGATCTTTGAAACCTTCACACAAACATCCAAGCCCACGGAATCCATCAGCTCAAACGGGCCCATCGGCATGCCAAATTTCTTAACAAAAACTTTGTCGACTTTCTCTATGGATGCCCCTTCTTGTAAATAAAACGCGGCCTCCATCATATAAGGAACCAGTAGTCGGTTGACTAGAAAACCCGGAGCATCTTTAACGACCACGGGAATTTTCCCCATCTTTTTCGCTAAATTGTAAACGGTGGCGGTTGCTTTATCACTGGTCTCAGGGCCACGGATCACTTCAACCAATGGCATTTTATGAACGGGACTAAAAAAGTGCATTCCTAAAAAGTTTTGTGGCTGTGGATGGGCTTTGGCCATCTCGGTGACACTTAAAGATGAGGTGTTGGTGGCAAACACACAGTCCTCTTTTAAATGGTTAAC
>CAXRIX010000008.1:0-9462 GCA_964230555.1 Bdellovibrionales bacterium
ATGGCTGATAAAATCACCTTACGCTGGATTCAATCTGTTGAGATCAACACCGAAGGTGAAGTTGTTTTTAAGCAGACTTGGTGGCCTGGAAAAACTTTTAATGGTCCGAAAGTCATAGATCAAGGCGTGGTTGTTGCGCCATTCTCGGCCGGAGCTGAGGTCACTTATGAAGGGATCACTTACCGCTTAGACTGTCAGGAAAAAGTCGACTAAAAGACATTTTTAGAAAAGTGATTTTAATCTTTAAAAGGCTTCCCGAGAGGAAGCCTTTTTTATTTTTCGATCAACCTTTGAAACGAGCTTCGCAGCGGTAAGCATCGTAAGGGGCGAAGTTGTCTTCAAAGTCTTCGCGTTCATGGGAAGAGAAAATAAGAAGTTCTCGTTCGCTATTGGTTTTGATACGACGACCACTACGGTCGTAATAATCAATACGCCAGTTGCCACTTAAACTGAAGTGCCTGTTGGTTTCATTGCGCACACTGATATGGGCCTCGCGATCGCCTTGGTTGACTTCGCATGTGGATGAGAGGCGGCGCCCTTTGTGATAGAAATAATGCGGGCGAGTGCTTGGTCGGCCGCCACTGATACCTGTATTAATCGTATCTCTGACCACTTGAATGCGCTCTTTTTCAAGTTCGTATTGTTGTCTTTGTTTCTCTCTTTCTAATTGCATGCGCTCTTCTTGGCGCTTTTTCTCAAGGGCCAGTTTTTCTTCTTCAAGCATCAAGGCGCGCCGGTCATTGTAGGCTTTCGAGTAATTGGTCATCAGTTTGTCGCGCACAGTGGCCGGACATTTTTGCACCTTCGAGATCTCGGTGGCTTTGCTTTTCTTTGCTTTGGCGTCTTCTTCGCCTTTAAGGAGCCAAAAGCCGGTGGTGCAATTGGTCTTCATTTGTTCTTTGTAGGCTGTTCGCATGGCGGCTATCATTCCGCTGGCTTGGCTGCCACAACGTTTTTTAACATTGGGAGTTTTTAGGGGAGAAAATTCTTTGGCCTGCGCTTGCCCTAGCTCTTGCATGCGACCTTCATTGCAGAAGGCCTCATCGAAAGCGGCTTTGTATGTTTTCTTAGCCAATGCCTTATAGTCTTGGTCTTGCAAACAGATTTTCATGGCCACCGAGTAATTGTTGGGAAACTCTTCCTTACCTTGTCGACCATCCTCGGAGCCCCATTTTTTATAATTGATTTCAGAGCAATAATCCCTTTTTCCCTTGAAGTAACCGGCTTTGAAATCTTGCCTGTAAAGACTGCTATTGTAGGCTTCAAAGTCTTGGCAGACATTGGCTTGGTTGGTGGAAGCGTTATCGACAGAATCGCCTTTTTGCGCCGCCTGATAACCGTGCTGATAGGCCACGTTCTGATTGCAGATGCGTTTTTGTTTTCCCGAGCAAGCTGATAGAATCAGCAGCAAGAACGTTAATGAAAAAAGGGTCTTAGTCACGGTGGGCTCTCCTTTGTTTCGATTGCGAGGCTGTTAACCGGTCACAACAATGTCTGTCTTTAAATCGTTGAATTGGCTCAATGATATCTCAGGGTTCAGAGCTCGTCTATTAGACCTACGACTGAATGGTCCATTTTCAAATGTAGATGCCCAAGGCTTGGGCCATTTTGACCCAACGATGCTCAGGGTCGACATTGCGAGCCTTTCCCATGATGTTTTCGATAGGGACCGGATTGACCTGACCATTTTTAAAGACAGCCGCCTTCCCCCAGTTGCCTTTATGGGCTAAACGAGCCGCGACAATGCCCATAGCTGTGGTTAAAAAACGATCGGTGGTGGACGGGGGGTGAGAGCGTTGCAAGTGCCCTAGGACAACGTGACGGGCTTCCCATTGAATTTCCTCTTCCACCCATTTTGACAGCCGTTCGCCAATCCCATAGTCTGCGACCATCACCGAAGCGCCGCTCTTATCAAGCTCTCGTTGCACTTCTTTTTCTAAAGTGGCCCCTTCACTGACAACGACAATAATTCCGCGCTGATTCTTATGCTTTTCTTTTAGAAACTTTGCAAACGACTTCAAATTGATTGGTCTTTCCGGAATCAAGATGGCATCGGCCATCGACGCCATGCCACCGCCCAGGGCAATCCAGCCGGCCGTGCGCCCCATGGTTTCAATAACGATGATTCGCTTGTGGGCAATCGCTGTTGTTCTTAAGTCATCGATGGCCTCGGCCACCACCGAGCAGGCGGTGTCATAGCCAAAGGTGGCATCGGTCCCAGGAAGATCATTATCAATGGTTTTAGGCACGCCGATCACGTTGATGCCCTCGATGTCTTGCAGGCAGCGAAACGTGCCATCGCCGCCGGCGACTATCAAACCATCCAATTTCATTTTGTCATAGGCTTTTTTAAATTCTTCTTCGCGACCATCGGTGCCGGAGCGATTGGAAGTTCCAATAAGAGTCCCGGCAAAGGCGTGTTGTCCGCGCACCGCCTCCATCGTCAGTGTGACATAATTTTCAGAATAGATACCTTCAAAACCATCCTGGATACCAATAACTTCGTGGCCAAGATTAAAAAGAGTGCGCGAGGCTGATTCAATAATTCCATTCAATCCGGGAGCGTCACCACCCCCAGTCAGTATACCTATTCTCATATTGAGAAAATAACATATGGAATTTCTAAGGTATGTGGAATTTTGGTAAACTTACGACCAAGGTCTGTTCTTGTTTGATTAACAACTTCCGAAAGAGATATATGAGAGTTCCAACGCTGATTCTTATTGTTTTCTTTTCATTAAATACTTTTGCTGAAATCACCAATCAACAGCGTCGCAATCAATTTCATGAAAATAGAAATCAAAGAGCCAATGCCGCTGTCGAGCAGTGTATGCAGGCCGAACAAGGTTTTCAGGACTTTGTGGTCGGCAATATTGAAGCCAGTGCCGAGGCTTTTACGACCTCTTATCAATGTCTGTCGGGCGCCCCGGTGGCGGGTGCAGATTGCAATAGCATCAACCAAGGCCATATCGATCGCTTAAAAGAGTACCGAGATCTTACCGAAAAACTTTATGAAGAGGCGGCCACCGCCTGGGCCAATGAACGCAGTCAGTCCAACGATGGATTTACCAATCAATGTTTTATGGGGCCGAACAATGTGGTTGAATTTGAAGAGCATATTCGTAATGTCGAAGTTCAACTACCGGATCCCACCATGTGTGTGGGCGAAAGAAATGCTTGGATGGCTGATCGCGATCGAATCATAGCCGAGTACACCAATGGGTCGCGATCATCGTCGGCTTTGTCCAGCGATGAGCTTCAGCGTTTCAGTCAAATGCATCATTCGCCGATCATGCCCATTATCAGTGATGAGGCCAAGTGGCGCCGAGGCCTTTCTGACCAACAACTGCAATCTCATTTAGCCAGTGCTTTCAACAACGTCCAACACGGAGTCAATCAACTTCTTGAAGAGGTTCGCGGCTACCAAGACTCCAATCGTCACCAACTGTACGCCATGGACGCCCAACTGCAGTCCTATTTGCAAACCTTGGATGAGGAATCGCAGAACCAAATGCGTGAGTGTGGGCGCCAGACCGGTTTTTTTGGCGATTGTTTCTCAACGGCCAGTGCTGAGGGACGTTGTATGAATCGGATTGCAAACTTTGCTGGAGAGCTTTTACCTTTTTGGCCGATTGTCGATGGTATGTCGGACTACGCGCGAGCAACAGCCGCAGAAAATGCCGGAGTTTTAACGTCTGAGGAAGCTGTCGCGATGCGAGCTGAGGCTGCCACCATGGCCATTTTTGGCGTTGGTGGTTTGGCTTCAGGAACCACAGCTTTGGCCCGGCGTGCGGTCCAGAAGGTGGCCGCCATGGGACGACGATCAACGGGAACAGCGCTTGCCAATCCCCGGATGGCAATGACTCCGGTTGAAAGATCTGCGATGCAGGCCAGAAACCAAGCCCTTGATAATCCGGGGCGGGTGGCTGCGGCTCGTGATGTGTTAGGACGAGACTTAACAGCACAACAGCAGGCCGCCGTGATCCGCGCCCACGAGGTGGGAACACCGCCTTATTCGCGGGCCGATTTGTTAGCAAAAAGTCGAATTTTATCGGAAGCCGGATTTGAGAGAGCTGAAATTGAACAACTGATGCGTAGAAGTATTACCGGGCAAGGGGTTGCTGAAACGGCGGCTCGCCCTGCCTATGATGACGCTCGCAATTTAATGCAAGGTGCTGGTGTTCCTGATCAAACTATTGAGAGAGTTCTTGGTCGCAGTGGTTACAATCGCGGTCCATTGTCTCCGGCCCAAACCGACCAAGTTTGGGATGCTATCAACGATCAAGCCAACTTGGCGATGCGCGCCGGTAATGTTCAAGACGCCAGTCGCCTTTATGAACGTGCCACCGAAGTTTTAACAGGTGAGTTGGATCGCGCCGTGGCCGAAGGTGCGAATCCGGATCGTATTCACGCTCTTGCTGCTCGTGTTTTTGCTCATCGTAATGTGACGCCAGCAGGCGGAGGCGCTCGCGCAATCCCAACCCGCGATCCTGTGTTCGATCGCGCTCTTGAGTCCGGATATTTTGATACTCGGGTTGGTAGCCGAGGTTTTACTGAAACATTTGATCCACAGACGCAAAGGAATATGAATCTCTACGATCCCCGGGTGATTGGTCGCTCGGATGTGAATCCGGAATTTGTCTATGCGCGGGCGAACCGACAGTATCAAGAACTCTTAGGAATCGCCTCCTACCTGAACCGACCGGCTTATCAGCGCCCACCGATGCCCGATTGGCTCGAGGGTGTCGATTCTCGACAGGTAAGGGAGTATTTACAAGTCTATCGCAGGTCCATGGATATTATTGAGCAACAGTATCTAGGGCGATAAGCCTCTATTTTCCAAAGTCCATGAAGTAAGCGACACCCAGTTTTCCAAACTCTTCAATTTGTTTAGGACTGTTGATGTTGGCCATGGTGTCGTCTTTGGTGTGAATCTTTCGATTGAAACCAAAAGGATCTTCGGTCGGAAAAGCCACCGGGAAACCCTGACCCGCCCAAGCGGCGTGATCGCTGGAACCAAACAATAGAAAGCCGGTGGCGTTGGGAATGTCGTTGTACATTCCCGCCAAGCTTTTCATTTGTGAAGTCAGACTGGAGTCAGTGCCGTTGGTGACAAAAGTTATTTTCGCATTGTTTTTAGCAAAGGCGTTCATGTCGAATTGAACCATGGAAATCACATTCACATTGCGTTGTTTGTAATCTTCAGCCATTTCTTTGGAGCCGACCAGGCCGATCTCTTCGGCGGCGTAGCCATGGATTTCTAGAGTCCGAGACGGCTTGTAGCTATTGGCCATTAAGACACGGAACACTTCCATGTTGGTGGCGGTTCCACTGGCATTGTCGTCAGCGCCTGGAGCGTTGGCTTTGTCGGATTGGTTGATTGAGTCAATGTGACTGCCGAGAATCACCACTTTCTCTGGTTCTGTATGACCTTTGATTCGAACGACTAGGGACTTTTGCTCTGAACCGCGATGGTCGACCAATTCAATTTCCACGTCGTCACGATCGGCAGGAACCATCTCTTCATACAGAGCCTTCAGTTTTTCACCGGTTTTCACACCTTCACTGTTGCTTTCAAAGCGCGTGCCCCAAGACACCATAGTTTCCATGGTGGAAATAATATTGTCGATATTCACTTCGTTGGTGGCTTCAGCAATGGCTCGGCGGTAAGGACCGACCTCTTGGCTAGCGCTTTGCTTTTCGCGCACGATCGGTTGCGCAGAGAGTTTTTGCAACATCCCACAGAAGTTCCCTTTGTGGTGGGCTTGACTTGCGACTTCTAAAAGTTGCTTTTCATTACCAATCTCAACAATCAAAAATTCCCCCGGTTTTTCGGTAATCACTCGGGTGTTTTCTAAAAACCATTGATGATCCTTAGGGTTGCTTGGAAGTTGTAAATAGTAATAGTCGTAGCTGGCAAAGTTGGTCAGCGGCGACTTTAAAATATAGTCGTTAGCGGTTTCATGGATAATCAGATCCCCATCCAGACTGAGTGGCCGCAGTTGGTTTTTTGAAACAATTTGAAATTCCGGCATTGGTGTTTCGGCCGAAACGAAGGTTAGGCTGGCAGTCAGTGCCAATAAAAGAGTCAAAATCATACATCCCCCCACGAGATTCAGACCCCATCATCCCGCAGGACAAGTGTCCTGGTAAGTGAAATGCCCTAAAATAGGCCATGGTCGGGGATGGCTTGACGGAATCTGAGCCTAACACCTTGAAAAGCTTGACTCTTTAACCTCAAATCGCGATAACGAACTCCACATCGAAAATGGTCTCTTGGCGCAGTTGGTAGCGCGTCTCCTTGACATGGAGGAGGTCACTGGTTCGAGCCCAGTAGAGACCACCATTTTTTTCCCTATATAAATAAAAACGTCTCCAAAAAGTGTTCACTATAGATCGGACCAATATGTGACGGACTCTCAACTTTCGAAACCACAGGCCGATACAGAAAGGGTTGGCAATCAATTTCTAGGAGACCGGTATGAAATCAATCTCTTTATTTCTTTTCTTTTCACTTTTCACATTGGCTCTGACCGGTTGTTTGGGGTCGGATGATGGCAACAGTGATGCGCCCTCGGAAGTGGGAGTGGAGATCCCTGATATCTCTTTGGCTTGCTCTTCCAGTGTGAGCGGATGTGAGGCGGGAAGTAATGGTGACGTGGCCTATTTGGTTTGGACCGCTGACACCTGCGATGGGTTCACCGGCAGTCAGATCTACGCCATCAACGGCAATCCAGCAGCCTGCGATGCGGGTGGTTGTACTGCGGCCAATGTGGGGCCTTGGCTGGATGTTGAAACCGATGAGCCGGTGACAGTGATCCCACAGTCGGCCACCACGGCGGCAATTTGGTTCGATACAGCCGACAATGCCGGTGACGATTCCGAGCCGGAAACAGGTGATGTGTTTTGTTGTGTTGGCAACCAAAGTGATGATGTCACCCTTGAAGATGCCGACTGCCAAACTGTTCCCTAATTGTGTCTCAATACGAAGCGCTGAAGGCGGAAAATTCCTCTGAGATTGGAGCTTTGCGGCTGAGTGGCAAAAGATTTGTTATACTGTTGGCGAGGTCATTGTCTTGGGGAATTTTTTAAAATACTTTTCTATTTTAGCATTGTTATCCATAACCTTGGTGTTCTATCAGAACTGCGGTTCTACGGAATCGTCGAGCGCTGATTCGTCGTCGAACGCGGGTTTTAACACCAGCTCTTTTGAGTCTTTGGTGGCCTATGAAGACAACCTCCATCAAATGCTGACCACCAATTGTTCCAGTTGCCACCGCAGCCAAGCTCAGCCTCAATTTGCAGTCGATGACGTGCAAACCGCGCATGACCTTTTAATCAATCAAAATTTAGTGAATTTAGGAAGTCCTATTGACTCACGTTTGGCGGTCGTGGTCGCTGGCGGACACGAAACTGTTCCAGCCTTGTTTAAAGACTACATTGCCAATGCTGTTGAGAGTTGGGCCGATGATTTAAGGCGCTCTGGGTCTACCGATGACGATGATTCGGGTGGTGGCCCGGTGGAGGAGCCAACAGTTGAGCCCACATTCAGTTCCATCAACCGCTATATTCTACGTCCGAAATGTTTAAAGTGCCATTCCCCCTCTGGGATTCGACCGCGCGAAGATTACAGCAGTTACAGTTCGACGATTGCAACAGGTGGTGTGAACCGAGGCAATGCCAATTCTAGTCGTCTTTATCTGACTTGTTTGGATGGTGGCATGCCCGATGACAGTGCCCCACTCAACACCAATCAACTGAATGCCCTCCGCGATTGGATCAATGACGGCGCTCCCAATAACTAGTCATTTGAATTCCTTTCAAATCGCCTGAGCAACCAAAATACTAGTGAATTTAGGTAATTAGCGTGTGGTTGTTGATGTTTAACATCTCGAAATACGTCAAAAGTTGAATCCCTGAAGTCGATGAAAAAAATTTACTTCACTTTAAACTCTTTGGTCTTGTTCACTGTCCATGATAGCGAAAGTTTACAACCGGTGAGTGAACAAATGCCTTTTAAACCGCGCACGCGGTGTAAAGAATGGATTGTACCAAGTGGACAAAAGAGTGACCAAATTCAGCCAACAGCATCTTTCGGTATTGAAGTCTTTTCTTTTTTTGTTTTTAGTTTTTGTTTTAGGCAACTGTCAGCCACAACAAACCCTTGATAGTCAAAGTCACGCCGCCAACTCTTCTCGGCTATTCAAATCGACAAAACGTTTTGTCGTCAAAGTTTCGTACATGCCCGACGCTCGCCCGTTTGTTGGTGATGTGTTTCGTGGGCGTCCGGCCTGGGATATTCTTGAAGAAAATATCTTAGCTCTTTTGCAGTTTTCTCCGGCGATTGAAGATGTGGTGGTGCCGAAAACGATCGAGCAAATGACAAGACTACCGGATAATGGCCGGCGGCAATGGTCGACCCAAGACATTTTAGACGCCAGACCCAGCTCAGGATTTGCCAACAGCGAGGAAGTGCATTTAGATATTCTTTTTCTCAACGGTCGTTTTGTGAACGAGCAGGGCGAAGTGATGTCTCGAAGCTCGGGCGTGAGTGTTCGTGGCCGCAATACAATCGCCATTTTTAAAGATGTGATTCGAGGTTCTCGCTCCGGTTTTCAAAGAGCCCCTGGCTTGGCGCGTTTTATTGAGCAAAGCTCGCTAGTTCACGAGTGTGGGCACGCCTTTGGATTAACCAATATCGGCATTCCGGCACAATCCGATCACGAAGATCCGTTCAATCCCGGTCATACTCGCAATCCTCGTGCCGTCATGTATTTTCAGAACGAGGGGAGACAAGGGCTGCGTCGACTCTCGCAGCAGGTGATGCGTTCAAATTCCCTAATTATGTGGGGTCCAGAGACCCTAGAGGACGTTCGCGCCTTCACCAGTCGACAGTAGAGTGTCGCAAAGCCCTGCCTTTTCTATCATCATTGTCAGACTCTGAAGGCTTTTAAAGCTCTTAAATCCCTCGTACATTGCGCTATGTGATGGTTTCTGGCTGGACTTCCCGCGGGGTGGACGTTAGTTTTTTCTGATTACAAAGACCCTAATATTTTTGCGTGAGGATGCTATATGTCAAAATTATCAATTATTTTATTGGTTCTGTCCCTAGGAGGTCCATTGATGGCGGCTTCAAAAAAACCAATCACCGAAAACCCCGTTTACAAGCCGTGGAGTGGCGACTACCAAGGTCTGCCCCCATTTAAAGATATTGAAGTCGAACATTTTAAACCGGCGATAGAACATTCCATGAAAATGGCCTTAGAGGGCTATCAAAAAATCGCTGACAATAAAGATGCGGCAACCTTTGAAAACACCATGGTTCCGATGGAGAAGATCAACTTGGATCTTGAAAGAGTGATGATCCTGTTTTCGATTTGGAACTCGAACCTTAGCAATGACAAAATTCAGGCGGTCGAAAAAGAAATGGCCCCCAAGTTGGCTGAATTCTCTGATCAAGTG
>CAXRIX010000009.1:0-42983 GCA_964230555.1 Bdellovibrionales bacterium
CTTACCTAAAGACCCCCAGTTGTCGGGTCATACTAGCCAAAGATTCCGAAAATGTAATTGGCGCCAGCACTTGTATACGAATGGACGACGAGGTCAAAGAGATTCGCATGCCTTTTGAAGAGAAAGGTTTTAACCTGGATCGAGTGGTTT
This sequence comes from Bdellovibrionales bacterium, assembly GCA_964230555.1. Lineage (GTDB taxonomy): Bacteria > Bdellovibrionota > Bdellovibrionia > Bdellovibrionales > JAGQZY01 > JAGQZY01. The sequence continues at coordinate 151 of CAXRIX010000009.1, forward strand.
ATTTTGGTGAGTCCATCATTAAAAGCCAGTATCGCGGACACAAGATTGGTCACTACTTTTTTAAGGAACGAGAGCGTCAGGCGATAGAGATTTGCACAAACTTACAATGGACAACATTTTGCGCTGTCGAGCGCCCCGAAGACCACCCACTGCGCCCTAAGAATTACCGTCCTCTGCATCAATTCTGGAGTCGGATGGGTTATGAAAAAAGCAATGATATGACAGCCTTTCTCGAATGGAAGGACGTTGGCGAAGATCAGAAGACAGCCAAACCCTTAAAGTTTTGGCTGAAGTCCCAAGTGGACCAATGATCGATTCGTTGACTTTGTAATGGAAAAGAGTAAAAAAACAGTATGCCTTCATTTGACATAGTATCGGAAGTAAATATCCAAGAAATAGACAATGCCGTTAATCAAGCGCGCAAACAGATTGAGACTCGTTTTGATTTTAAGGGTAGCAATAGCGAAATCCAGTGGGATCGCAAGTCGATCACAATCATTGCCAATGATGATTATAAACTCAATGCCATCAAGGATATTTTACAAGGTAAAGTCCACCACCGCGGTATCGATATGAAAGCCCTGAAGTTCGAAAAGGCTGAAAAAGCTTCCGGCAATATGTGGCGCCAACCCGTCTCAATCGTCCAAGGTATCGATAAGGAAACTGCAAAAAAAGTTGTTAAGCTGATAAAGGATTCAAAACTGAAAGTCCAAGCCGCAATCCAGGATGACAAAGTTCGAGTCACTTCAAAGAAAATCGATTCTCTTCAAGAATGTATGGGAATCGTAAAAAGTGCGGCTCTTGACGTCCCTATGCAGTTTGTAAATATGAGGTCGTAGTGATTTATTGGCAGATTTTTAATCTTTTGCCTTTACCCTACAAGACGAAATTTATAAACTAGGCCTGGTAAACCACCTGATTCGCTATTAGGAGAGTCAATGATTGAGAGTCCTTTGGATGGCAGCATGGTTCTAGAATCACTCGCTGAACGAGGTCTGCTTGAAGATTTCTACGAAGCGGTCGATTCCGATAATTTTTCCCAGGCCAAAAATCTCTTGAAAGAGGCGGATCTCGATGACGAAACAATTGCCTGGGTCCTATCGGAGATGGAAAACCAAGATGGAGACAATTGATGCATAAGTATCACAATCCTGAATCTCCGGCTGAGCCTGAAATTGGGTTCGATGATTTTTTAAAAGTGGATATCCGCATCGGAGAAATCCAAGCGGCTGAAATCTTTAAAGAGGCGCGAAAGCCAGCCTACATTCTGCAGATCGATTTCGGGGATACCATTGGTATAAAAAAATCCAGCGCCCAAATCACAGAGCATTACACTTGCGAGGAACTGGTTGGAAAAAAAGTGGCGGCCGTGGTCAATTTTCCGAAGCGCCAGATTGGTCCCATGCAATCCGAAGTGCTTGTTCTTGGTTTCTCTGACAGCCAGCAAAACGTGGTTTTATTTTCTCCGGATTTCGCCGTACCCAATGGAGCAAGACTCCATTAAAGTGGCTTATTGCCTGTCGGGTGCAAGACAAAACGCCCTGGCCCACCTCCTAGCCTACAGAAGACATTTTTGAACGAGGTCATTATGGAAAAAATTGTACTGAAGACATTGACGGGTGAGTTCCAACTGATTCGCATGAATCCCGATTCGACGATTCCCCCTTGGGTTTTTCAGCAGAAACTGTTCTCCGTCAGCCGCACGCCCGACGAGCTTTCGATTCTGGTCGATAGCCAGCATGTCGGAGAGATTCCACACCCCCACAAAGTGGAGGCGAATTGGGCCTGCTTGAAGGTCGAAGGAGTTTTGGACTTTTCGTTAACGGGTGTGCTAGCCAGTATTGCCAACCCCTTGGCGGAAAATAAGATCAGTCTTTTTGCCTTATCGACCTACGATACCGACTATATTCTAGTGAAGGCAGACAAATTACAAGCGGCTGAAAGAGTTCTTCGCAATAATCATTTTGAAGTTATATAGTCAGAAAAAGCTTTTACATGCTTTTTTAAAAATTCTTTAGTGCTATCGTCGACTAATTTTCCGTCTTTAATTTTGTCGCCTGCATTGCTAACCATCACTTCAGGTTTATTGAGCATTCTTATATTTAAACTCACACTCACTTGTCGCAAATGATACTGCATGCGAGCGGTGCCAATACCCCCGGGACTGGCACCCAGAATGGCACCCGGTTTGTCGCTTAATGGTTTTTGGTCATCGAGGGAAACCCAATCCAGTGCATTTTTTAAAACTCCTGGCATGGAATAATTATACTCAGGACTAAAAATTAAAACGCCGTCGGCCTTGGCTATTTGTTCACACAATTGAGTGACCGCCTGCGGTTGACCATCAATATCCTGATTGTAAGGTGGGATATCGGCGATTTCACCTTCGATCAGAGTAAATTGATCGGCCGATAGGTTTTTATACTCTTCAAACAGAACTCTATTAATTGAGGCTTTTCTTAAACTGCCAACTATCCCAACCACCGTTTTCATAACTCTCCTTTTCGATTGATTCCGTATCTATACCACAGAGACTGGCTGCGAAGGGTGACGCCTTGAGTAAGACACCTCCTTAACGGAAGTTTTCAATTAGACAAAAACTAACCATAACGCACAGACATTTAAAATATACTTAATGAAATTTTTTCGTAAAAATACAGGTAATTTAAAAAACAAACAATTTTTAGGAGGTATAAAATTTTATTTAAAGCACATAGTATTCTGATTTCGTTATTATTAACCGTTCCGGCTGCTGCCAACTCTTGGCAGGGAAATACTCAGAGGCCAGAAAGCTATGACGTTGTCCCAGTCGTAGAATTAAAAGCTGGTGAAGCGGATCGCACTTTGCGAGCCACCACGCGGCTTCCGAATGGGTGCTACACACCTCTTAACAGCTTTAAAGAAGTTGAGGGAAATGATCTAACCCTCTACAATGTTGCCACCTACCCAAAAGATGCGGCCTGTCCACGAATCGTGGAATATAAAAGTGTGGTTTTTGATGTTAACAACCTTGAACCTGGAGATTACCGTATTGTCGATGGTGACGATGGAGCCGTTCTTGGTGAGCTGAAGAAATCAGAAGCCAGCATTAAAATTGACTCTAACTTAAAATAATCGTTTTAGTATTTGAAAAATTCCCGATCCAATTAAACTTAGTACCAAACATGTAGTGATCGGGAAATAGAAGGTGGAATTTTTGCCTTCAATTCGTATGTCCCCTGGGAGCCTTCCTAAGGGGACAATTTTAAATAACCCCATCTGCCATAAAAAACCCAGACCAATCAGCAATACACCTGTACCTATCAAAAGCTTAGCCATGCCTAAAAAATAACAAGACAATCGTCCTGAATCAACCAAAAGCAGTACGGCTCCTTGTTTCGCTGCATGACCCGACAGTGACTTCATTTGCCACTTTAGACATCTCAGTTATTTACCGAAAACAAATTAACGTTTATATAAGGACAAATTTAACAATGAGTACAGCCTTGCACCAGACACCAGAGAATCAGGGAGAAATTTATCACGGCTTTCAAGCCAACTTGAAGCCCGCTCCCCTTGTTAAAAGATTTTTAGCCAGCTGCGTGGATTATGGAATCCTTGGAGCTCTTTTTTATGTCCTTGTTATTGCTGCGATTGCGGTCGGCGTTTTTGTACTTGCAGCATTGTCTGGAATTAAAGAAAGCTTAATTGGACAAATTCTCATGATAACGGCAATTGCTCTGTTGGTTGTCGGGCTTCTCTCGGTTTACCATATATATTTTATCTATTTTGAGTATAAGAAAGGGCGAACGCCTGGGAAAAAGCTGTTTGGACTTTCAGTTGTAACAGTTGATGGTTCACCGCGCACAAAGTCAAAGATGGTTATTCGCGAGCTTTTTCGCTATGTCGACACCTTAGTTTTTCCAGCTGTCATTTGCATCGCAATGACCGACCGTAAGCAACGTGTTGGTGACCTTATGGCCGGAACCTTCGTCGCTTACTCACAGACACAAGAGGCCGGCTCTAACTTTATTTACATCAAACAAGCGGATTACAATTATATCTTTGAACTGGTTCAACCAAAGCCCGTCATCGATTCTAAATTTATGGACGATTTTTTACTTTACGCCAGCCAACGCTTTCTGAGAGGCATCAGTGAATTCGATATGAAGGACCCTTATATGCTCTCTTTAGAACAACAGGTCCGAGAGTACTTTGAAAACGACAACCACAAACGGCTTGATGGCCGCTCGGCCCTCCTGTTTTTTGCAGAACATTGTTACCAATTAGATCTTAAAAAAAGACTTGAAGAGAAAGGATAAACAAAATGGAAATAGCATCAGCTTCAGAGAAAATTAGTGTTCAATCGGCCGACCGTCTGGTCCCCGGAGGATTTTGGAGACGCTTTTTAGCAGTTTTTTTGGATGGAATAATTGTCGCTGTGGTCACGGTTCCCGTAGCAATGATTCTTGGCATATTGGTCGCCTTCGTCGCTCCCGATGCGGCCCTTTTGGTGGAAGCCATCACTCGCATCCTTAACCTGGTCGTGGTTTATTTCTACTACGGACACTTTTATAGCACAAAAGGCGCCACTCCTGGAAAAATGGTCCTAAATCTTCGAGTTATCAACAGTGAAACTGGTAAAAACTTAACCTACGGCGAGGCCTTTATGAGAGAAGTTTTTGGAAAACTGATTTCTGCACTGCCACTTCTTATCGGCTATATTGTTGCAGCATTTCGGGATGACAAAAAAGCTTTTCATGATATGATTTTCAAAACACAGGTATTGCAACAAGAGAAGAACTAGTCTGAAAAGTGTCGAAATTAAGTCGAGTTGAAATTTACGATTTACAAAAAAAGGTCCATCAAAATCGGGTGGACCTTTTGCGTAATCAAAATACCTCGATTGAAAATATCTTTGAATTCGTTGAAATGGTAGAACTCCTTAACTCTGAAGTCCAAAAGCTGAAAGCTTCTGTGCCCGCCGACGATCCCTTGCTGACCAGTTCTGAAGACGTGTTGTCATTTTCAGCACACAATATTCTTTTAGCCTCTCACAATCAAGAGGATAAGGATGACTCTTTGGCCACCAAGTATCGAAGGGTCTGGCGGCAAAACTTTAGCTTATTTATTTTTACTTCAGCACTTTTTCTTATTTCAATTATTGTTGGCTACGCCATGACATTGGCTGTTCCCGATTACAGCAGTTTGTTTATAAGCCAACAAATGATTGAAAACATTATGGATCAAGAGGCCTGGTTCGAAAGAATTCGCCTCAATCCTTTGTCCTATGGATTTCAAATTGCACTGAACAATATCATGGTTTCGTTAACAGCTTTCTCTCTTGGTGCTGTCGCAGGTATCGGCGGAATTTACATTTTGGCGTTCAATGGTCTTATGCTGGGGTCGATTGTCGCCTTCTGTCAGATCTACGGCTTTGAAAAGGCCCTGCTTAATTTCATTGTTGGTCATGGTCCTCTGGAACTGACTTTGATTGTCGCTGCTGTTTTCGGAAGTTTTGTTTTCGGACGCACGTTTTATCAATTTCCCTACGACAACATTGGCCATCGCATGAAAGAGAATGCCAAAGATGCCCTTCACATACTCTATGGGGTGACCTTATGGCTTTGTATCGCCGCCATCATTGAAGTCGGGGTTAGCCCCTGGAACTTTTTTGATGCCAAAGGCAAAATCGGGGTTGGTCTTATCGCTGCAGCAGCTTTTTGGTATTGGACGTTTAAACCGGAAGGGTCAAGACGTTAATGACGAACGAAGGCTTCCATAGGCCTTTTTAGTCATTGAGATCCAATTGTCTGGCTCAGACCGGACAATACCTCCACCCCAATGATTCACCCGTGCCGTTAGCAGTTCCAATTCTTCTTCAACATGCATATTGTAAAGCAAACGACCCATCTGCTCTCTCTGAGCGATGTCGGAATTGATATCCATAACGAAACGACTCACCACTCGGGATGCTTCACTAAGACCAATCACCACGGCAAAATGCTTTTGGCAAATCGGAAAAATATTCTTTGAAATTTCCTTGTAGATGCCTGGCATTGAGGGGTCCGTTAAAATAAAAACGATGGATCTCTGTGAAGTCACCTGACTGATGGCTCGAGGAAGAAGACTGTAGTCAGGTTCTCTGTTCTGAGGTTGAAATTCCGCGCTCCCACGATAAAGTTTTTGAAAACTGGCCGAGCTGCGCGCTCCTTTTAACAAGTAATGAATTTGGTCGGAAAACGAAATCAAACTGACTCGATCCCCCATTCCCAGAGCACTTTCCATTAGCTTTAAACAGGCTGAAATGTAGTAATCTATCTTTTCTGAGCCCTCAAGCTCACCCAGCAAATTACGACTGGTGTCGAGCGCTAAAATCAAATGATGAGACCGATACTCTTCGTAGGTGCGAGTCATCAATTGGTTGTATTTTGCCGATTTTTTAGCATCAATAAACCGTTGAGGGTCAGGATACTGATACTTTCTGATTGAATGAAATTGATCGGCGGCTCGGCTTTTTAAAAGCTTACGCATTCCAGAAGAAAAAATTTGCTGTTTCGAAACTTTTTCTGAAAACTCAGCATCTTTAAGCTTTCCTTCTGGCGGATGCACTCGAAATTCAACCGCAGGAAACCGGCATTCAAAAACGTTCGACCAGATACCAAGACGAGACACCGATTGAATAACCACGTGATCCCATTGGCTGTGACCAATTTTACTAGCCGTCCCCTTGGCTTCGATGCTGTAACCCAAGTTTTTTGTTTTCGATTTTGCCAACAGGGAGAGAGACTGCTGTTCAAAATCTATAGACCCGGTCTTAGGTAACAACCAAAATATTTTCTTTGGCTTCTCTTGCACCTTTTTTGTGAATTCGAAATTCAGTTCCATGTGTACGGCTTCGCCAATCTCAAAGGCTTTCTTGGAATCAATAGTGGCACTGAAACTTTTTGAATTGAGTAGACTGCGTCGATCGAGAAACACGAAAATTCCGAAAAAAACAAGTCCTACAAAATAAACGAGAACGAAAGCCTTGTTAAAAAAAGCCAAGGCTCCGATCACATGCCAAAGACCATAGGCAGCAAAAAATGAATCACTTAAACTGGATTTCATTTTCATGAGGGGAATGGGACCTTCGTTAAAATCTCATCGATGACTGTATCGGCGGTCGCTTCTGATACCTGGGCCTCTGGGTTCAATTCAATACGGTGACGCAATACCGGCTTGGCTAAACTTTTAATATCGTCAGGAATCACAAAATCACGATCTTCCAGCAAAGCCCAGATTCTTGCGGTTTTCATAAGTGCGATGCAGGCGCGAGTGCTGGCTCCCCATTGTAAAAGAGGGTGCTGTCGGGTTTGCGCAACAATTTGCGAGATATAGGCAAGTAAGCTGTCATCCATTCGCACCTGTTCCGCTTCAGCCACCACTTTATTCAAATCGACATCCATCGCTGGCAATTGACTTAGGTCAACTGGCAACTTCTTATCTAGAAACTGTTTAAGTATCATTTGTTCTTTTTCGATATTTACGGGGTACACTTTAATCTGCATCAAGAAACGATCCAATTGCGCCTCAGGCAATGGAAAAGTTCCTTCGAAATCGCGTGGGTTTTGAGTGGCTATAACGAAGAAATCTTGACTCAACTTAAAAACCTTACCTTCGGCCGTCACTTGACGCTCCTCCATCGACTCGAGCAGAGCCGATTGCGTTCTCGGTGGTGTTCGGTTGATTTCATCGGCAAGAATAAATTCAGAGAACAATGGACCTTGAATGAAGGCAAACTCCTGAGTCGCAGGAGAGTAAATGTGAGCTCCAATGATATCGGAAGGCAGCATATCACTGGTGAATTGAATTCGCTTAAATTGCTTACCCGAAATTTGTGCAAACAACTTGGCAGCCATTGTCTTGCCTGTCCCGGGAGGGCCTTCAATCAGCAAATGACCACCAGAGAAATAACAGATAATAAAATGTCGAATCAGATCTCTTTGCCCAACAAGTAGGGGTCCATCAATGGCTTCAAAGATCTGGGTGGCGATCTGGTTGGCGTATGACATTGCGCTTTTCTCCTTTTTTATTACGAATCAATTCCTGGTGTAATTTTACAAAGTCGCGGGTGTGAACCTGTATTCGTGTGTCTTCGGTTTGCACCTGTGGATAATGTTTTCTAAATACATAGTCAATTTCATCAGTCTGCAGAGGAAATCTCTTTTCTAGGTATCTCTTATATTTTTCTCTCGCCCCACGTAGAACATTGCTATGACCAAGATGCTGTATCAGCAATCGCTCTCCGACATCATGCAGACTCCGTGTTTTAACTTTTGAATGTCGCCTGTCATCATAGGGATTACGTGAAAAGACAAAAAATAAAATAGCTCCAATCACCAGTCCGTAAAGAGGTAAACTGTACCTCCAGTCTGTGGCCAAATCACCAAGACTCTTGGTCGGGAATAAGTGATGGTACTCGTCGATTACGACCCGCGGCGCCAGACGTGCCAGTCGATAAGAGAAAAACCGGTTGAATTCCTGTTGGATTAATCCATTGGAGTGCGGCGGCAGACCCAGGAAGTAAAACACTAAGCCTCGCCCGACCTCTTGACTATAATAATAACAGGAGACCTCTTTGCGATCGCTACAAGTGGGTCGATGAGAAAAGTAGATCTTTGAATAAAATGAATAAGTCTCACCTTCTTCGAAAAGTTCATCGTCGATGTCGCTAATTAAATTATGGACCTTGTAATTTTCGAAACTGGCATCGTCGGTGACAGCGGTGTAAGAGCGAGTGGTAATTTTTTTCAGCAAAGGTGCCAATTTTGCGGCGGCTTCTTCGTTATGGGCCGAAAGAATTAACTTTCCACCATTTTGTAAAAATTGATAAACCGTTTCCACTTCTTTCTTCGACAAAGGTGTTCGTGGAGAAAGAATAGATAGTGCATCAGCCTTGCCAAGATCTTCATAATAAAACAACGGTCTTCGGTATACATTCAACTCGCCGTAGGGAAGTTGATCGAGCAATTCGGCAAAAAGGCTCATGCCTTTTCCAGAGTCAGAGTAAGCCGAAACGCTATCCCTTCTTTGTCTGTCAAGGTTGTATTGAGTCATACCAATGTAGGCAAAAGTTCCTAGTATGCAAAGTATAACGATCAGAACTCGATACTGCTTCACGAATCACCTTCTAGCTCGCGCAGCTTCCGGTTGTATTCAAGGTACCAGCTTTCATCACCCTTCGACGGGGTGAACATATTTCGATATTGATCGATGGCTTGTGGCAATGACGTCTTCTGATCTTTTTCAAACTCAAGAGGCGTAACTTCACTATTAAGTTTTTTTCTTTCTAAAAACAAGCGCCATCGAAGTTTGGCGGCTTGTGACCACTCGCCCATCGCCATTTTTTCTTTTACCATCTCCACTAAACGTTGTTCCCGTGTTTCAATAGAAATGTCCGGTGCTCTTGCAGCATATTTTAAAGGTTCTGATCGCTTGCGAATTAAAGACACAACCAAATAAACAACCAAAACAACGACCGAGAATAACATTAGATAAAACAGACCTTTCATTATCAGGCTCCAGTTGATCCAATCCATCTTCGGTGCTTGATCCGGCTTAAAATACTTTTCGTAGATTTGATTGGCGTAGTCGCGCAACGACTGCATCCACTCACTCCATATATCCGTTCCACTGCGCCACGGAGGCAACTCGGTTGAGACATCCAAGTTATTTTTCAAGACTTGGGAGTAAGCTTCTTCCTCAGCCGCAAAGTCAGCTGGGAACTTGGTTTGGGATTTTTCCATGCTCCCTAGAATAGCGAATTTTAAGCTTCGACTTTATGGAAATAAAAATTTAGGACACCTTGTTGAGACTTTAGTCTCACTTGCCTACTTTAAGAGCATCAAATCTTCTGGAAAATCAACATCTTTGCCTGCATTGGCCATCAACACAGTTTCAGGATTCTGAACCAAAGTTTTTGCTCCGCAGGCGGGCTTCATTTCGACTATCTTTTGTAAAAACGAAACGGGAAAGACAGCCGGTGGTCCAATATGACCAGAGAATTTCGCAAAAATCGGCCGCTCCTCAAAGGCTTGGATCAACTGTTGATAATCTTCAGTCGTCACCCAAGGTAAATCTCCCAGTGTTACAAGTAAGCTTTGCTCGCTTTGAAGAGCATAGTCGGCTGCCACCTGTAAAGAAGTCGCCATTCCTTGGCTGTAGTTCTTGTTGAAAACCTCAGGAACATCATGGAATTTTAACAACTGATTGACCTCTTGACGATGGGCCCCTGTCACTACAAATCGATCCAATGACTTTGGCACGGCATCCAAGACATGACTCAGCAAGGCCTTGCCATTGAACTCTGTGGTCTGTTTGCACTTTCCAAAACGCTTGGCTTCACCTGCCGCTAGTATTCCAACAATCATTAGAGGCCTTGCCCGAAGAACCTCTTCTGGAGCTGCGAAACAATAGAGAGGGCTATGGCATCCTCGCCTTCTCCAAAGCCGCTCTCACCGACCGGTCCAAAAAGATTGGAATCATCTGGCCAGTGGATGTCATAGAGGGTCGGAAGGTCTTCTAGCATTTGCTGCTTGCGTTTTCTTGGACCTAAAACTCCAACAAACGCCAGGTTCCAATCGGCTGCCTGCGCCAGAATGTCCAAGTCGGTTGGATAGTTGTGGCTCATAAGTAAAAGGGCGGTTCGTTTTGGGTCCCCAATGGATTCAAAAATCAATTGGTGATTGAGTTTTCTGATTGGCCAATGCTGTTGTTGGCGTTCTTCCAGAAGATCGGTTTGCGAAGTAAAAAAACCAACATCCCAATGCGTCCATTGCATGAGCTCAAAAAGAGGATCAAGATCGGGACCCGCCCCAACAACCCGCACACTCAGTTGGCTTTCAAGCTGCGAGGTCTTTAATAGTTGTAAAAACTTTGAGCCAGTGATTTTTTGGAATTTTAAAATTAAACGACCTTCACAGCCAAGGTTATAACCAAACAATCGGTCTTGTTCTGAAGTTGCGTCAAAACTGTGGGTTTCGGGGTCCTCCCCCACCGCCAAGGCGGTTTCGACTATGGCCGACTCCAGACAACCTCCACTAAGCAGCCCACAAGATTTACCAGAGGGCGCCACCAACTTCCAAGCGCCAGCCTTCCGGTAAGTCGAGCCTTCGGTGCTCTTGATCTGCACCCAAATCAATTCAATATCTCTATGCTCTTCGGAAAATGTCTTTAATCTTAAAATCTCACGCCACGGCATGGTTTCACACTAGCGAAGTCGGCCTTTGCTTTCAATGATTAGGCTCGATAGACTATCGAAAATAAACCAACGGGGAAAAGCCATGAAATTAATAGTGAATGGTAAACAACGGGAATTGGATGTTGAAGACGACATGCCGTTACTTTGGGCGCTGCGCGATGAACTTCACGAGTACGGTGTGAAATATGGGTGTGGAATCGCCCAGTGCGGCGCCTGCACCGTGCATTTAAATGGACAAGCGGTTCGATCTTGTTCTATCCCCGCCTCCGCCTGCGCTGACCAAAAGATCGATACCATTGAAGGCTTGGGAACACCGGACGCTTTGCACGCGGTACAAGCCGCTTGGATTGAAAATCAGGTGGCGCAATGTGGGTATTGCCAACCTGGGCAAATGATGGCAGCCGCTAGCTTTTTAGCAACCAATAACAATCCTTCCGATACCGACATCGATCAAATCATGTCGGCTAACATTTGTCGCTGTGGAACTTACAACCGCATTCGCAAAGCCGTCAAAGCCGCTGGAAAAAAATTACGGGAGGGCCAATGAGCAAGCTTGGAACCATCACCCGACGTTCTTTTCTAGTCGCTTCTGCTGCCATCACCGGTGGCTTTGTTCTTGGGTACTGGGCTTACAAAAAAGATCCAGACAACCCTTTATTAGACAATCTCCAGCCTGGTGAAGCCAGTCTCAATCCTTACATCCGCATTGATCAAAGTGGTATCACCATCATTGCTCCTCGTGCCGACCTCGGCCAAGGCGTGCACTCGGCCCTCGCGGCTCTCGTTGCCGAAGAATTGGAAGTTTCTATTGATTCAATAAAGGTGGAACATGGACCCGTCAGCGCCGCCTACTGGAATGGACTGGGGATGTCTGAAGCTTTCCCGATTCGATCCACCGACACGGGTTGGCTGCATGAAATCGCGACCACCACTAGCGATGTGCTCGGAAAATTGATGGGTATGCAAGTGACCGGGGGCTCTAGCTCCGTGGCTGATGGCTACACTAAAATGCGCAAAGCCGGTGCCGCCGGTCGAGAAATGATTTTGATGGCCGCCGCCAATCTTTGGAGTGTCCCCAGGGAAACCCTAAATGTTGAAAACGGAGTGGTGACAAACCAAAAAGGTCAGCAAGCCACTTACCAGGAGTTGGCGGCAAAGGCTGCTAAGTTTACACCACCGGAAAATCCTCCTATGAAGTCTTCACAACAGTGGAAACAATTGGGACATAAAATGAAGCGGGTTGATATGGTGGCGAAGTGCACCGGGAAACAGCGTTTCGGAATTGATCAGCACTTTCCAAAAATGGTTTATGCTTCGGCACGCACCAACCCGAATTTGGGGAAACACTTTAAATCATTTGATGCCGCCAAAGCTCACGAAATGCCTGGTGTGTTGAAAGTCGTTCCAGTCAGTCAAGGGATCGCGGTTATTGCCGACAATACCTGGCGAGCGTTTAAAGCGGTCAATAGTATTGCTTTTGATTGGGAGCCCGCCACCTACCCCCAAAACACCAAGGATATGTTTGAATCTGTGCAACGAAGTCTTTTGAATGACGATCACAAAGACAGTCAATTCCAAGACACCGGTGATGTCGAGAAAAATTTAGAAGGCAACCCAGAAGAAGTTTGGTCGAAATACAAAGTTCCTTTTTTAGCTCATGCTCCTTTAGAGCCCATGAATGCAGTGGCTCTTTTTTCTGAAAACAAATTGCAACTGTGGACGTCAAATCAACTTCCATCGATGCTACGCGACCAACTGGTGAAGTTAACCAAACTTGATCCCGAGCAAATCGAAATTGAAATTCTTATGGCCGGTGGTAGCTTTGGCCGGCGCCTGGAGGTGGACTATGCCTTACAGGCCACAGAGATTGCCATGCAATATCCTGACGTCCCGGTCAAACTCACGTGGACTCGTGAAGAGGATATGACTCATGATCCCTGCCGCCCCCTGGCTGTAGCCGAGGGCCGAGGCGCTGTAAAGGATGGTAAAATTGATACTTTCGATCTCCATGTCGCAAGTCCATCGGTGGTTGCTTCGCAGTTTGGCCGCATCGACTTTCCTGTGCCAGGACCCGACCTCACAATTGTTGCAGGCTCCTGGGATCAACCCTTCAAGATTCCAAACTTCAGAGTTACAGGTTATCGCACACCAGAGATGACTCCGATCAGCTCGTGGCGCTCAGTCGGAGCCTCCATCAATGGATTTTTCTTTAATAGCTTTTTTGACGAACTGGCGGAAAAGGCCGGAGCTGACCCTTTACAGGAGCGCATTCGACTTTGTAGCCATCGTGAATCTAAGCTGGCACTTGAAGCGGTGGCTGAGATGTCTGATTGGAAGAATGTCAAAATGCAAACCGGACAAGGCCGAGGTGTGGCTTTCACCGTGTCTTTTGGCGTCCCCACGGCGCAAGTTGTTTATGTTTCACAAACCCCCGACGGCATAAAGGTTGATAAAGTTTTTGTGGCAATGGAAGTTGGGAAGGTTATTGATCCTGTCAATTTTGAAAATCAGATACAAGGGGCCGTGGTTTGGGGCCTAGGGCATGCCATGTTTGCCGAAATAACCTTTGCTGATGGAAAGGTTCAGCAGAACAACTTTCATTTGTTCAATGGTTTGAAATTGAACCAGACTCCAGACATTATTGTTCAAGGATTGGAGAATGGTGACCGTGTCCTAGGGGCCGGAGAGCCCGCGGTTCCACCGGTCGCCGGAGCACTGGCCAACGCTATTAAAGATGCTACAGGAAAGCGAATTCGAGAGTTACCCTTTAAGAAAAGTATTTCCTTTGTTTGATTTCTTATCCCAATAGTGATGTTTTATTTCACTTCATTACTACTGGGTTTTCCTTACCCCCAGCGACCCGGTAACGACTGAATGGTTATCGAGCTGCGGACCTGATCGCATGGTTGTTTATTAATTTTTCAATAGGTAGGGACTGTCGAAAAACAGCAAGCTTATTCTTGCAACTTTCTGATATGACCATAGTTAAGAAGCCCGACGAAGATGGCCCCTCCAGCAAAGTTACCACAAAGCATAACAATAATAGAGATGACCAATTGCAGTCCTGAAATTGAAGCTCCAAAAAACTTTCCTGCAAACAATTCCGAAGAACCGACAATGGAGTGATGAAGGCCGCAAAGTCCAATAATAAAGGTCACGATGTAAATTAAAAAAATCTTTTCGACATCCGCACGAGTCGATAGCACCAGCCACGAACCTTGAGCCATCAGCCACCCGGCGAGTATGGCACTCATAAAAATTTCCCAATTCCCATAGTCCAATTGATGCATCGCTACAGCTACATAGCCAGCCTTCGCTTTCACAACGGGATTCACTAAAAATATAAGAATGGCACTGATAAAAGTTCCAACAATATTCCCTACAGCAACCAGTCCGAGCATTCGCAGCAGGGCCACCAACGAACACTTTTTGTCGAGGTAAGGGTAAACCGCGGTGGCTGTGTGTTCAGTGAACAACTGGGTCCCACTTAATATACAAATTATAAACCCTAAAGGGTAAACCATGGCTGTGGCGAGCTGAGCCACAATCGGAGACAGTTCACTCTGCACCCCCAAGTACTGCATTTTAGCAACCACCATTGCCGCAAATCCCAAAATCAAACCGGCGGCGAGAGATGACGCCACAAGAGAGGGCCAACTGCGCTCAATTTGCTCACGACCCTCGTGGACAGCAAAATTGAGAATATCGTCCGGATGAGCTTGGTGTTGATCAATGCGAGTAACGATCACGTTCTGAGCTTCGCGATTTTCTTGCTTTCGATCTTTGGATCTTTGGTTTTTTGGCTTTTCAGTACTCAAAGTTCACTTCCTACAATTAATTATCGAATCAGAAACATCTGACGATAACACCTTTTTTCAGATAAACCGTCAACTAAGGAATAGCCTATAAAAACTATATCCCGTGACTGAATTCTTATCGGCAGGTTCCTCAGCCTGGGCTCTGACAGGCCCCTGTCAGACGCGGCCTCGCTTGCCTTTTCGCCCCGACAAATTCATAATTCGGCTATGTCAAAATACAAAACCGTTTGGAGTGATGACGATGGCGATTTGCGGAAAAAGCAAGTCGGAAACCGCGATGTGGCGGTTCATGAAGAGCAATTGATCCTCGAAGTTCGAAGGCTCACATCTGGCAAAGGCCGCACGGTCATCGAAGTCACAGGTCTTCCCAACAATAAAAAGTGGTGCAAAGCGCTTGCGAAGGATTTTAAAAAAGCCCTTGGTGTGGGTGGAACCTTTAAAGACAATTACATTGAAATTCATGGCGAAAAAATTGAAGCAGTGACTAAGGTTTTAGACAAAAAGTCCTTAAAGTGGAAGCAGACTGGTGGCTGATGTTTCAAAAACAAAAGTTGCTGGTAGTGATCTTACCTTTTTTACTTTTATTTTTTGATGGACTTTTTCAAGTCTCAGCACAGACCGACTCTTTTAAAGTTTACTACACGCTCTTCCTCGGTGCCTGGATGGTTAGTTGGTGGGTCTTTGAAATTTTGCCTCTTGGCATTACGGCTCTCATCCCTCTTTTCTTCCTGCCACTGTTTAAAATTGTACCCATTGATGACGTCACCCCTGCTTATTCCAATCCGGTTATCTTCCTTTTTTTAGGGGGATTTATTATTGCTCGTGCTTTGGAAAAGACCCACTTGGACGAAAGAATCGCGCTGACTATCCTTGCTAAGACCGGAAACAGCGATCGCGGCATTATTTTAGGTTTTGTAATCGCCACCGCTCTTCTAAGTATGTGGATTTCAAACACGGCGACCACTGTGATGATGGTACCCATTGCGTTATCGGTGGTTCATTTTCTAAAAGAAAATTTAGAGTCCAAAGCTTTACAACAATTTCCAGCAATGAAAACCGTTCTATTTCTATCTATTGCCTACGCCGCAAACATTGGCGGAATTATGACTCCTGTGGGCACCCCTCCCAATGTTGTATTCATGGGTTATCTCAATGACCTCTACAACCAAAATATCGATTTTTATCGATGGATTTTAGCGACAGCTCCGGTGGCCATTGGTTTATTACTAGTCATGACATTTATGCTGAGACTGATCTACCCCTTTCATGTTCCACTTCCGGAGGGTTTTTTTAACTTTATTAAAACAAAGAAACTGGCTTTAGGCCCGATTAATGCCTCACAAAAAGTGACGATTTCGGTTTTTTTACTGGCCGCATTTCTTTGGGTTTTTAAAGGCGCTATCCACTGGAGCGTGGGATTTTCGTTTCTTAATGACACCTCAATTGCCATTGCCGGTGGTGTATTGCTATTTCTTATTCCGGCCTCGGATCAAAACTGGACACCTGTTCTGAAACAAAAAGATATTAATAAACTGCCCTGGGATATCGTTCTTCTGTTTGGCGGAGGAATGGCGCTGGCGGGAGCACTCAAGGATGTGGGTCTGATAGAAAGTGTCACTGGCTACTTTGCAACCCTTAACATGGGTTCGTCTTACTTGCTGATCGCAGTGCTCGCTGCAATCGCCCTTTTCTTAACGGAGGTGATGAGCAATGTTGCCCTTTGTGTTGTTGCCTTGCCTTTAATTATGAAACTTGGTGAAGCCCAGGGGCTGGATCCTATATTGATTGCTATGCCGGCGGCCTTGTGTACAAGCTTTGCCTTTAGCATGCCCATTTCAACACCTCCAAATGCCATTGTTTTCGGTACTGACGCTATACAAGTAAAGCAAATGCTAAAAGGTGGAGTGGTGTTAAACTTCATCGCTCTTGGTTTGACTATGACTTTGGGTTACGCACTTATTCAATGGATTATTTTATAGAACCAGGACTCCCTATTTGCGGGACCACCAAATCATGATATGTTTTTCTTATGTTTAAAAAGTTTCTTTTCCTGGTATCAGTATCCGTATTTGTCTTATCGTTAATTCATTGTAGTAAAGAGCAAAAAACTTTACCCAAGGAAGAAGAGGTCTCCCTCGATGAAGTCAAAGATTCGATAGATGTTGCCGATCGTGAGATCGTTAAAATGATCGATCAAATGTCGGATATGGGGTTTCAAACTAAAAAGCAAATGACCACTCTTTTACAACGCTTTTCTGAAAGTAATGACAAGTTTGAAAAATACAAACTTTGCTCGCCGATTCTTCTCGCCAAGGTCAGCTACCAACTGCGAGCTCAGGTCAACAAAGACGTACCCAAATTAAGCAAGGATCAATTAAAAACTATTGAAGAAGCTGAAGGTCACTGCCAATGGTCCGCCAAGACAATCAACGATTTTGAGGCGAATCTATCGAACAAAGATCTTAAAACCATTGCTGGAGACGTGCCTAACTCCCTTGTCCCTTTGCGAAAAAGTCTGTTTTCATCAGCGCAAAAGTGCACAATGAAAGAATATAAAAAGCTTTTAAACATCAATCGTGAGCTCTATTCTGACACAAAAATTTTAGGGGCCGTGCTGATCATGATCGCCATACAATCCGAAGGCAATATCAATCAATACGTTCCCAACTACAAAAAAGTGGTCATTGCTAAGAATCCCGAGGAGAAAGATTTTCTTTTAAAATTTTTAGACAATGCTTTGCAATCGACGGACAATCAGGCCCGACAGATGGAACAGAAAAAGCAATCTTTAGCGCGAGCCACCAAAGCCTTCTCTGAGGCGGGTGTGGAAAACATTCCACAGTTTCTCATTCAATCCGTTCAAACTGCTCCGAATTGTTTTAGCTCTGTTCGCTCAGGTGTTGTCGATTTGGCTAAAAAAGTCACCACGGCTGACCGCATGAAGCAACTTTACATTCGGCTTCAAAGTGAGGTTGAGAAATCGGGCCAACTGCCACTTGATCAGAACGTTGAAAAAGCCCCGAATTTGAAAAACATCGATTCGAAATTCTTACAGAAACTTGTCGATGAAAAGATCGCAACACGCGACAAATGGTTTCGACCATTGATGATCAGCGGGGACAAAGCCAAGTTTAAGGTTGTTTCGTCAGGAAAGGACCGCCAGGCTGGCTCGAAAGACGATCTGGTCTATCCCCAAAAATGACCACGGTGCAATGTCAGAAGGAGATCTGACGAAGCCAACTGCGATATCCACTACCTCCATTCGTCACCTCGGTCTCTGACGAAATCAATAAGTCTGTATTTTAACTGGTTTTGACTTTCGCACGAGTGAAGCCTTACAGACAGTCTTGAAAGGCTCATGAAGCCAAACCAATGAACCAGGTCGTTGTTTTTGGTTCGTTAGTTAAAATCTTATGGATTCATGGGTTATAGGCAGCACCCCTTGGTATGCTTTCGGGGTGTTGCTTTTTTTCATTTCTATCTGTCGTTTTTACAAGTTTTAGGAAGGGACATGAATTCCTAGGCCGTACAGTTAAAATGTCAGAAAAAAGGGGACCCATCGTGAAGTTTATGAAAAATAGAATATTTTCGTACCTTTGTGGCCTCCTGGCTGTTCTGACTTGGGTTGCTCCGCAGGTGGGTTTAAGCGGTGGAGAATGGTCTGGAGAAGGCATACTCCGCCCAGCAGGGTATCAATTTCCAACACTGGGTGCCGCCAGAACAGCTTTTAATAGTTTACAAAGCGGTTCGGAGGCTTATTGGGAATCGGCGTTTGCCAAATCCATTCCCGAAATTCGATTGCATCCCGACTCCCCCGATCGGTTTGTTGCCGACTCTGAAGTTTGTATTGATGGTGATCATGTCCGTTCAGTCGTCCCTGGACCACGCTCGGGCGAATTCCTAGTTGTCCCTCTTCAGTACCAGGTCCCAGAATGCCAGCGGTGGATGGTGGATCATAAAGAACATTCTCTTCCTCGCCGATTTCACTCCGAGGCTCAAGCCAGCCGGTGGGCTCGTGACAGTAGCAACGCTCGCGGTGAACCTTATTGCCGTGATGAAGATTGGGTCATGGTCACTAAACGCCCGACCACCTCCTATGTGACTCATTTCTACGCTGAAGTTCGTGGTAAAAATGAACTGGTTGAAGTCGGAAGCTTCCGCTATCAACTGTTCCGCTGTGATCAATTGAACCAGATGGCTTTGCGCAACGAGATTCGCTACCAAGATTTTGTCCGTGAAGATCTTAATTTTCATCCTGAAGATTGGGTGCAAATGGCCGGTGGCGAATTCAGTGGCGAAGGAAAAAGAAGGAACGACCGCTAGTGCTAGATTCTCAGAATATATCAAATTCTAGAAGTTCTCGACGCTCTCAAGCCAAAAATGAAATCCAAGAGGCGTCAGAACAGCTACAAAGTATTTTGATCGACTATTTGGAGTCTCGACCGCATCTTTCGTTGAACGGCTTGGCTAAACGCTGCACCGTCAGCGAGCCCACTTTACGCCGCATTAAAAAGGGTCAATTGAAAACCTTGCCCGAGGTTAGCACAATCATTGATCTCCTGATGTATATTTCCCAGGAAAGAAATGCTCGCAAAATTCCCCAACTGTTTCCCGGTCCGTTGGCTGAATATTTGAAGTCTAAGACACCTCAAATTGAAGCCATGGTGGAAATTGAAGTTTCTGAGTCGCTCACTCAAAGCTTAAAAGATCCTGTGAAATATTTAATTTACAAACTGTCGGTGAATTTAGACGGTGTTTCCATGGACAAAGTGGTTGAGATGTTCGGCAGCTATGGCGAAAAGCAGATTCAGGAATTACTGCAAGAAAACTTGTTAGAGCTGCGAAATGGACACTATCACGGTAAGATTGAGAACTTTTCTCTTTCCCACAAAGTTTTTGTTAAGCATTTTAAAGCCACCGCTGACTACATAAAACCGGAAAAATCAGCCAGTGCCCCCAAAAACCTTTCACCGATTTTTAAAAACTATTCGACCGGCCTCAACAAAAAAGCCTACGCTGAAATTTTAAAAATTCAGAAACAAGCCCTTAAGAAAATCTTAAAGGTCATGGTGGATAAAAATTCTGAAGGCCCCATTCCCGCTTTCTACTTGGCCGCACTCGATACACTTGATCACAAATCTGCCGACGAATTCTAAGGGCTCCGGCTAGGAATCTCAGATTGAAACAACCCCTGACCTAAATCCAGTTTCGATACACAGCCAAGGCTGAAAGCCTTGTCCTTAAAGGCTTCTACCCAGATGCTAGAAATATTATGTTAAGCTTTGAGTTATGAAAAGACGGCTGTTTTGGCTCTTTTTTAGTGTTCTCGGGTTTTTGATCATTGGATGTTCTCACTCGCCTGTTGACGACGAAAGCCCCTGGAGTTTGATTAAAAACGAAGAGGCTCGCAGAAAGTACATGATGGTGCAAGCCGCTGCCGGCAGCATGAGTTACAAAAAGCTTTACTTCAACATTAAACTTTTGAACGAACTGTATCCCGATGAAGATATTATTACCATCACTCACGCTGGGATTTATGGAGATTACGGGCAAACATTAAACGAAGAAAAACAAAGACAGTACAAGGCTGAAGCCATTCAAATGCTTAAACCCTTCGTCGATAAATCTTATCCCAGCAAAATTTCGCAACAACGAATTCTCGCCTACAACCAGTACTATTACCATTCCGGTCAGTTCCAAAAACAGTACGAGTATGGAAAAGAAATTATGGCATTGAAGGGTCAAGGTGGAGAAGTTCTGGTTGGTGTCGGTGGTTCGATGCGGGCCCTTGAATTGGATCAAAACAATAAAATTTTACAGGCTCGAGTCATGGCATTGGAAGCGCGACAGATTTGGGAAAATCTTTATAATCTTTCCATTCCACAAATGCGACAGGCGGCTTATCAGAATTCATTTTACATCTCAACCCTGGCTTTAACGGGTGAGTGTTCACAAGCTCAAGAAGTTTTTGATACCACACTTAAGAACTCTCAACATTACTCAGAAATGGAACGTTGGTATCAAAAATTTAACCCGAAGAATCTAAACAATTGCCAATCAAAAAGACAGCTCACTGGCCAGTGAGTCCTATTTCAAAAAGTCTTCACCCAAAATCAAGCGGTTGCAACCTTGCGATAAGTTGCGACCAGTAGGTAATTTCAACCTAAAGTAAGAATTGAAAGAGGCTGGAAAGTGGCATCAATAGGACCATAAGAACTTGGGTTGAAAAGGAGGCGCCAGAACTTAAGGCGGAAAAGTCTTTTAGCTTTCCTTCAGCCACCATCAATCGTGCCACCAGCAACCGCTCTTTCATACTTTTTATTGTCGCCTCTGCTAGCTCAGCAGAATCTTTGCAGATTAGAATCAGTTCTGAGTTCAGATTGGCGGAACGAGGATCAATATTGTAAGTTCCAACCAGTGTGTGCTTCCCATCAATAACCCCGCGCTTGGCATGAAGCCCCCAACGAGCCTCTGTGGAAATTGAAGACTGACTCGCTGAAGGGTTGCCTTTCATGAGGTGGAGTTCAACTCCGTACTTTTTTATTTCGAAAAGCTTGGAGGCCATGGCACTTGTTACATAGGTGGCGTCAGTGGAATTTAAGCTGTTCGTTAAGACTCGAACTTTTACACCTCTATTGGCCAATTGTTCAAAAATATCTAGTCCACCTTGGCCGAGTATAAAATAAGGACTTTCTAGAAGGACTTCCTTTTCAATACCTTTTGACAATCGCGCCAGCTCTCGAAAGATTTCATGGTGCTCTTCGGCTATAGAGGGAGGGTCGGTCACAAAAACAACATCGTCACAAGGGTACTGCGGCCATTCATGCTGACTGTGCTTTTGCACTAAAGAAAGGGTTTGCGCCAAAGCTTCACGGTCTTCAAAAAAACTTTGGGTTTCTAAAAAACGATCTTCCTCGACCAACTCCACTTCAGGAGTGTGAGCCATCTCGGACTCAAAATAATCGTCAAAACCTTGTTGGACAAACTGAACAACCTCGCCTTCAACCCATATATCGGAATCAAGAAAATTGTACTCTGGGTCCATATCAAAGTATTCATCGGCGATGTTGCGACCACCAATGATCATTTCGGCGCCATCAACAACAAGCATTTTTCGGTGAGTTCTGTGTTGAATGGAAACCACACGGTAAAGAGGAGCCGTATTATAATATCGGACCTGTATCCCAAATTGCGAAAGATACTTGGCATAGGCTGGCTTCAACCTAAAAATAGGTTTTGAAAAATCAACTAAAATACGAACATTAACTCCCTGTTGAGCTTTGGTGATAAGCTCATGCATGAGAAGACGACTGGTTTGGTCCAAGTCAAAAATAAAAAATTCCATTTCAATACTTTTTTGAGCTTTGCGAATCAGTTGGATTCGAGCGTGCAAAGAATCGACACCCCGATCTAACAGAGAAATTTTATGGGGACTTTTAAACTCACCACGGGTGGATTGCATTTCCACACCATTCATCACCGCTAACTTTGAAAGCGTAAAAAGCCCGAGACCGATAACAAAATAGAGGCCGACAAGAGCACAGAAGAAGTAAAGTAAACAGCGCCGAAAAAAAGTCTGAGGCTTAAACATAGAGTTCCCTATTAGATGAACAATAATAGTAACATAGAGATTTTGCCTTGACCAAACAGAACAAGACCTCATATTGCTTGGATGGAAGTCGAAGACACTCCCGCAGAACTACTCACCCCACCAGAGAAAAGACTGGTTCAGACTTTAATCACCCTCAAGCCCGATAACAAAAGCCTGGTGGTGAGCTTAAGCATGGTGTTGTTTATTACTTTTTTTAGCCAAATCTATTGGATGAATTGGGGAGACTTGGCTTCCTCTTTACCAGCGGTGAATCAATTTATCTTCGAAGATGGCGAGATTTGGCGCCTGTTTTCCTCTGTCTTGATCCATGGAGATTTGGGGCATCTGGCCTCCAATATGTACATGCTTGGAATCCTCAGTTATTTTGTCTACGGATACTTTGGAGCTCAAATGTATCCATTATGGACCTTTCTCGGGGCTGGGTTCGTGAATTTGATTTCAGTATACACCTATCCCCCCCACGTACGACTGCTTGGAGCTTCGGGTTGGGTGTATTTATTGGGTGGCTTTTGGCTGACAATGTACCTGTTTATTCAACGTCAGCATTCTTTTCCGAAACGAACACTTCGTGTTTTAGGAATGGCACTTATGGTGTTTTTTCCAACAAGCTTTGAAGCAACAACAAGTTATCGCACTCACTTTATTGGATTTTTAGTGGGAATTGTGATGGCACTTTTCTACTTTTTTAAAAACAAAAAAGAAATTCGAAAATATGAGGGATATAAACTGGTGGGATAAAAACCGAACCTTTCCGTAAGAAAGGCTCGGCACTCAATGTTTTATTTTTTCTTCATTTGCGATTTAAAGAACATGACGGCACCTTCGGCCACTTTTTTCTGGGCCTCGGGACGAGCCAATCCGTGTCCAACGTCTTTTAAGACGGTGTAACTGACAGGCTTGCCTTTCTTTTTCATTTCCTCAACAAAGTCATCCATCTCTGCTTTAACTGTGCGGACGTCGTTTTCCGCCTGGTAAATCTGCAAAGGTACTTTGATATTGTTAACATGGAAAAAGGGTGAACGCTCTTTGTAAAGATCTTTGTCTTTTTTCGGATCGCCGATCTCTCTTTTAAACTCTGTCTGCCAAGCCTCATCCGGCGGAATCGAATCCATGAAAGTGAATAGATTTCCGATAGCCACGACTCCAACAGCGGCCTTAAAAGCTTCAGGTTGAAAGGCGACAGTGGCTAGAGTCGAGTAACCACCAAAGCTACCACCGAAAATGAATGTATTCTCCTCGTCGATCCAATCGAGCTTTTCCACAGCTTTACGGGCCTCTACCAAGTCTTTAATGTGCCCACCTCCCCAATCTTTATCGTTCAGGGTTTCAAACTTTTTACCATAGCCGGTTGAGCCGCGAACATTGGGCGCGTAAACCACAAAATCATTAAGGGCCATGTACTGAAACCACTTTCGATAGTTGTGCGATTCATGAAAATCAGGACCTCCATGGGGCCAAATCACCAGGGGATACTTCTTGCCCGACTTTTTCCACTCGGGCTTTGCATAAAGGATTCCATGAATCTCCATGCCATCAAAGCTTTTGTATTCAAAATCATAGGACGTTGCTAACATTTTCTCAGAAATACTGGAGCGATTGTAATCCAGTACTTTGCTGTATTTCTTAGATTTAATGTCAAAAAGATAAAGTGATCCCGGATTGTTGGCAGCAGAATACTTGAGCAACATTTGATTGGTGGTGCGGTCAAAAGAGACCGGACGAACCGTCTGGTTCGTAAACAGTTGCGGAACTTCAATTTTATTTTTGAACATAGACTTATAAAAAGTTAGCTCTGTTCGGCCTTTGTAGGACTCTAAAAGATAATAGAGGTTTGACCACTCACCGTAACCACACTGAATGTCTTTGTTTTCATCTTCCTTCACATAGTAAACATGGTTGGGCTTGTTCATTGGAATGCGAGCACAGCCCTGTCGGTTTCTTTTGTAGTCCGTGGTTCCGTAGAGGTTCCCTGTTTTTTTATCAATAAATGCAGGAGCAAAGACCGAATTGGGTTTTTTAAAAAATAATTTCGTCGTCTGTTTATTGGTATCAATCAAATAAAGCTGGTTTTCATTATTGCTTAAAGAGCGAGATCCCACCACAAAAGAACCATCAGGAGTGACCATGGCACCCATAAGGTTGGTTCGTCCGTCACTGATACGCTTTACCTTTTTTGTCGCTAAATCCATCTTGTAAATTGAATAGACAGATTTCTTTTCGTGATTTGATACGAAAAACAAAGTCTTGTCATTGCTGTCGGTGTTTACAACGTAAGCGCGCCGGTCTTTGTTACCGAACAACATCTCGGCTTTGTTTGTTTTCGGATCAAAGGTATAAATTTTAGTATTTTCGTCACCTTTATTGTCGATATGAAGAAAAACTTTTCCACCCGAGCGACTCTCCGCCATATGACCAACACTTTGCCCGTGATCGTAAACCATGGAAAATTCTTTACTTGGGAAGTCGTAACGATAGACTTTCGGATAAGCATCCCCTGAACGCGCGAGCGTCATCAATATTGCTTTTTTTCCTTCCATTAAAACCATGGATCCTGGCGTTAATATCTTTTGGAATTCATCAAATTCGACCTTGAGATCTTTATTACCACTTGTGGTGGCACAAGAGGCCACTATCAGGGACAAAAAAAGCCCGAAAATTGTCTTTTTAAACATAGGTTCACCCTTTCTATTGGTTTTTCATTGCGTGCTCACGGTAGCAAATTGTGAGCATGACGACTAATCAATTTTAAGGGTTTAACTGCCGTGCATTGAAGGCTTTGCGTAATCGAACAATTAGCGAAAGGCGCGCTGCCATTGCCGCACGTACTCAACCTGAAAGGGGCGAAACCAAAGGTTTCCCAAGTGCCCGCCTTTACGAAACAAGCGAAGTCTCGATCCTAGACTGCGACGCAAAAACTGAATATCTTCCGATCTTACGAGGAAGTCGTCATCATTATGAAAAAGAACAAGGCGTCCATTATTTCGCAATGTCGATTCAATCCCGTAC
Organism: Bdellovibrionales bacterium; assembly: GCA_964230555.1. GTDB lineage: Bacteria > Bdellovibrionota > Bdellovibrionia > Bdellovibrionales > JAGQZY01 > JAGQZY01. Next base: position 25,808 of record CAXRIX010000009.1, read on the forward strand.
AGACTGTTGTGTCGATTAAGGAGTTGCAAACTGTAAGCATGCTGTTGGCCATAGAACTTGTTCCAAGTTTGACGCCCTTCATGAGTCTCTAGGTAAAAACGCGCCATAAATTTTGAGACATAGTCGTAATAGCCATATCGTGCCGACAAGCGTTTGCGATTTTTAGAGTGGCTCAACGGTAAAATACCAACATCGACGACCTGCTGCGAAAAAAACACCACATCCTTCAAGGTGTCTCGGAAGGCTTTGCCAACCAAAGCTCTGAGGTCTTGCCGTCGGAGGCCTACCTTACGAATGGTTTGCAAATGACGGTTCGGCTCGAATGTCCCTTTGCTCATTTCAGAACGATACTGAGCGTAGCGCAGAGCCAACTTGGCTTTGTCGCCCGCACCTTGAGAGGCAAACTCACTATAATACTGATCGAGCTGTTGCATACTGTAAAGAAGATCCACCGGTGGATTCACCAAAACAATTTTATCAAAATTGAAGTACTTCTCTCGATCATCCAATTGAGTCATAAAGGCGGCCACCAAAGCTCCAAAAGAATATCCGCTTAGACCCCAGTGAGAGACCTGCACGCCTTGATTTTGCAACGAACCTTTTATGGACACCATCTTTGTGTACAAATCATAAGCGTCAATGCGAGCTTGGCCGACATAGGATGAACTGCTTGCAACGGCTGCAAAATCGTCTCGAAAAGTGCTTCCCAGAACCACCACGTGGTACCCCTGATTTTGCAAAAGACTGGCTAGAAAGTTACTTTGATCGGAATCGGACTCACCCCCCAGACCAACATTTAAAAATATAAGAGGAGCTCGCCCCTGAACTCGGTACAGACGATAGTGAAACCGCCGCGCTCCGGTGTAACCGACGGGAGTGTTGTTCGCCCACGATCCGAGCCAGTGGCGTTGTCCTCGTGGACCACGAATATTGACCACACTGAAAGTGGACTCCAACGGAGAGAGTGCGGGGAAAGGCGTCGATTCAACGTAGTTTGCGGAAGTCTGCAAGCAAACCAAAAGACTAAAAACGACTAATAGAAATTTCATTTATCCCCCGAGTAGGGTTCCAATAACGAAATCTATCGGTCCAGAAAAGAGAATTGCATTGCGTTAACTGTTGGACTCATTTAACAGGTGTTTTGACTGTTTTTTTAACTAAATAAAGACACTTGATCGAACCAAAGAAAGGGTCGACGACTGCGCGTCGACCCGACTTACAGATTTACTTTCCAGAAAGACGCTTGGCCTTTTTAAGAATCTCTAAAAACTCGCCCCTTTCAGAGTCGTAGCCTTTGCCACCCCACCGCGCTTTTTCGGCCCATTGAATGAGCTTGTCGTAGGTGATCGTCCCCTTGAAAGACGAATTCTTAAGAAGCATTCCAAAGCCGGCCACACTGGCCGTCCAACGAAGATCGGCACTGGCACTTGCAAAACTTCTAGAGGCCTTGGCCACAGGAAACTTTAACAGCTGACTGGTTTGACCATTCGGCTTTTTATAGCGCAGCTTCACCGTCAACAGTTCATCGGAAAACTTGCCTTTGCTGTCAACTTTGGTCTTTGGCTCGTTTGCTTGATACTTCAATGGATCGACGCCTTCGGCCTCAAAACCTTTTGGCTTGATCTCATAAAGTGCAACAACCGAATGGCCAGCTCCGATCTCACCGGCATCTTTTTTGTCATCGTTAAAATCTTTAGCCGCCAGTTTTCGATTCTCATAACCAATCAAGCGATATTCGGCGACGTTGTTAGGGTTAAATTCAACCTGAATCTTAACGTCTTTGGCAATTGTCACCAAAGTTCCTTGCAATTTATCGACTAAAACTTTTCGAGCTTCTTTTTCACTGTCGATATAAAAATAATTGCCGTTTCCTTTGTTCGAAATCTTTTCCATCATCGAATCATTCAAATTTCCAGATCCAAACCCTAAGACAGTCAAGAAAACTCCCTTCTTCGCCTTGTCCTGGACCAATTCAACCAACGCTTGGTCTGATGTCGTTCCAACATTAAAATCTCCATCAGTGGCCAGTATCACCCGATTGACTCCCTCTTTGCGGAAGTTTTTCTGCGCCAGCTCGTAGGCGGTTTTAATACCCTCACTACCATGGGTGGAGCCTGCGGCTGTCAAGTTATCAATGGCTTGATGAATGCTCTTCTTTCGATCGGCACTGGTGGCATCAAGGACAACCGCCGAATGTCCGGCGTAAGTCACTAACGATACATGGTCCTCTTCGTTCAGTTCTTCCACCAGTTTGTGAAGTCCCTCTTTTAGAAGTCCAATTTTGTCTTGGTTATCCATAGAGCCCGAGACATCGACCAAAAAGACCAGATTGGTTTTGTTGTCTTTTTTAGGAAAGACTTTGCCTTTGATTCCTATGCGCACCAACTTGTGGCCTTCCGTCCAAGGCGAATCTGCGACTTCCATCTTAACACTGAAAGGATCTTTTCCTTTAGGGGCTGGATCTTGGTAGTCAAAATAATTAATCATCTCCTCGATACGAACATTGGCTGGGGGTGGCAATTGATTGGACTGTGTGATGTAGCGACGCAAATTGGTATAGCTCGCTGTATCCACATCAATGGAGAATGTTGACAACGGAGCCTGACTCACCGATTGAAAAATATTTTCACCGACATCCTCATACGATCCTCCCGGATGAGGCTGGTAATAGGGGCGTCCAATCGAATCGTCGTGCACATGAATCGAGCGCGGACGAACTTTTCTTTTCGCTAGACGTCCTCGGCCCGACCCGTAGGCAACGCCTTTACTGCCACTCTCGCTAGGGCTATGAGCGGCATCCGATAGAGCCAACATGTCAGGCGACGATTTTACATTGAATTCTTTAAGCTCAGTCTTGTCGCTCACTCGACTACCCAAAGCCACTGAATTTTTCGGCTCAGCTTTGCTTGTCGGTTGATTGGTGGCAAAAGCCTCCTCGCTGGCATCTTCTTTCAAAGGAGCACCATTAGGAGCCACTTGTTCACCGTCGGCTGGAATCAATTGTGGTTTATTGGAACGATCTTTGCCAACAGCCAGGGATGTTTCCAAGCCCTGTTCACCGCCTTCGATGGATTCCGTACTCTGCCGCAACATCTCTTGCTGTAAGGCAAAGAAGACAACCAATCCAAGAAAGGCTGCCATTACAACTCCGGCTGACCACATTCGCCCTTGCAACAAATCCTTCCACCACGGAGCCGAGTTTTCGCCGACAGTGGTATCGGTCGCCTCATCCATTACCTGGCCGCGGGCCTCAGCGGTCATCTTGGGAAGACTTTCACTTTTTAGTTCTTGAGACAGCATTTGACTGAAGCTTTGAATATCCTCAACTTCTTGTTGCAACTCCGGATTGCCTTTAATAATTTCTTCGATCTCCGCACGCTCGGTAGGAGACAACTCTCCTAAGGCGTAGGCCGTAAGTCGCTCTTTTTTAACCTCTTTCATTTTTCACCGCCTTGCTGTTGTTTTGAGACTGCTGGGCCTGTTCTCTTAGTTTTTTAATTGATTCATGCAGAATCACGCCAACATGACTGACCGAGTGGCCAGTGATCTCACTGATTTGTTTGTAGCTGAGCTCCTCTTGGAACTTCAGGCGAATCACTTCTTTTTGTGTTGGGGTTAGACTTTTCAACATTTGGGTGGCCGCAGAAATCTGTTGATCACGCTGTAGGGTTTCCTCTGGCGAGTCGCTTTCAAATGGAATGTCTTGCCCCGGCTTTAATTGGCTCATAGGCTTCTCCTTTTTCAAACGATCCAGGGCTCGGTTTCGACTGACTCGAAAAAGCCAGGCCAGTTCTTTTCCTGAAAGTTTCGATGGATCATCGACTTTCATTAGCTTGAGAAATGACTCTTGAACAATTTCCGAGGCTTTCTCATGATTGGTAAACTTCATCACGTAACGGAGAAGTCGTCCTTCATATTCTAAGAACAAACCTCTGACCCAACGTTTTCTGTCGTTTTCATTCATTTTTGATACCTCTGTCCTGCATCTATAAGCTTAACGATTGAACCCAAGTTTTATTAGTGTTTTCCATAAAATTTATAAACCCCACAGGAGCTCCTGTAGGGTGGGAATTTATGATTCAAAATATTATGTTTCCATGCATAGACTTCATGTTATTTATTTGAGAACGCCAAAGGATAAAGGACATTGACGACATTGTTTCTTGGCGGCGGAGGAAAGCGCCAACCGCGTAAGCGATTGGTGATACAATTGGCCATGCTAGCACTGTAAAACGTCGACATCGATTGGCGGATTGTTGCGCGTCCGGTGACCCGCCCCCCAGGTCCAATATCAAAATCCAACATCAGCTTTCCACCGAGCGTGGATGTTTTATTTAAAGCGCGTTCGTAACAACTCCTTAAAGCCCGAGCGTTATCAAAAAAGACTTTACGAATCCCCTCACGATCAATCTCGCCATTGAATACAGCACCTTGACCGCTGGGCACAATCGCCACTGTTTTACGATCTCCTAAACTTTGCTCACCGACACCCGGCCCCAATCCGTTGCGTCCTTGTAAACCTTCAACACCGACATTGCTTTCACCATGGCGTGATGATTGGGCCTGTTTAAAGCGATCTCCGAAACGATCACCACCGCGATCTTGGCTTTGCCCGGCACTGTTGGTGGCATTTTTAGCAAGTCCGGCAAGGATGCCTTCACCACTGTAGTCAGTGTTCAAAGCCTGCGAGCCTCCTGCTGTGCCAAAGGTTTTAAAAATTCCCGACTTATTCAAATTCGGGCGATTGGCTTGTGATCCCTGGGTCTGGCTCACCTTCACACTTTTACCTTTGTTAAACTTGGAGCCTACTTTTGACTTCGAATTATTGGTATTCTTGGTAAGGCCACTGGATTGGGTTTTGTTACCGGGTGCCTTGACCAAGGAACTTTTGGTTTTTGCCAATGATGTTGTTGTTTTGATGTTTTTAATTTGTGGTTTTGTCGGTTCTGGTTTCCGAAAGTCAACTTTGGGAGGTGGAAGCTTTAGAATTTTTGCCACTCTTTGCGGGCTCTGCAGAAACAAGGCGGTGGGATAAATCTCCTCTGCGAGAGGCTCTGATGGGGTGGTTGGATTGAGCTGTACCAAAAGAGCGATCACTGCACTGATGGCAACGGCTAAAGCCAAACTTAAAAAACCGTCGCTTGAGATATCAACCAGGGGTACAACCTTTGGGTTTACCGACGCCTGGGACGGGCGAATGATGAGTTTAAGAGACTCAGAAAGGTGAATGTGAAGCATCTCTTTTTGTTGCAAATAAACGGAAGCTCCCAGACTAGAAACTCTTTGCTTAGCAAGTTTCCCTGATTCATCGACGTTTAACAAATCCACCGGCGCCCCCATGGGGATATGAACAGAAATTCCCTGCCCAATATGAATTAAACTCATCTTTTTAACGAAATTGTTTCCTATGGGAAGTTGAATGTCGCAAGTCGGATCCGACCCTATGGTGATGTCACCTAAACCATGAAAATGATAATCGCCAATCACCCGCTCATTCCAGGCGACAGCCACTTCGACCCCACTGCCCTGGGTGGGCTTGATAAAGTCTTCGGTTTTTTTATATGCGCTTTCGGGGGCGTAAGTTCTCATTGGTTCAGCCATAGGACCTCCTACAGTTGTGGACTGTTATCTTATTAACGATTGGCGCCAGCTTTTATTAGGGTGATTTTTGAAGTATTTTGTAACCTATTGTTTTTATTGATTTTTTATCTAACAATTTTTAAGATTTGCGGTTTATTCATAGCCAGGACACTCCTGCTGCAAGCCTAGACAAGACGAGCCGAGCTTTCTACAATTGGAGTCTGCCAACAAGGATGTTTTATGCTTATCAAAAAAAGCTACTCGGTTTCGGATGTTTTATTATGGACTCGCTTTGAAATAATCCTGTTTTTGACATACGCCATGTTTGTCACTTTTCTTTATAAAGAAATCGACATGACTTTTTTGCATGTACCATGGACTCCCTTGGCGTTAATCGGCACCGCTGTGGCTTTCCTCATTGGTTTTCAAAATAATGCCGCCTACGGAAGAATTTGGGAGGCCCGTAAAATCTGGGGCGGAATCGTCAACACCTCTCGTAGTTTTGCAATGAAAAGCTTTGATATGATTCGCCCCATAGAAGGTAAGGCCTCGCGCGAGGAAGTTAAAGAATTGCACCGCACTTTGGTTTTTCGTCATATTGCCTGGTTAACGGCTTTACGCTATGCCATGCGCGACTCAAAGCCTTGGGAAACTGGGAGTGCTCACAAAACTGGTAAAGAGTGGAATGAAAAAATCTGCATACCCGAACACCAAGAAACTTTGCAAAAACAACTGACCAATTACCTCCCTCTTTCCGAGCTCGACTACGTGATGTCGAAAGGTAATATCGCAAGCACTATTTTGTTTATGCAGTCAAAACATCTTCGCAAGCTTAAGGAAGAGGGCGTGTTGTGGGAGTTTGCATTTTTGAATCTAGAAGATGTGTTGCAAGAGATGTTTACTTTGCAGGGCAAAAGCGAAAGAATAAAGAACTTTCCCTATCCCAGACAATACTCCACTATCAGCTGCTTGTTTATTTGGATGTTTTTACTCCTTCTTCCATTTGGAATTGTTCCAGAGTTTGCTGAAATCGGTGCCAAATTCTCGAACACCTTTCCGGGTTTTGTGTGGTTAGCGATTCCTTTTAGTGCGGCTGTTTCTTGGGTGTTTCACACCATGGAAAGAATTGGTCGTGCGGGTGAGAATCCATTTGAAGGCACCCCTAACGATGTGCCGATCTCAACCATTGCCCGAGCCATCGAAATCGATTTAAGACAACAATTGAATGAAGCTTCTTCACAGATCCCCCAACCCTTTCCTGAGGACCACCATGTTCAGATGTAATGCCCTGCTCGCCTCTCTCTTTCTCGTTTTCTCGCTCAGCTGCGCGACCTCGCAACGGCCACGAAGCACGATGATCGATGTGCAAAAAGTTTGCGGAGAGACTATTCCGTTGGTTGCTAAAATCATGGCGTTCAGCCCTAAAGAATTCGACAAAAAAAAGCCGCTGGATCCTCGCTGGAGTTGGGAACAGATTTGGGATTTGAAGACAAACCTGACGGATCAGTACGGTTTGAAATATCTGCAACTGCGTTTTCAACACGACAAATTGCAAGCCGTTTGGTTTGGACCGCGTAAAAGTTTGGACATGGACCTCAAATTTCTGGGTTTAAAAAAGTCGTTTTTACGCAATAAAAAAGGTCAGATCGTTAAAGACTTTAAAACGGGAGTTTACTACAGCAAAGACCTGAACAACCGAAAAATACGAGTTGAACATCAAGGGGGCCCACAGAAAGGTACGACCGTGACCTGTTTCCGATCGAAGCGGTTTTAGAGTGAAAGTTCTCTTTGTCTTTGTCGCCTTTTTCTCGCAACAGGCTCTGGCCCAAGTCACTCAAAACGTGATGTCAGAGTCGCAACCGCAATATGAAATTGGCGCCGGTATCATCACTCTTAATATTCCCGATTACCCTGGCTCGGACAACAATCGGGTTCGAGCGGTGCCATTCCCTTACTATGTCTATCGAGGACGATACCTGCGCTCGGATGACGAAGGGACGCGGGCTCGTTTCTTATCATCACGACGCTATGAAACGGGACTCAGTTTTGGGTTTAATTTTCCAGTCAATTCTGGAGACAATCCAGTGCGCAGGAACATGCCTGATCTGGACGCTCTAATGGCCATCGGCCCCCGCATTCTGTTTCGATTTTTAAATGATCAGCCCAATCATCGCCTCAATCTTACCTTTGGAGCCCGGGCTGTTTTTTCGACAAAGTTCAGTTTCGACAACCTGTTACGGGCTGAGGGCTTTTCTTTTGTTCCGAGAGTTTCTTACTGGTACCGTTGGCGCAACTCACAAACCACCTTGTTTTCAAGCTTTAGCGTCGAGTTTGGGACTTCCAAATACACCGGCTTTTTCTACAATGTTCCCGCTCGCTTAGCTACCAATGACCGACCTGAGTACACTGCCAAAGCCGGACTTGTTGAAACCTCCCTCACTGCCGGCATTGGTCAGCAAATAAACGACAATTTGTTCTTATTTACGGGCGGCTCTTGGAGAAATTTGGACCTGGCGGCCAATGCTGATAGCCCTCTGGTGGCCGCAAAAGACAACCTTGGGTTTATTTTGGGCGTGGTTTGGACGTTTTTCGAATCTGAAGAGAAAGTCCAACCCCTATAATCTCCGATCCCGACTTTGTCCTAAAAATGAGCCACCGATTGATCTCAACTTGCATTTCCTTAGAGCTGGGTATAAACCAGAGATGTTCACAATTTGTTAGATCTACAAAAAATCTCGCAGAGAGTGAATAGAAAGAAAAACAATTACTAAGGAATAATAATATGAATACAGGTACAGTGAAGTTTTTTAACGCAACAAAAGGCTTCGGATTTATTACAAAAGAAGACGGAAAAGACATTTTCTTCCACATTTCATCAGTTCAAGGAATGGAGCCTAAAGACGGCGACCAAGTTGAATTCGAAGTGGGCGAAAGCCAAAAAGGCCCCTGTGCCGTAAACGTAACCGTAAAAGGTTAATTGAATCTAGACTTTCAGTCAGAGGCGTTGGCCCATCTCCTACTATAAAATGGATGCATGGATAACCAAGGCCTCAAAAAAGCCCCAAGCACAACGCATTTTTACCGTAACCTTCGGGGCTTTAATAATTTCTCAGAACTTAATAACGAAACATTTTACACTCGCCTCCCTGAAGACTGGTACGTTTTCGTCAGTGACATCAAAGGTTCCACTCAAGCTATAGAACAGGGTCGCTACAAAGAGGTGAACACCTTGGGTGCCGCCTCGATCTCTGTTTTACAAAAAGCCTTGGGCACTTTCCATTTCCCGTTTGTGTTTGGAGGCGATGGGGCGACGGCCCTTATCCATGAAACCGAAATCGAGAAAGCCAAATTGGCTCTTCTTGGTTTAAAATCTATGGCCCAATCCCAATTCAATTTAGAGCTAAGAGTGGGCGTGATACCCGTGACGGAAGTGTACCAAGCCAAAAAAGATATCAAAGTCGCGAAGTTTTTTATGAACCCGAAAAAGTCCATCGCCATGCTCCGTGGTGGCGGTCTGTCGTGGGCGGATGACAAGATCAAGTCCGAGCCCGAAAAATACTGCATTGACCACAATCATCAGCCCTTAGAAGAACTTTCGGGATTGTCGTGTCGTTGGCAACCCATCAAGTCGTCACGCGGTCAAATTGCCACCCTTCTGGTGCTCCCCACAGGGAAAAACACAAGTGAGATTATTCAAAAGGTCATGAACGACCTAAATGCCATCTTTGAAAATGACATGTCGAAAGTGTGCCCAATTCGAAACGATCAAATGCGCTACAAATCCGTGGTTCGCTGCATTCAGGATGAGTGGAATTACAATAGTAATCATCTGAGCAAAAACTTTTTTGTCCGTCTTTTCTCAGTGTTAGTTTGTGTGTGGGCTTACAAATGGAATTTACCCATATTTTTTGACAAAAAGTCTTACAAAGATTCATTGGACTCTCATTCTGATTACCGGAAGTTTGATGACATCCTTCGCATGGTGATTGATTGCACTAGTGAAGAGATTGAAAAAATCCGTCAATTGCTTGAGTCACTCTACAAAAACCAAGAAATTTGCTACGGCTTGCATCTGTCTGATGAGTCCCTGATGACCTGCTTGGTTGAAAACACCCAACAAGGCGGCCACATTCATTTTATCGACGGCGGTGACGGCGGTTACGCCATGGCCGCCAAAGGATTAAAGATGCAAATCCGCGACCACAAAGCCAACATCAATATTCCCGACCAAGCTTTGGCTTAGGTTTTTTATTTTGTGCGAGATAATATCCTTTGGCTGAGTCTTGGAAGAGCGACAGATTGTTTGATTGGGAGTAACTCTATGATTTTTTCAAGAAACAATCGAAATTAAAGGTAAGTCATCATGCTTTATTTTTGTAAATCTCAACTGATTCTTTTCTTACTGTTAGCTGTAATTGTGTCGTGTACAAAAGAAGTTAAACCCATTGATGTTAAAATTTCAAGTCACGATCTTCGTGAAGATGGGTTCGTATTATTCAAAATAAGTGTCCATAACCCAAACTCTGAGAGGGTGTTTCTGATGGAGCCCCGAGCGGGTAAGGCTTCACATGAAATGGAACCATTTGCATTCTGTATAGCAAATGATAGCAAAAAGGATCTTGAAGACATTGACAGTTTTTCAAAGGCGCTAGCTGCTTTTAAAAAAGGAATAAGGTTTTGGGAAATACCACCAAAATCCTTGGGTGCAATGTCACGCGACTTTCTGGAAATAGCTCCGGGGGAGAAAAAAGAGTTGGATTCTTTACTTTATCTACCAGAAGGTAGGGTTGACCCAGGAGAACACTTTGCCAAATGTTACTATCATTTCTCAAAAGAAAAAATTGATTTAGCGAACAGTACGGAAGCTAGAAACTTTTTAATGAAAATGAACCCAATGACATTAGAAACTCCGATTTATAAATTTACGGTCCCGAAAAAGAAGTAACCCGGGATCAAACAATGCTGGCCGGCAAAGCATTGAGTTTTCATATGGTTTCTGCCCACCTCGTTTTATTATTAGGGGTCGGGGTCTGATAGCCAGCGTCTACCTTGGTAAAAACTCTAAAAATGAACCCGAAACTAGGGTATAGGGTTGGGTGTGTTTAATGAGAAAGAGATTTTTTTTCAGTGTCCCTATTGTGCGCAGAGAGTGTCTTTTCTTTGCGAGGAGATTTTTGGCAGCCAGCAGTATATAGAAGACTGTGAGGTCTGCTGCCAGCCGATTCAAATTCGCTTTGAGGTGCAAGACGGAGAGATTGTTTCGTTCTCCGTCGAGCGGGCCGACTGAATCAGTCGCTGTGGATAACCTTACTTAGCAGGTAAATTTTTTCCTTAAAATTTCGTTTCCCATGATGGGTTTGAAGATAGTCAAACACCGGGTTCTTTATATAATTGGTAAAAAAGGGCTCGTGAAAGTTTTTTGGGAACTCTTTGATCGCCCAATCCAACTGGGGATCATCTCCTAACTGAATCGAATCCACCATGCCCCAAAAGCCCTTACTGCCGGCCACCCGTAATGACTCGTTAATAACATTTTGACGAACATTCTGTGGTAGCTCGTGATGTAAAAACACGCTCACTACGGCATCGAAAGAGTTGGCTTTAAAGGGAAGTTTCTCAGCATCCATGACCACGAAGTCGACGTTGGGGTTTTTAATAAATCTTTTTTTAGCATACTGAATGTAGGCCGGGCTTAAATCGATGGCCGTGACGTGAGCATTCGGTAAGGCTCCTAAAATAGACTGGGTGAAACTGCCGGTGCCACAGGCTATTTCTAAAATTTTCGGACGTTTTTTATTCTGCAGGCTTTCGACTAACGGTTTTAAAAGTCGACGTCGCATGGGATCGGCCAATCCACGAAATAGCAGCTCAACCTGGTGTTCGTAAAAGGCGGCCGACTTTTCCGTTAAGTAGCCATCGGTTTGGTGATGAAAGTTTCTTTGATAATAGTCAGGGAACTCATCCAAATTCTTAACCTTGGATGAAAAAGCTTGAGTCTCGGAGTTTCTCCGCCTCCAAAATGCTAAGGTGCTGTCGCCCATGATTTGCATCCAGCGTGGAAAGTGCTGGCCGGGGTTTTCAGGTGCCAATAACTGAAGGGGCAAGTTCAACTCAACGAAATCATCAGCATCGACTGCGAGCAGTTGTCGGGCTTTGTTGATGATGTGCCGTTGGTCTTCTTCGGAAGGAAGGCGACGGTCGACACCGGCAATCAAACGATGCAAAACGGGCAAGGGCAAGCTCTCTAGGGTGTAGAGCAAAGCCCGAGCCTGTCCAACACTGCGAGCTGTGGATTTTTTTAAAACTTGTAAGGCTTGCATGGTGACTCCTAAACGGGACAAACCTCCATCCCTTTTTGCACAGCTGGACGGCTTGTGAAGGTTTCAATCCAACTGGAGGTTTTTTTAAACTCACTCAATTTCAATTGTTCATTGGCCTCATAAAACTTATCTAAGCATATCACCCAGGGAGCGATGGCCATATCGGCAATACTATACTCAGAACCGGCAATAAATTTATTTTTCTCTAATTGAGTTTCGATCACCTGCAAAAGGCGACGAGTCTCGTTAGTGTAGCGCTCCACCGGATAAGGGTCTTTACACTTATCTTTAGCGTATTTGTAGAAATGTCCAAATTGACCAAACATGGGACCGACACTCCCCACCTGAAAAAACAACCACTGTAAAACCCGACTTCGCTCGGCGCCGTCTTTCGGAAGAAAAAGTCCACTGCGATCGGCCAGGTAAATAAGGATGGCCCCTGACTCCATAATGTTTAAAGGTTGGCCATTGTCTCCTTTTGGATCAACAATGGCAGGAATCTTGGAATTGGGATTTATGGCCTTAAAGTCGTCAGTGAACTGATCACCGTTAAGGATATCGATACGATGGGCATCGTAAGGAATCTGCATTTCTTCTAAGGCTATTGATACTTTCTGCCCGTTGGGTGTAGCCAGAGAGTAAAGTTGAATTTTTTCCATAGGTTACCTACCTTCATTATTTGTTCAAGACTCCTTGAACTATCTTAGCACATCTGATAGTCTTTAGGAAGATGGAAGTGAGGATAACGATATGACCAGTCAGAGTAAACTGCGAATCTATTACGATGGTCTTTGCCCTCTCTGTAGCAAAGAAATCGAAGTGTATCGAAAACAAGACAACAGCCATCGCGCGGAGTTCATTGATATTGCGGCACCCGGATTTGACGCGTCAAAAGAGGGTCTCGATCCCAAGGATGTTCTTAAAAAATTTCACGTTAAGACAAGTGGCGGAAAGATCTTGCAAGGGGTCCCGGCGTTTATTGAGATCTGGAAAACTTTAGAAATATGGAAGCCGCTGCAGATCGCCGCTGAGTCTAAAATTTTACGCCCACTTTTTGATGTGGGTTATAAAGGTTTTACTGTTATTCGCCCCTTCTTTCGTAATAATGACTGCAATGACAATTACTGCAACACCAACTCATCATTTAAGGAAATTTCATGACCCTCTGTTTTCAACGATTGCTTGTTAGTTTTTTTGTCCTGTGTTCTGTACAACCTCAAGCCTGGGCGAAATCAATTCACCTAGAGAAAATAAACAAGATTGGAGGCAAACCCATGGATCTTTCCGAATACAAAGGCAAGCCCGTGCTTTTCGTTAACATCGCTACAAAGTGTGGATACACCCCACAACTGGATGGACTCGAAAAAATTTATCAAAAATATAAAGATCAAGGCTTAGTGGTCGTCGGCATTCCCAGTAACGACTTTGGTGGGCAAACGCCAGAAGCCAACGACGAAGTTAAAAAGTTCTGTAAACTGAACTATGGTGTGACTTTTCCGTTGACCGAGAAAACGGTAGTTAAAGGCGAAGACAAGCACCCCTTGATTGAAAACCTAGTTTCACAAAGTGAAAACAAAGCCGAGATCGGTTGGAACTTCGAAAAGTTTTTAGTGGATAAAGATGGAAAATTGGTTGAGCGCTATGGCTCCTCAGTCAAACCCGACGATAGCAAGCTAACGGATAAAATTGCTTCTGTCCTTTAAGCTGTGAGTCGTCACCCCGTGAATAACTACCTTGTTTGTGGAGCCAGCTCAGGAATTGGGCTGGCTCTTGTTTCTAAGATCTGTCAGTTTTCGACAAGCGGCAAAGTGTTGGCCACGCATCGGCCGACCAGCACTCTTACCCCACTTAAAACACTGAAAAATCAATATCCGGAGAAGCTAGAACTGATATCGCTGCAAGCCACTGAGCCGGCAGACTATGTTCGGCTGCAGGAGAGGATTCAGCAGTGGCAGCAGCCTTTGGATTACTGCATCAACGCCATCGGATTGCTGCATGATAAAGACCTTGAGATTTTCCCGGAGCGAAAGCTCGATGAATTCCAAGCCGAAGCTTTTCAGCGAGTGATCGCCACCAATGTGACCCCGACAGTCTTGCTCGCTAAACACCTTATTGAGAGTCTTCGTGCCAGTGAAGCTCCGACGTTAGTGGCCGTCTCCGCCAAAGTCGGAAGTATCGCTGATAATCGAATGGGCGGTTGGTACTCCTATCGCATTTCAAAAACGGCTCTGAACATGGCTATTAAAAATATCGCGATTGAATTGGGTCGTTACAATTCCAAGGCTTGTGTTTTGGCTCTACACCCCGGAACCACAGATACCAAATTGTCGGAGCCTTTTATGGAGTCGGCAAAAAAGAAATACAAAATCCACTCCCCCGAAGACACCGCTGACAACCTGCTGACTGTTATCGAAACCGCTCGTCAAAAAAAGGATTCTGGAGCCTTTTACTCCTGGGATGGCACCCAACTCCCCTGGTGACTCCCGTTCGCCAGCTCGCAGCCTAGCGAAGCCAACAAGCTCTTCACACCGCCCCCAGTAGCGAAAGAGCTGATTAAAATAATTGTTGTTTATGATTCTCTCCAAATATTGCACTGATTCACAGCATAAAGATTACAGAACCCCCATTCCCTTGCAAATTCGTTGAGTTTCAAGGAGGCCGTTGTTAGGAACGTGGGCATTATGATTGAAAACATCTATCGCGAGACCACAAAAAATATTGAAGTCGAGGTCATTCCCATTTTTGTCCCAGATCAAACTCAGTTTGTGGGCCAGTTCCTTTATACCTACAATGTGTCGATCACCAATCATTCGACGGCTCCTTGTCAGCTGCTGAGCAGAAAATGGATTATTGTCGATGGCAATGGTGGCTGCGAAACCGTTGAAGGCGACGGCGTGGTCGGTGAACAACCCCTGATCGAGCCTGGAGCCACTTATCAGTACTCCAGCTATTGTCCTTTGCCGACGCCCACGGGGAATATGCGCGGCTCTTTCTACTTTGTAGACCTTCAGGGCCGTGAATTTGAGGTCAAAGTCCCTCTTTTCTTTCTTAGAAAAGACGCCATTCTGCAGTAAAAACCCCTGTAGCGGGGCGTAGCGACTGGCTCACTTCCTAGCAATCCGATATAAGTTTTGCTTTAGGGAGAAAATCATATGCCAGCAAATATTGTTTATACGAAAACGGACGAAGCCCCAGCCCTCGCCACCCAATCTTTTTTGCCGATTGTGCGCAAGTTCACAGGGGCAGCGGGAATCAAGGTCGAACTCAAAGACATTTCTTTAGCCGGGCGCATTCTTGCCAATGCCTCTGAGTTTCTGAAGCCTGACCAGAAGGTGTCTGACGCTTTGGCCGAATTGGGTGATTTGGCAAAAACTCCCGAAGCCAATATCATCAAACTCCCCAACATTTCAGCTTCGGTTCCACAGTTAAAAACCGCGATTGCGGAATTGCAGAAAAAAGGCTTTTCTGTCCCCGACTATCCCGAAGAGCCAAAAACCGATGACGAGAAAAAAATTAAGGCGATGTACTCGAAGGTTCTAGGCAGTGCCGTCAACCCGGTACTACGCGAAGGAAATTCCGACCGCCGCGTGGCCAAGGCCGTCAAAAGCTTTGCCAAAAACAACCCACACAGCATGGGTCCCTGGAGTTCTGATTCTAAAGCCCATGTCTCTAGCATGAGCCAAGGTGACTTTTTTGGAAGTGAAGTTTCTGTCGTGATGCCCTCCTCTGAAACTGTTTCCATTGAATTAACCACCGCCAGTGGTGACACCCAAGTTTTAAAAAAGGATCTAGGACTTCTTGAAGGTGAAGTGATTGATAGCGCCGTCATGAGCCAAAAAAGTCTGAAAGCTTTTCTTTTAGAGCAAGTGGATGAAGCCAAAAAACAAGATGTTCTGTTTTCGGTTCACTTAAAAGCCACAATGATGAAGGTTTCAGATCCCATCATTTTTGGGCAAGCCGTGGAGGCTTACTTTGCTCCGGTTTTTGAAAAATACGGCGACGTTTTGGAGAAAGCCGGTGTCGACTCTCGTTATGGATTGGGTGATCTTTTCAAAAAAATCGAAAATTTACCGGCCGGAGAACAGCAAGAAATTCGCGACGCCATTGAAGACTCTTATAAAAATGGTCCGGACCTGGCCATGGTTGACTCGGACAACGGCATTACCAATTTGCACGTTCCAAGTGATGTCATCATTGATGCCTCGATGCCAGCGGCGATTCGCTCCAGTGGCAAAATGTGGAACAAAGAAGGTAAACAACAGGACATGAAGGCGATCATTCCCGATCGCTCTTACGCCTCGGTTTATGAAAAAACCATTCAGTTTTGCAAAACCCACGGAGCTTTTGATCCTAAAACCATGGGCAGTGTGGCCAACGTCGGCCTGATGGCAAAAAAAGCTGAAGAGTACGGCTCCCATGACAAAACCTTTTGGATTCAAGAGGCTGGCACAGTGGCCGTTAAAGACAGTTCTGGAAAAACCTTAATGGAGCATCAAGTGGAAGTCGGAGATATCTTTCGCATGTGTCAAACCAAGGATGTTGCGATTCGCGACTGGGTGAAGTTGGCTGTGGTTCGCGCCCAAGCCACGGGCTCACCCGCCTATTTTTGGCTCGACTCTCAACGGGCCCATGATTCCAAGCTTATTGAAAAAGTAAAAACCTACCTTAAAGACTACGATACCAGCGCTTTGGATATTCAGATTCTTAGCCCAGCAGAAGCCACAGAGAAAACCTTGGAGCGAGTCAAAGCCGGAGAGGACACGATCTCGGTGACCGGAAACGTTTTACGTGACTATTTGACCGACCTGTTCCCAATCCTAGAGCTTGGAACAAGTGCAAAAATGCTATCGATTGTTCCTTTGCTTGCTGGCGGAGGACTCTTTGAAACCGGTGCTGGTGGTTCAGCCCCCAAACACGTTCAACAGTTTGCCAAAGAAAATCACCTTCGTTGGGACAGCCTCGGAGAATTTTTAGCTTTGGCCGTTTCCATTGAAGATTTAGCGAAAAAGACCAGTAATGACAAAGCCAAGGTTTTAGCGTCTTGTCTCGATAAGGCCAACGAAGCCTTTTTAAAGAACAACAAATCTCCTTCTCGCACGGTCAAAGAACTGGACAATCGGGGCTCTCACTTTTACCTCACCCTGTACTGGGCTCAGGCCTTGAGTGAACAGTCTGAAAATGAAGAACTTAAAAAGAAGTTCTCCAACTTTGCCCACCAGCTTAAAGAAAACGAAGGAAAAATTATTGATGAGCTCAATAGTGCTCAAGGTGTGGCC
>CAXRIX010000010.1:0-4633 GCA_964230555.1 Bdellovibrionales bacterium
CCGTCTCGAGCCTGGCGTACACCGGCGCGGAGGTCTCCGAGATAGTACACCCAGTAAAGTATAGAATGAACCCCTAGAGCAGTAACATGTTGACCCAAGCTGTTGTCTGTTATCGAATTTGCCATTTCATAAGAACGGTTCAGCGACCTGTCTGAACGATTGCGATGATCATTGTAACTCAGTGTCGCTAAACCAGTTGCAGTTTCGACTAAATTGTTGGCAATTCGCCGAACCGCTGCTGGACAAGCTTTGGTGGCGTCGAACTCGGGCTCTTGTCGGGGCAAATGATTGCAATCTAAACGATCTCTCGCTTCAACACCGGAGCACAGCTCACTGCGCATGACCTCCTGGCAGATCTGTTGATTGGTTAGACCCGAAGGAGATCTCCCCAGGTCATTTTCGAAATAGCGAACATAGCCAGGGTAGAGTAAGTAGCCCTCACCCTCTGTTGTTTCAGACTTTGAAACAACAGCGAAACTTGATACCATTAAAAAAATAAGGAGAAGTTTTGCCGGTTGAAAAAAATCGAAGTCTTTATAGTGCATTACCTGTTCTCTTCGGCATTTTTGTCTTTTTTTGTAACAAGCCTTTGGTTATAGCCGACGCTGCAAAAGCAACTGAAGTAGAAATGAAATTTATTTGTGATCAAAAACTAACTGCCGGTGAGGTACCATCAAAAATTTTAGCCTGCCAGGACCTTTGGCTATACTGGTTCAGTATCAAAAATGTAACGCCAAAACAGTTTTTTGATAACACCATAAGATGCGACACAAACCTAAATAAGAAGTCGAGGATCGATTTAACCCGACGCCAAGACTGCATTGAGAAAACATTGGGGTTATCGAGAATTGGAAGCTATAAGAATTTTTATCAATGGATCAGTCGAGCCCAATTCAGTGATAAGAAGTTTATAACAGAAACGATTAAAAAGTTTTGTCCGAAGAAAAAAACAGAATGTAAAAAGTACTTGCTGCTGACCCTGTCAGACCTTTTAGCTTTCGCCAAACGACAAGATAAAAACTTATCAAAAAAAGTTCCGACGCCTTGCCTGCATTTTGCAAAAGGACAGAAGGCTCTAAATACTTGCCTTACAAAGTACTTTAACTAATGTTTAGAATGCAGCTTTAGCTAAAATCGCAAAGTTTTTTTTGATCCATTTGTCTTGCCCCCTATTTTCTTATCTTCTTAAAAGTCAGTACCGCAATCAGCCTCGTGTTTTGAATCACGGTTAAAGTCTACCTATCGATAGATAGCCCAATTGTGACTGTCGCATTGTTCGTCAAGACCAATTTCTTTAATCTATTTCTGTTGTCCAAATGCCAGCCAGTTCTTGAGTTTTCTTATTTACTTTATTCTTTCTCCTATAGGCCTGTATTTTTTATTTATCAAAAATAAACTTCAACTCATGATAACTTTTATTGATGACCGGTTGTTTATCTCGACGATTTTTCGATCAATCTAATTTAGAGATTTTCATTTTTAAAGTTTTGAAAAAAATATGAGCTCGTCAATATCAACGACATCAGTTGGGTGGTCGGCTATAGCAAGCCATTAAAATCATCTCCCGAAAACGTCACTAGGATCTCTTGGATTTACCAATCTTATCCATCAGATATGGTGAACTATTCTAACTCGTCTTTGACTCTCTCGAGAACACGCTGGGCGAGTTTTGCGATGAATGCTCGCATGGTGATACCTTCATATTTTTTTATATCAGAGGAATTACACATCCATGTCCAGTCATCTTGATTGAACTCAATGAGTTCGACTTCGCCGGTGTCTGGATTTAATGTATTGAAGTCGAAGCAATAAAACCAGGTTATTTGCAAGCCATCATCGCCCATCGAAAAGTAAATGATCTTATCCATGATCTCTTGCTCTTGGGAGGTAAAATTATCCCAATCGACATACCAGTCTTTGGCCAGCGCATCTGATAGTCTGCCAAATTTTACAGGATGCAACATTCTAAATTCGTCTGTTTTATTCTCTCCACCTTTAAAAAGACCATGATTTAGAACAAAATCGACATAGCTCGGGGGCAATTTTAGACCCAATCGTTTTTCGCAAATTTCAATATCTTCTTTGTGAATCTTTTGAGTAAACACGGGTTTATACTCAGGACCAAGAAAGCTGTACTCATTACTAACATTTTTCAAAACATCATCAATGACATTACAAATCCGCTTGAAGCCCTCGATAGGTTCCTGATTTTCATAACCCTTAAAAACATCATCAGACAGTTCAAAACCATTGATTTGGTTGCCGTCCTTATCAAAGAGATCATAGCTAACAGGAACTCCGGGCCGAACTTTCGCTGTCCAAACCGTTGCACTTTGTACTGGAAATATTTCTGTGGTCTCCCCTTCGGTTCTTACGTACACTCTTTCCTTAAATTTCCCATTATCCCCCACTTCGCCATACTGAGAAACCTCTCCATTGGGATGAAATCTTTTGAAGGAAACCATTTGACCGTTATCATCAAAAAAACTGTGACAACAAAGATGGCCGTTTGGAGCGAGCCACCATTTCCACTCGCCAATCATTTTACCATCACTATTTTTCGCGCCCGTTTCCCATTCTCCATTTTGGCTATTCCAGATGGCATTTTGGGGTACATCTTTGGGTCTTTTCGGTTCTTGTTTTGCCATCCACTAAACTCCTTTTACAAAGTCGGGTAAATACCTTAGCTCTTGTTCAATTATTCTTTGATACTCAGATTTTATAATAAATTTGAATATCGCAGCAAATCCATCTTTTTGGGCTGGCTGCGGATCAATATTTAACTCGTTGGGATTGTGTGGTCTAAAAAAGGAAGCCATCACGTTCTGAGTTTCTGGATTCAAAGTTGTGTAATCGAGGGTACACCCCCAAAACTCCTCTAAGGCATTGTTGCTGAAACAAACGAAAATATGCTTTGATACTTTATCTTTTAAACCTTCATATTTTGAAAGGTCGACTAACCAATCATCTCTTAATATTTGCTCAACGGTCCTTAAATCACGGGGATGGACAAACCGCCCCTTGTATCCAGACTCAGCACCGATTTTAAACAACCCGTTTTGCAGCAAAAAAGTTTTGTAGGACTCTGGCAACTGCACTCCAAGTCGTTTTTCGGCCTCCAAAATATCGGTCTTTTCAACTTTGGAAAAGAATGTAGGACGCGAGAACTTTTCTAGATCCCCTTGCATTTCAGGATGAATCTCGATCACTTGATCTATAAAGTTATTGAGTTTTTGAATTTGATCTTCAAATGACATGTTCTCGAAGTCATAGTACTTTTCCTCAAAAGCTTTTCGTTCTTTCTCAAGACCTTCTGGCAGACTGAGTCGTTCACCAGAAAGATTATAGTAGTGGGTGTCTTTCTTATACCGATCTGTGTACAAGGCTTCGACTCGCGTAACAAACATATCCCAAGCCGGAAACACTTCATCTGTCACACTCTTCGCGCGAAATGTTTTTTCGTAATCCCCTTTATTGTAGAGTCCAAGGAATGAGCATTTAAACTCGGCTGCCAACTCTCCGTTGGGATGAAACCGTTTGGTGATACTGGTGTCACTCACTTGATCTTTTGTGACATCAATTCGAAGCACCCCATCTTGGCTCCAAGCCATAATTTTTTTGACATTTTCGTCTTCGTCTCTCTCTACATATTTCCATTGCTTGGCGTTTCTTCTCCACTCCGCATCGGGGTGAACATTCTTAGGTCTTTCCATGAGGTCCTCATTTTGAAATGTCGGAAATGCAATTTAATAATATTCTTGAATGAACGAACAAACCAAGTCTAGTTTTCGAAATTTTTAAAATCGCGTATGAATGAAATCTTGAAATTCAATTTATTGGAATCTTCACTGTCCGTGATTAAGACGCAGATCTCCACTGATTTAGCCAAATCCTTAAGCCTCAATGAGTGGACATCATCAGGAGAATTAAAAAACAAAGTTACAAAATCAACGTCTTTTACCAACCTTTATAAAACTTCATCAACTTAATCGTCGTCATCCCGACTTCTTCGCTTCACGCATGTATAATTGTAACAGCCATCCGGACCGAGTTCTCCTGAAACATCCATACGAAACTTCTTACTGCAATGTCTGGCAGCGGTTCGGTAGCTAGTGCACGATTTTGGCTTAGGGACACACACCCCTACTTTACAGCCCATAGAATTGATTTGTACCGCTCTAACCTTCCCTTTAGAACAACTTCGGGGAAGCTCAAAAGGTTGACATACCAATTCATCGGCTGCGGGACGACCAAGGTGATTCACTAGGTCGACTGCGAAAACAGCTTGGCACTTATCTTTCGTCCAAAGACCTGAGGCATCGAATCCAAAATTTTTGCCAAATCGACATTTGGTCTTGGAAAGCTGCTCTTTAACATGTGGCGGCCGAGCGATTCCAGGGTAAGCACAATGTTGGCGACTTCGAGTTCTATCGTTTCCGCAGCGCACGAAATGGGAAAACGTTTCGTTATCGACACAGCTTCCATCTCGAGCACAAGCCGGACTTCTTCGAATCATCTGACTTTCCTCTTCGACGACAAGACGACCTTCTTGAACTCCGCATAAAGTTGAAACTTCATTAAGCAAGTCGCCCTCAGGAAAGACATTGTAAACCCCCGACACCATGTACGGGTC
>CAXRIX010000011.1:0-4831 GCA_964230555.1 Bdellovibrionales bacterium
AAATTCTATCGGTCGAACTGGACGAAAGCTTTGTACCAAACTGAGAAAGTGGCTATTTAATTCACATATTTTTTCAATTCCTTAACACGACTGCCCAGGTGTAAGAATCTTGTGTCTTATTAGGTCATCCGCTAAGTTAAAGGTCATGGAAATTCGTTCCCGAGATATTTTGATTGTCGCCGTGATCGTTGTCGCTTTCTTTTCGTTTTGGCCGACCAAGGAAAGCCGGTCAGTCAAAGAACCTGTTCAGCCCCAAAACGAGACTGTCACTAGCATTCCACAAGAGGAGGCGGTGGAAGATATGCAAGCCTTAGAGTCAGATGAGAGCTTAAACAAGCCGCTTCAGCCCAAACCAGACAATGTGACTTTGACGGCGCCTCAGCAACCTTCCAATCAGGACGTAAAATATCCGAATCTTGATGATTCTTTCGCGGCCTTCGATGCTCAAGGCCATCGATTTATAGAACAAGTCAATAGGGTCGGAAAACATCTTGTCTACCACGGCGACGTTTTGGTGGGCGACGTTTCCGATCTTCCAAAGTTATTAAAAAACAAAGTCATTAAAGTGGGGCCGTCGCGTAAATGGCCGGGAGGCAAGATTCCCTTTGTGATAGATGACAGTGTTGTTCAGCAAGATAAAGTGATTGATGCCGTGGAGTATCTAAATACCTTTACAAATTTGACAATCAGCCCGCGTGACGGTGAGAAAGATTACGTGCTTGTGACTCGGGGTGAAGCCGACTGTTATTCTTATGCGGGACGGGTTGGTGGGCAGCAAGAAATTTTCTTGGTCCCTGAATGTGGGGTTAAAGAAATTCTTCACGAGTGGATGCACACAATAGGATTTTTTCATGAACAGAACCGAGGCGATCGCGATCAGTACCTGCAGATTATTTGGGACAACATCGATGAGGTTAACAAGCCTCAGTTTAAGAAATTACCCAACGATTACATGGGTGTTGCGGGACGCCCCTTTGATTTCCAATCGATCATGCTATATCCCTCTGAGACTTTCAGCATGCACCCCGGAGAGCCAGCCCTTTTGACTATCGACGGTGATATCATACCCCGGACTGAAAACTTGTTGAGTGATGAGGATATTGCCAGAATCAATCAGACCTATCCAAACCCATAGGTTGCATTGGCCCATCGAACAGGGCTTTTCTTTATTGAAGCGTGAAACCGGTTTTTCAACCAGCAGACAAAAGTCCTTTGTTGATTTTTGATGCTGGAAGTTCACTCCAGAATTTTGTTAAAATGAAGCTTTCCTAAATGAAAGTTGCTCTATGAAATCGATAGCTCTTGTCTTTGTCAGTTTTGTTTTCTTAACTTCATGTCAGACTTCTAAGCCGGAGCAAAAAGACAAAAAAACTCTCACTGATCCTGTTTCTGCAAGTCGAGACTCTGAATCGAATGCCGGCGCTCCCCCCGATGTTAAAGATTCAACCCCATCTCGTAAAGCGATGAGTGACCCAGTCAGGCCGTCAAAGCAGAAAACTTTGGAATCAATAAAGCCGAAAGCCCCTTCTTTTCCGCCAAACACGATCTCAAACTGTCCGGCTGGTCTTAATGGGTCTTTGGTGGGGCAGATCGAACAAGGCCGTTACTGTTTTACCAATGTTGCCGAAGGGTCTTCACGCTGTCTTGATCGCAATGACGAGCCTGTCCGACGCCAGGCTGAATCCTACTGTCACAAACTTAAAGGTCATTGGACACGAACCGGCGTTTGGAAATACGGTCCTGATTTGGATTTAAAGATTGATCAATTGAAGCGATCAAGTTGTCAATGTGGATTGTGGCGGGGTCAGGCTTTGTGCAAATCGTTTTTCAAATTTAAATGTCAGACGGTTCGTTTATAGCTCACGCCGGTTTTCAATCTCAAAGATTTTTAGGTTGAGACTGGCTGGGTTGCCTCTTAGAAGGCTTTGTGTATCCCATTTTTTCTTGCGCTTGCTGCCTTTGTTGAGAAGCTTTGTTTTTAATTTTCTGATAGCGTTGGGTTTCCCCTACGGCACTTATTCTTTCAAGTCGCATTTTAAAGTAGGACCAGAATCCAAAACACAGCACCAAGGCAACAGCAATTTTGAAAGCAAGCTTCTTGCGGCTCATTGATTCACTTTCTTACACATCGATGTAGTTGTTATGTTTGTCGTCATCATTTTGGTCGGTTTGAGAGTGGCTTCGCACAGGAAAGACTCGCGAAAACAGAGCTTTTAAATTGTGTCCCATTCCTAGGAAAAACCAAACGAAACGGTTCCAAGCTTGGTCGCGAAGATACTCTCGGTGTTTTTTCTGCAATTGGCTGAGCACTCCACTGGCCAGCATCTGTCGTTGCTTAGGATGCAGGTTTAAAAATTCAATGGCGACCACTTTAAAAGTTTGGGGCTGCCGAGTTTTGTGGTAGGTGCGGTGAATTTCAACTCGAACAACTTTGGCAAAGCAGGCCATAGGCTCCGTATTTGGGCCGGAAAACTCCACTTTTATTTTTTCGCCCTCTTGCGGTGCCGTTAAATAGGGAACCAAAAACGCCATGCCGGATTCTGATAGATTAAGAATTCGGGTGTGCATGGCTTTGGAACCTTTTGGCATGTGAGCAAAGCGAACGATTTGATTGTCGCCAAGTTCAATCTCGTAGCGAGGGGCTCGTGGGTAGAGGTCTTCCAGATTTCTTTCTGCTGCCATAAAAGCCTATCGGTTTAGACGCGCTCTAGCTCAACAGAATCAAAATGAAACAGGACGATGGGGGAGGAAGATTCTCGACATAAGGCTTGGGGTGAGCTAAAAAAAGACTTATGAGTGAATGGATCAAAAAAGATGACAATCCCTTTAAAGTTTTTAAAGAATGGTTCAACTTGGCTGGCAAGGCCGATAATTTTGAGCCGACAGCTCTGACTCTGGCAACAGTCGATGAATCAGGAATGCCTTCGGCTCGTGTCGTGCTCTTGAAGCAGTTTGACGACAATGGATTGTGTTTCTTTACAAACTACGACAGCGAGAAGGGACAAGAGCTGGATAAGCATCCGAAAGCCGCCATGGTGTTTCATTGGCCGCTTCCTTTGCATCGTCAGATTCGGGTGCGTGGAACCATTGAAAAATTACCCTATGAGCATTCCAATGCTTATTTTCAGACCCGTCCCAGAGGCAGTCGCATTGGTGCTTGGGCCTCTCCACAGAGCCAAGAAATTAGCAGTCGAGAAGAGCTTGAGAAACAGGTTAAGGCCATGGAAGAGCGTTTCTCAGAAGATAGCATTCCCTGTCCGGAAAACTGGGGGGGGTATCGTCTGCAGCCGTTAAGTTTTGAATTTTGGCAGGCCCAGGATTTTCGACTTCATGATCGCATAAAATTCACCCGCAGCTCTTTGCAAGACGACTGGCAGGCCAAGCGCCTAGCTCCCTAAAATAAACTGACCCGACCTCGTCCTAAAGTAACAGATCCCAACTTGCCTGACTTGATGCCAGGGTCTACCCTAAAGGGCATAACTTTAGACAAGGAGTGAAATATGAAAAATTGGCTTGTGATTTTAGTTAGCCTGTTGGCGTTCTCGGTTGTGGGCTGCGCCCATAAAAAAGGAGATCATCACCACAAGGGTCACCATAAGAAACATCATAAACATAAGATGTGGGAAAAAATGGATACCAACAGTGATGGTGACGTCAGCCGCGAGGAGTTTGATAAAGCTCACTCTGAGTCTTTCAAGGCTATGGACACTAATAACGACGGTAAAATCAGCAAAGAAGAGAAGAAAGCTCATTGGAAATCTAAAATGGGTGATAAAAAAGGTTGTTGTGGCGATAAAAAACATGGTCACAAGCACGGCCACAAGCATAAAGATGGAAAAAAAGAAGGCTGCTGCGGTTAAGCCGTCTATTCAGGTAAAAGCCCCCTCCTCAGGCAGGAGGGGCATTTTAATTTCTCAGTATCTTTTTAATACTTTAAATTGGATTGCGAACTTAACCAGGAGGCCACTGCATGGCGCGTCCGCCCAGGATGTGAATGTGTAGGTGATACACGGTTTGGCCACCATTATCATTGGTATTAATCACAATTCGATAGCCTTCTTCTCCCAACCCTTGATCCTTTGCAATCTGATGAGCTGTCACCATAAGATGACCGAGGATCTCTTTATCTTGACCTTTGTCGATATCGTTCATTGAACGAATTTCTTTTTTTGGAATCAGTAAAAGGTGAGTTGGAGCCTGTGGGCTGACATCGCGAAACGCCAGACAAACGTCATCTTCATAAACGATGTCTGCGGGGATTTCTTGGTCGATAATTTTTTTAAAAATTGTCATAAGGGTCCCTTTTGTTAAAATCCTATTATGCGTCAAATTTATCAAAAATATCAAGGTTACTTCCCCGCGGCTTTTTTCATCGGAGGGTTCCTCTTTGATATATTGACGACCGACCGAATCGATCAAGCCTTTTCATTAATTCAGCAGTTCGTCTATTTGGTATTTTTGCTGATCTTTGTTTATTGGGAAGTGGTCACTCCCCAGATCTTTTTGAAAGAGAACGGTTTTTTTGCCAAGCTGTGGAAGTGGCACGTCGAAATTTTGCATTTTCTGTTTGGAAGCTTACTGAGTCTGTACACGATCTTTTACTTTAAAAGCACCTCTTTGATGACATCCTTTGCTTTTATGTTTTTTCTCGCCGGACTGTTGATTATCAATGAATTGCCGCAGGTGCAAAAGCGGGGAATCATGATTCGATCGGCCCTGTTGGCATTGTGTTTATCCTCTTACTTTATTTATTTGGTGCCCGTGCTGACGGGGGAGATTGGCTCACTGCCTTTTTTATTTGCCATGGCTATAAGTATGGCGGTTTATTATC
>CAXRIX010000012.1:0-8847 GCA_964230555.1 Bdellovibrionales bacterium
GGAATCCGGCTGAGGATGAAACACGCATCGCCGATATGAAACGTTGGGATCAAGAAGAATTAAACTGGCAGTCCAAGGGGCATCACAGCTACCGTTACAACCGCGTGATGAGTCGTGGCACCTATTGGTTTAATACGGTCGACAACGCCTCGGACCTGGTGGGGTTCGGTCGCTCTGAACCGCAGCGGATTCAGTCTGTGCCTTTTTGGCTTGGAACGGCTCACACTGGCTACCATGTTTTCCCTGGGAGCTTTGGTGATGTTGTTGAAGCTCATAGCACTCGCAAGATCACGGCTTTGGATAACCTAGAATTCAGTCGATTCTCACCGTTTGCTTCTGGTGGTGGCCCACGCTGGACGTCGACAGAAAAGTACCGCTCGGGACTGATCGTTCTGCCCCCAACCTATTAAATCCCTTTTTCTGATGCTCCCAAATGGGTCAGAAGCGGCTTTAACCTCTAGAATCAGGATTCCGTTGGAGAATCCTTGGGAGTGCGTTAGCGGGGAGGCATTCTGAAACTCATTTTTCCAAGGTTGGAACCAACACCATGATATTTAAAGAGATTTAAAAAAAGATGCTGGAATGATCTGTAGAAATGACAACTTTTGTTTCCAAAAGTGTTTTATATGCCAATGTGACGACCTTGTAGATTTAAACTTAAGCTTTGAGTGTGTAAGGTTTTGACGATTCCTAGAGATATTTCACTGAGTTATTAAACAAATTTCAAGTGTCCGCAATTTTCGGTATACATGTGCTGAATCATACCAGTGGAGGAAAAATTGCGACTCAGTTCATTGAAGTCTATTGTAGTTCTGTTCATTTCATTACTTTTAAGCTCGGCTGTTCACGCCGAAGACTGGAATCTCCAGGCGGGAAGCCCGGCTGAATATTTCAAGTCCAATCCTGAAAAGGTAGAGGAATTTTTGGAACAGGTTCGCGCCGATGACAAATTAACAGATAAGCAAAAGCAAGCTTATGAAGCCTTGGTTGGAGCCAACGATAGTGTTGCCGGTGATGATGTGCTTGAGCTTATCGACAGCGCCGAACTGGCTTGGTTTTACGGTTGGGAAGATCAGGTTGAGCCCACCTCAGGCGAAGCCACCTTGCACGAGGCCGCCCGCATCACCAGTGAACCAGGTGCCGCCCACTTTAACGATTGTTTGGCGCGCGCGATGTGCATTATGGTTTCAAAATCATCACAGCGTCTTTATGCTTTTATCGATGGACAGCAAGTTTATGTGAACGACGCCGGACGCAACCAAGTCAACGCCCAGGCTTGGGCTCAGGTTTCGACAGCTCGTTCTGGTAAATGGACCCCCAACGGTTTTTTCACCGTTCAAGAATTGGCCCATGCGGGTCGTGTATCCAGTCGCTACGATGGTGCAGCACTTTATTATGCCATGCAGATCCACGGTCATATTTTTATCCATGGTACCAGCACTGGCAATTACAAGAATCTTGGATCTCCAGCTTCAGCCGGCTGTATCCGAACTCGCTTCAGTGTGGCCGAGCAATTGAATTTAAAAATGCGCGAAATCGGCGGACGCACCTCTGGCGTTTTGGCCGACCCCAGCTCAGTACGGGTGATCGTCGCCAATTCAGTTCCTGATAACTACCTAGTCGCTTACTAAAAAACCAGTTTCTACCTTCTCCAATCAGTGGGAACGTCGATAGCAGGGAGGCAACAGCCTCCCTCACTTCGCACATTACAGTCTTTTGCAAAGATCGATCTTCATAAAGCTCTATAGATATTAAAAATCTATCGACAATACCAATGCCTCTAAAAAAAGCGATGAAAGATAGGTGAACCAGAGCCTTTTTCTCATTTTTGGACTCGTCTAAATTAACAGCTGTCAAAATTCTGTCTAAGAGATCTCAGCCTAATACAGCCTCCTGAAAGACGTTCCTTCCCTCGAAAAATCACCTGGCCCAACCATTGCAAACCTATCTTTGAAATGGGGGAATTCGATGGGTCTAAAAAGAATGATTTTATCTCTGGCACTTGTGCCTTTTTTTACGGCATGTGGAGATCTCAATGCTTCAATAGACAATGTTGAAGTCACCTTGAAGGACGACGAGGTTCTGATGGGTGATATGATCGTCAAACGAGACAAATTGATCGACCCTCGAGACGAGGAAGAGGAATTTAGTGTCATTTTGGAAGAAGACGTTGACGAGGAAGATAGTGTCAACTCTTCGGGTACAAGTGCGCGGTCCTCGAATCTCTGGAATAACGGCACTATAAGATACCGATTTGGCTCATCGATCTCATCGAATGAAAAAACCAGGTTTCTTAACATGTGTGCTGAACTGGGAGCTTACGCCAATGTCCGATGTCGTCCTAAAAGGTCAGGAGACAAAGATTTTATTCAAATTAAAACAACCAATAATCCCGATGTCTGTGGTTTGTCCCACCTGGGCCGGATGGGTGGCAAACAAGAGTTGTTGATAAGTAGATCCTGCTGGTTCGACAGGTCTACGATTAAACATGAACTAATGCATGCATTCGGAGTCTCTCATGAACAGGCTCACTTTGATCGTAATGACTATCTAAAAATCAACTGGGACAATATTCACGATGAATACAAATACGCTTTTTTTAAATTGCGACAAGATGAAGTCCGCAAGCACACTCACTTCGATAGAAACTCAATAATGCTCTATCATTCCTGGGCTTTCAGTAAAAACAATAAACCGACAATGGTTCTTCGAGGCGAAACAGGGGACCGACGATTAATTTACAAAAACTACGAAATGTCCAAAAAAGATCATAATATTCTTGTCAAATTGTATGGAGGCACAAGCCCTTTCTAAACGAAAAGCTGGTAACCTTAAATGTTTATAAAAGTAATCGTCTCATAAGGGTTTTCAAAAAAATCGAGTCAAGGGCCAGGGCCTTCAGCCCAAATAGTGCGGCACTTTATTGCACCAGGTAGGTCTCGCCGATGACGAGATTCCCTTTAACTTTCATAAAAAAACCCCTCGTTTGAGGGGATCAGTTAGGCTTCGAAATTGGGGTGAGTTTAATTTGAATTGAGATTGGCTTTGTTACCAAAATAAAAGCGTTTGAGATTAATGCTGCAGGATTCGCTCTTTAATCACTTTTTTGTTTGAGCGGGACACATTCACTTCAGCGCCATTCTCAAGGACCAGCTTCATATTGTCACCTTGAACAATGTCTTTGATGAACTGAGAGTTCACAATGGCGTTGCGGTGAACCTGCATAAACTGATCGGGATTCAGTTTTTTTACCAAATCCTTCAACGGCTCAGAGTAAATATACTCAAAATCCTTGGTGCAAACATAAGTGTAATGGTTTTCACTTTTAAACCACAATACATCTTCGACCGGTATTAATGTGTTTTTCATCCCTCTTTTAACAACAACTTTGCTGAGATAAACATCGTCCTGGCTTAAAGTGTCAGAAAGGGCGTGGATCTGCTTGCTGCTGGTGGTGGAGCTTAAACCTTTTTCTAAGGCTTGGTTGAATCGCTCTTGATTGAAGGGTTTTAAAATGTAGTCCAAAGCGTTCTTTTCAAAAGCCTCAACAGCAAACTCACTGTAAGCGGTTTGAAAGATCAATTTAAAGTGGGGAGTCCCGATGGTTTGAATCAAGTCCATTCCGTTCATTTCTGGCATCTCAATATCCAAAAACACAATATCAGGATTCTCGCTTTCAATGAGATTAAGAGCCTCAATCCCATTACTCGCCTCAAAAACCTCAAAGGTTTCAGGACGTTGTTCAATAAATCGTCTAATCTTCTTGCGACTCAAAAGTTCGTCGTCGACGACTAATATTTTATTCATGAGGTCCTCCCTGTTATGGAAAATTTCACATAGGTTCTTTTATCATCTGAGTATATTTGAAAAGAGTTCTTACTTCCGTAAGTCAACTCCAGACGGTTGCGTGTATTCTGCAGGCCCGTACTTCGCTTGGATTCTTGGTGTCCTTTGTAAAGAGCACCTGTGTTTGAAATACAAACCTCAAAACGATTGCCCGTCTTGGTGACTGAAAGATTGATTTCGCCACCTTCTTGTTTCGGTGAAATACCGTGTTTGATAGCGTTTTCAACCAAGGTTTGTAGCATTAAACTTGGAATCTGTAGGTTATAAAAAGCCGGTGACACGTCGGTTGAAAAATCAATGCGATCACCAAAGCGAATTTTTTGAATCTCGACATATTTGGTTAAAATTGATATTTCGGATTCGAGGGTCGAAAATTTGGTTTTCGAGTTGTTTAAGATCTCGCGATATAAATCGGCCAGTTTCTGTGTCATCGCCGCGGCTTGATCGGGATCGACATAAATCAACTCGGACAGGACATTTAAAGAATTGAATAGAAAGTGGGGCTGCATTTGGCTTTCGAGAATCGAATATTGGGCTTCGGCTTGCGCCACCTTTGATTTAAAAGCAATATCTTTCATTTGTCGGAACCGATAAAAAATGGCCGCTGCCACCATCGAATACAAAGCGGTGGTAACAAAAATAATAGAAAGGTTCTGGGGGCGTTGATAATGAAGAACCGGTTCGTAAATAAAGGTGTACTGGTAAATTCCTGTAGTCAAAAGGGTCAGAAAAAATTTAACAAACTCCACAAGAATACTGGGGCGGGGCTTACCTCCCACCAAAGAACGCAGGCCCATGGAGACAAGATTGTCATAGATAGTAAAGAAAATATAAAGAGATGATATATAGACAACGACCGAAAGGTTGAGTTTGGTAGGAATCGGCCACTGTGGATTTTGCAGCATCAAAAAAGTAAGAATGGGTCCAAAAAGGCAGGCGATCCCGATAAGAACCACTTTCTGTTTGGTGTCGGCGTCATTCCAAAATAAGCCCACGGGAAACTGCAAAGATTTGCCGATCAGGCTTTGCTTTGTATCAGACTGTTTTAAGTCTTGATCACCAATGTTGGTGGTTTCCGCCATAACTTTTGCTTCCAATTCGTTCTCCAAATCTACCATTCATCTTTTGTACCCCATTCAGTCCTCAAAGTAAAAATAGAGGTCTTAAAGGGGCAGAGGGCCACCGTATTGGTGACCCTCCTAGGGATAAGGGCAAAAAAGAGGGAACTGTTTCTTCTATTCCCTCCGGGGGCATTCTATGGGAGGTACATTTTCGTCCGTCCCAACAGCCTTAGATTTCCATAGTGTGATCTTAAAAGCGAGGGGCTCTCGACTGAATGGTCGGATTCCCTCGATCAAAGGGGATTGATATTTTTCCAGTAATTACAAAAACTTACAAAAGGTCCAGGGCTTATTGAGCCAGTTTTTAGTCGGCAATGATCAGATTTGAGATGAGGAGGTTTCTGCCTGCTTATCGATCAGCACTCGTTGCCTTTAATTGAATAGCTAATGAATGCCTTTTTGCAGTGGCGTAAGTTCGATACGGTCGAAGCTTCAAAGTCCATTTCCAAACTGGCGAAAGTCTGCGGCTTTCGCCGCGAATCACCCTTCTTGTTTATTGTCTTCCGGACTTGGGACATTCAATCTTATTGATTGGATTTCAGATCGGTGCGGTACTCTTCCCACTTTTTAATCAAGCTGGGGATCACTTGAGCTTTACAGATTAAGCCCAGTTTACTTTCTTCTTTGTAAATGGACGTCGAGTCTTTTTGAAGATCGTAGATCAAATGTTTCTTTTCCATGGGAAAGAACAGCTCGATCGGGACAGTGAGCTTGTTGAGGGTTTCAAGCATTAGGGCTTTTAGGTCATCAATGCCTTCGCCGGTGTGGGCACTGCAAAACACCCGAGGGCTTTGTTTGACTCGAAAGCGGTTTTGAATGGGGGCTGTGTCCATTTTATTAAACACATGAATCAAGGGTTTTTCGTCCCAACCAAATTCTTTTATCAAGGTGTTGACCACATCAATTTGCTTTTCCATCTGTGGATTTGACAAATCAATCACGTGCAGAAGAATGTCCGAGGCCGCCGACTCTTCAAGAGTGGCTTTAAAAGCTTCGATTAAATTGTGGGGAAGTTTATTAATAAATCCCACAGTGTCGGTCAGAACGGCGTGCGTGCCCTCATCAAGAAAAACCTTGCGCGTGGTAGGATCCAAGGTGGCAAACAATTGGTCTTCAGCGTAGATGTCTGATTGGGTTAAGACGTTCATCAACGAGCTTTTACCGGCGTTGGTATAGCCAATCAGTGCAAAGCTTGGGACTTGGTTTTTTTCCCTTGAGCTTCGATGCTGTTTACGATTTTTTTGCACGTCTTTAAGTTTGCGACGAATGACATCCACCCGTTTGCGAATTTGACGGCGATCCAACTCAATGGCTTTTTCTCCTTCACCGCGAGTTCCGATACCGGCCCCTTGGCGTGAAAGTGAGCCAAGCCAGGCTCCCACTTGCCGGGGCAGTTGGTCCAAGAGCTGAGCCAGTTCGACCTGCAGCTTGCCTTCGTAACTGCGGGCGCGTTGGGCAAAAATTTCGATGATGATCTGTGAGCGATCGAGAACACGGGCCGGTTTCCAATGCTCTTCCAGGTTTCGAGTTTGCACGCCGGTGAGGTGGTGGTCGATTATAATAAATTCGGCTTTGCAGTCTTCGGCAATATGACCGATCTCTTCCACCTTACCGGTTCCAATAAGAGTGGAGGGAGTCCATTTGTTAACCAGTTGTGTGATGCTGCCCACGACCTGCCAGCCGGCGGTGGCCGCTAGGTCTTCCAGTTCGTTAAGGCTGTGTTTAACGTTAACGATCCCTTCCGCTTTTAAGCCGACGCCCAGAACAATGGCCTTGGTTTTTTCTTCTTCCGCTTTTATTTTTTTGCCCCCTGTTGGGTCATTCCGGGAATGGCTTGAAAATGAAGGCAAGACAGAACAACGGTATTAAAAATATCATCAACCACAGAAGTGCGCTGGACCACGTGCGCGGGTTTGTTAACTCCCATGAGGAAGGGACCGATCACTTCGCAGTCACCCAATTGTTGCACCAATTTGTAAGATATATTGCCTGAATCCAGGTTAGGGAAAACAAGGATGTTGGCGCCGTCTTTAATTTCACAGAAAGGAAAGATGCGTTTGACGATTTCAGGATTCACCGCAGTGTCAGCCTGCATTTCTCCATCCACTACGTAATCCGGAAATTGCTGTTTTACCATTTCGGCGGCCTTGCGCATTTTATCCGGGTTGTCGCCTTTGGAGGTGAAGTTGGTGTAGCTAAGCATGGCAATATTGGGTTTGATATCAAAATACTTGGCTACCGCCGAGGCATGAATGGCGATGTTGGCCACCTGCTCAGCGTTCGGATTCACATTAACAGCGGTGTCAGTGAAGAAGAACATTTTGTCTTCTTTCAGAACGATGTTCATGCCCGAAGCCGTTTTGCGATTTCCAGAGCCAATGATTCTTAAGATCGGGATCACCGCCTCTTTGTACTTCATGGTGGCGCCGGTGATCATGCCATCGGCGTCTCCCAGGTGCACTGCCATGGACGCGTAATAATTGGAGTCATACATCAGTCGACGGGCTTCTTTTTCCATGATACCGCGGCGGGCTTTCATCTTAAAAAGCTCTTCCGAATAGCGGTCGTAATGTTTGGATAGGCGTGGTTCGATGATCTCAATTTTTTTGAGGTTATCAAGGCCTAACTCTTCGATGGTGTGAATGATATGGTCTTTACGTCCCAGTAAGATGGGCTCGATGATGTTTTCGTTTAAAGCCAGACTGCAGGCCTTTAAGATTTTGTGGGTGTTGCCTTCAGGGAAGATAATCCGAGGTTTGTGTTTACTTTTGCGAATATTGCTTTTCACACGATTGATGCAGGTGCGGATAAAACTCACCTTGTTGCCCTGCAAGGCCTCCAGTTTTTCGACATAGGCTTTCATCTTTTTAATCGGCAACTGAGCCACGCCCGAGTCGTGGGCGGCTTTGGCAACAGCGGGCGCCACATTCATAATGACTCGAGGGTCGAAAGGTTTGGGAATAATGTATTCTGGACCATATGAAAAAGTCTGACCCCCGTAGGCTGTCGAAACTTTTTCAGGCACCCCTTCGCGAGCCAGTTCGGCCAGGGCTTTAACGGCCGCCAGTTTCATTTCTTCATTGATTTGGCTGGCGCGAGCGTCCAAGGCGCCACGGAAAATGGAAGGAAATCCAAGAACATTATTGACCTGGTTCGGATAATCACTGCGTCCGGTGGCCATGATCACATCGGGGCGGGCTTTTTTTGCCACTTTGGGGTCGATTTCAGGATCCGGATTGGCCATCGCAAAAACGATGGGTTTTTTGTTCATCGACATCAGCATGTCGACACTCATAGCACCGGCAACGCTTAAGCCCACAAAACAATCCGAACCTTTAACAGCATCGGCTAAAGTTCTTTTTTTGGTGTCGACGGCAAACTCTTGTTTGTAGGGGTTCATGCCCTCTTTGCGGCCTTCGTAAATCACACCCTTGGAGTCACACATGATAATGTTTTTTTGCTGGACTCCAAGTGAAACAAAAAGACGACCACAGGCCACGGCCGCAGCGCCCGCACCGTTGATCACCATTTTTAAGTTTTTTAATTTACGTTTGGTGATATCGACAGCGTTAATTAAAGCGGCCGCTGAAATTATGGCGGTTCCATGCTGGTCGTCATGAAAGACGGGGATGTTCATTTCTTCTTTCAAGCGTTTTTCAATTTCAAAACACTCGGGAGCTTTAATGTCTTCAAGATTGATTCCACCAAATGTCGGTTCCAGTGCTTTTACAGTGTTACAAAAAGTGTCGACGTCATTAGCGTTAAGTTCGATGTCAAAAACATCGATTCCGGCAAACATTTTAAAAAGATTGCCCTTACCTTCCATAACCGGCTTTGAGGCCTCGGGCCCAATGTTTCCAAGTCCCAAGACGGCGGTTCC
>CAXRIX010000013.1:0-29555 GCA_964230555.1 Bdellovibrionales bacterium
AGATATCCAATTCAGGAAATTTATTAGTAACAACTTCGGCATGCCCTCCACGTCCAAAGGTTCCATCAAGATAGGTTTTCGGTTTTTCAATATTTGCCTTAGCAAACATTTCCATAACTTCGTTCAGCATAACGGGATAATGATTGTCTTTACGCATTTCCAACTCCCATATCAAGGTTTGCAATAACTCCGAGGGTGTCCTCGAAGTCGGTTGCCAAGTTATCAAAGATTTTCTGCCAATCAGAAAGATTCCAGACTTCTAGTTTTGTTCCCATTCCTACTATCACAATTTGATCTTCGAGATTGGCATATTCTCGCAAACTTTTTGGAATAAGAACCCGACCTTGAGATCCGGCATCTACGGGTTGACCGCCAGCAATATAAAATCGTTGAAAAGCTTGGACCTCTTTTTTCAGGGGAGAAAGTTGAGCAATGCGACTTTCTAATTTTTCCCATTCTTCTTTGGTATAAACGTCCAGACAACGACATCCTTGGTACTGACTATTTGTTACGACGAAAGACGAGTTTTCGGAGTCTTGCAAAGCGCTGGGTAGGTTCATCCGACCCTTGGTATCCATCTTAATTTCGAAGCGCCCTCTTAGCTCTTTCACTCACCCATCCTAGGTTTGCAGGGTTTTTCCACTTTGAACCACTTTGGTTCCACTTTTCCCCACTTTTCTCCACTCTACGGCATTCGACTGTTTGCGTCAAATTTTGCTGAAAGGAGGTAAGCACTCAGTCGGGCTGTGATAGACTTAGGGACTAGGCATAGGACTCTCATCATGATGATCAATTGTCCCAAATGTAACCTTCTCCAACCCAAGGACCAGTATTGCGCCCAGTGTGGTGTCAATATGGAAACTTGGTCCCCTCCCGTGAAGCCATTTTGGAAAAAGATTTTGGGAAATTGGATGGTTCAGTTGTCTCTTCTTTTTATTTTAATCTTAGTGGTTGTGATGTGGGATAATTTTTCAGGTCGCAAATCACAAATTGAAGAAAGCTCATTGCCACCCGTGGCTAATGAAATTCAGCGCAATGATTCGGTACGCTTTGCTGAGCCCGAGCGCTCGCAAGCTCAACCGCGCTTATCGAACACCAACCCCGAAGAGAGTTCAAACCAACCGGAAACAACACAACTTCAGGTACAGCGTCCGACCCCCACGCCACAAGAAAGGAACGATCTTGCTTTGCAGCGGACGATCACAGTCAAACTCATGTCAATCACTCCCGCAGCGGTTGAAAACCTGATCCAAGTCGGCCGTCGCATTGACGAGGGCATTTACGTTATAAGCAATCAAAACGATTTTATTTTTCGTAATAAAAAAAATATCAACGGGCTTGGGTCCACTATTCAAAAGAACTTTGAGTTCGGTACACCCGTGGAATTGTTTTACGGCGAAGTCGATCAAGAATCGGGTTTAGGCTTGGGGTTTTACACTCAAGTCACGATTTCTGAAGGCAGTGACGCCGAATCCATCAATGCCGAAGTTCGTTTTTGGCACCAACTTAAATTGAGCGATGACCCCAGCTCACCACTTTATTTTGAATTGAACTTTCAAAAACAAAATGGTGTCGTCGTCGTCGATCCCAGCGTCCACGATGTCCCGTTCACTCCAGAAGAGTTGGCTCTTTATGACTCCAGTCGTAAGCTGAGTGTCCTTAACGATGAAGCTTTTTTTGAAAACCTAAGTGATATCGCAATTTTACTAAATATTCAGTAAACCTCAACGAGCCTGGCTTTTTACAACCAGTTCTGGACAAATCCAGGCCGACGCCCTATTAATCCTCTATGCAATTGATTGAGCACAGATACCCTCCGCAAGTTAAAATTTTAAACGATTCGTATCTCAGTCATCTGACAACAAGACTGTCCGGCTCAGATTGCGCTCAACCTACCTTCAATCAGTTAATACAAAAAGTTTATCAGCAATTGTTTGTGCACGTCTTGAATGCTGAATTTCCTAAACAGCAGAAGACCTTTGCCACCCGGATGACCGACCTTCACAAAGATGTTGTGTTGCATGCGGAAGTTTTCGATCGCGACCAAAAGGCCGTGACTGTTGATGTCGCCCGCGCCGGCATGCTGCCCAGCCAACTTTTTTTTGATGAGCTCAATCAAGTTTTAGAACCACATAACATTCGCCAAGATCATATTTTTGCGTCTCGAATCACCAACGATAGAGGTGAAGTGACCCATACTGAAATGTACGAATCAAAGATTGGCGGCCCCGTTGATGACGCCATTGTCATAATTCCAGATCCCATGGGAGCCACCGGCAATTCTTTGTGTGAAGTCATCAAACATTACAAGGAAAAAGTGCCCGGTCGAGCAGCAAAATTCATAGCCGTTCATATGATGATCACTCCGGAATATATTAAAAATGTCACCGAAACTCATCCCGATGTGCAAATATACACAGCCCGACTGGATCGTGGCTTTTCTTCCAAAAAAGCTCTTCAGGCCGCACCTGGCACTCACTGGAGCGAAGAAAAGGGCTTAAATGACAATCAGTATATTGTCCCAGGTGCCGGTGGTGTGGGAGAGTTGATAAATAATTCGTTCGTATAGGGAGCCAAGACAATGACACCGTTAAACTTAACACCTCTAATTAGCCAAGAAGAACTGGAGAAAAAGGTTACCGAAATTGGTGCTAAAATTACCGAAGACTTTAAAGGCGAAGAGTTAACGGCAATCTGTATCCTTAAAGGTTCTTGCATGTACTTCGCAGACCTCGTTCGTAGCATTGACCTTGATATTCAATGTGAGTTTTTTGGCGTTTCTTCTTATGGTGGCGGCACCAGTAGCTCAGGCGAAGTGAAGACGACTCTGGATTTGACCGTTCCCTTGGAGGGAAAGAATGTACTTCTTGTTGAAGATATTGTCGACACTGGCTTAACAATGAATTTTTTAAAAAAGAACATCGGCGCTCGCATGCCAAAACGTCTGATTACGACCTCTCTTCTGTTCAAGCCGGCGGCCTTGAAAACGGATTGTACGATTGACCATGTCGGATTTGAAATCGAAAACCGCTTTGTTGTCGGTTATGGCCTTGATTACCAGGGGTACTACAGAAACCTTCCCTACGTAGCACAAAGCACAGACTTCAATTAACACTGGATATTTTTAGGACTGCTCAAGTTCCTTGTAAACTTGAGCCACACGTTTGGCTGTTTTTTGCCAGGTGAACTCTTTGACGCGAGAGTGTCCGGCTTCTATAAGGCGGGTCCGTTGCGACTCTGATTCATGGAGAAGTTTTAATCCAGCGACGAGGGACTCAAGACTATGAGGATCGACCAACAGTGCTGCCTCTCCAGCCACCTCTTTCATGGAGCCAAAATTGGAGGTTAGGACCGGGCACCCCAAGGCCATGGCCTCAAGAATCGGAAAACCGAAGCCTTCGTAAAATGAGGGAAATAAAAAAGCGCGCGCCTGCTGATACAAAGTCGCCAAGGCTTGGTCGGTTACAAAGCCTTTTAAGACAATTCGATCTTTAAATTTTGAGTTTTGTATCCGTTGATGAAAAGATTCGGCATTGAACCCATCTTTACCGACTAAGACCAAACGAATCTCAGTGTCTTGTTCGCAGTACTTTTCAAAGGCTGATAAAATGCCATCGAGGTTTTTGCGGTTTTCCAAGTGACCCACATAGAGAAAGTAAGGAAAACTATGCGCCAGGGGCTTGGCACCTTCTTGCTTTTCGGCTTTTGCCAGCAAGTGATCGCCGCCGTGAGGTATCGCCACCACCCGATCGTCCCATCCTTGCCAACGTGCTAGTATTTCACTTTTCACTGTCTCTGTTGGAACAATCACGCGATCCGGTTGCAAATCTTCAAACAGAACATTCATTTGCAATTGGCCGCTTTCGCGAAACTTTTGAGAGTTAAAATTTTCGTGGAAAACGGCAACGTCATGAACTGTTACCACCTTTTTTATTTTAGGATGGGAGCTCAATAAACGAAAATCGGGTCCATGCAATAAAGTCAACGAACTCGACAATGCGAGCTGAGTCTCAAAAAAGGCCGAGCCTTTACGACCAATATGACGACTAATGTGTTTTGTTTTCAAAAGTCTTGATTTTTTATACACCGGAACCAGGTCTGGATGGACCGCCTGTAAACTGAGGAAAAGATTTTTTGCGTACACCCCGATTCCTGAAAGTTTTTCGGGAATCAAGCAGGTCGCATCAAACAAAACTCGCATCTCTTCACTCTACAGACCTTGGCTTCGAAAGTTAAGAAATTATTGCCAAGCAACAAGAGGCAAAACGCCGAGGCAGAGCCCCGAATTCGTGCTAAAAGGGTTTATGTTCAATCAAAAGGTTTTGCAGAAAATTTTCTTTGCCAGCCTTGCTGTTAAGCTGCTGATATGTGTTTTGGTGCCTTTAGCGCTCGATGAGTTCTACTATTTTCTCTGGGGCGACCTTCTCTCTCTGAGTTACTTTGACCATCCTCCGATGGTGGGCTGGATGATGGCATTGGCCCAACCTCTTAAACAATGGCACCCCGGTGCGATCCGGTGGCCTTTTGTGCTTCTCGGTCATGCGACTATTTTCCTTTGGCTGCGACTTTTTCTATCCGAGGCTCACAACGAACGAAGCACTTGGTTTTTATGGGTGGCGCTTCTCAACCCGCTTTGGGGCTGGGGTGGCATCATTGCCACTCCTGATATTCCTCTATTATTTTTTTGGACATGGTCCCTTTTTAATTGTCATCACGTTCTTCAGCATGGGCGCTGGCGTGACTACCTTCTGCTTGGGCTATCCCTTGGACTTGGGTTTTTATCGAAATATCATATTGTTTTATTCATCCCCCCCTTGCTTTGGGTTATTTTCCAACAAAAAGCCTGGCGACGGGTTTTTACAAGCAAATCATTAGCGGCGATTGGAGTTGGCGCCTTGGCTTGTACTCCCGTTCTTCTGTGGAATGCGCAACACGAATGGGCGTCCTTTGTTTTTCAATGGAAACATGGAATGAATCCCGGGTTTTGGAAATGGACGATTCCATTCGAATATGTCGGTGGACAACTTCTTATCATCTTTCCGACTTTTTTGATTTTCCTGTTTGCTGGCAGCAAGCATTGGAAGCAGCACTGGCTGATGCCGTTTGCATTTTTTCCTTTCCTATTTTTTCTGTACTCCTCTTTTAAGGGACGTGTTGAAGCCAACTGGACCCTGGTAGGACTTCCCGCCGTCTATTATTTGTCTTGCCTCTACACTCCCGACCGGTTTTGGCATTGGATCCGAAAAACTGTATATTTTTGGAGTCTTGTTTTTGTATTAGCACTTGGAATTGTGGTGTTGAAACCCGGCCTTAAAAGCCTTCAAACCAATCTTAGTAAAGTTGAAAAATTCACGCCGTTAGCCACCGAACTCCCCCAGCCCGCCCATTATTTTGCTACGAGCTATCAAATGGCTGGCTTCCTGTCTTTTCAATGGGATCGGGTGATTTGTAAATTTCCCCACTACGGACGTGTGGATCATTTCTCCTACGTGGCCAACTGTCTGACTTTCCCTAACCACTTTTTCATTATCTTTGAAAATGGATCACTACCGCCTTTGGAGAAAGACTTTCCAAACTTCAAAATAAAAAGTGTTAAGCCCATAGCTGAAAATTTTCAGGTCGTAGAAATTGAAAATACGAAGGCGAAGTAGTGGTAGCCAAGCTCTGAACTAAGAAGAGGCTTTTCTAATCTTATGCAGCCTATTTTTCTAAGGCCTGTATTTTTAAGTCGTGAACTTGATAGCTATCGACGTTTAGCTTTATCTGTCCTTGAAATTTTAGATCGGAAATCTCTAACGAGTACTCCCCATTCGGAATCATCACCACTATTGAAAACTCTCCGTTGGCTTCAGACTGAACTTGTTTAAGTATTTTTCCCTGTTTATTTTTTAATAGAATTTTTTGATGACCGAGGGG
This sequence comes from Bdellovibrionales bacterium, assembly GCA_964230555.1. Taxonomy (GTDB): domain Bacteria; phylum Bdellovibrionota; class Bdellovibrionia; order Bdellovibrionales; family JAGQZY01; genus JAGQZY01. The sequence continues at coordinate 5,917 of CAXRIX010000013.1, forward strand.
AAACAGCATCGACTCTTGCTTATGAAAAACTGTTCCCTGAATTGTGGTTGTTCGATTGTTAATCTTTCCCCAGTAACCGACCGGAATTCCAGCACCAGGAACAATCCCCTGAGGGGCGTTGTAGGTTTCACCATTCAGGTAACCGAGATTAGATTTGACCTCACCTTTCGGATCAGCGGAGGCACAGCCCACAAGTAAGAGCAGGAGGAAAAAGATAAACCCATCCTTTTTCTTCACTTTACCTCTCTATAAAAACGTTACCACCAGGATCGACGACAAAATCGGGTGTGTCAGAAGGCGCGCCACGCCCTCTAGCGGGAGGGGCGACAAAGTAGGTTCGAATTTGATACATATTCGCATTGAATGCCGACCGAATTCCCCGAGCCAAACTTTGGGTCATTGACGAAGTGCTGTTTTGTGGACGAACAGTATTTAACTGGGAGCGCATTTCTCTGACGATTCGCAAAGTCGTGTTCAACCAAGAGCCCTGATTTGAAACATAGGGTCTTACGCCATTGGCTTGCGCAACACTGGTTCGCAAAGACTGATTGAGAGCTCGCACCAATCCAGCTCTGGCTTCCATGAGTCGAATAAGATTGGGGCCAGATCTGGCAATTCTCTCAGCGGCCAACCTTTGGGCTTGCGGCGATGAATTGGGATTGGCAAGCACACGAGTCGCCTGGTGCAGGCGTCCTTCTAATCTTTGAATTTCAGCCACTACGGATGGGTTCTGAATCAATTGCAAAGCACTGGATAATGCCGGAGGACGTGGCTGTCCGGGTGTTAAAGTCTGACTTCCAAGACTGCGGATATTACCAGTGTGGCGATTCAAGTTATTGATCATTTCGCCCAGGTCACCCCAGCTTTTTAAACAGAAAATAAACACACAAAAAAATATAAAAACCGACTTTTTCATAACACTAATTAGTATATCGGATTTCAAATCGAGGACCCACGGAAACTGGTCTAGATATTCGAAAACCTTGACTAAATTCCGTGCTAGAAAAAACCGATAGAGATGTAATGATGAGCTTTGAAACCAGGACTTTTGTCTTTGCTCTTTTCACAATACTTCTCACTGCGATACCGAGCTTTGCAGACCAGCCCACTGTTCTACCCTTGATTCAGCAACGGCATGATCAACTCGCTCAATTGCAGAACTCCTTTTGGATTCAGCTCCTCAATCAAGACATGGTTTCGAGTCCACAATTGGAGACTCGCTTGACGGGTTTGTATGAAGAACTTGAATTTCTTCGTGCCGAAGCCGTCGACCGCGAAGAAGGTCCGATTCCAGCATGGCCCCCAATCCACCCCGACGTGGCTGTTCGCACAGGCTATATCCGCAACCAACTTGTCGAAGGCATTCGCACTCAACTGCAATCTTCAACACCAATCAATATTGAATTCCGTAGTATCACCCCTGCTCCCCCCGGGGCAGAAAATCGTTCTGGATATCCCCGTGAGACCACCAATAATCCTCCCAACCACAATTGCTTAGTGGGCGGGTTTGTCACTCAATCGGAACAACCCAATTTAGATGGACTGCAACGGAATGCCTCACTTTTAAATAACTTCAATCGATGGACTGATCGTATCTGCTCAACGCCCTCGACGGTGAATCTTCAGCTTAATGGCCAATCTCTTGAGTTCAGTTGTAACCCAGGTGGCCTCTCTGAGCCAAATCTCAACACTGCCACTCAGGCCATGGAAATGTGCGACCCTCTTCTGTATGGATTTTTCCCGATGAACCTTTCAGCTGAAAATCGGATTCTTAGTCTTTGTCGCTTTCCGAATCAAATGATTATCGGCCAAAGCACCAATTACGACAGCCAGTTCGCTGGACCACAATCGTCGAATCCATCGGGGTATCAAAGTCATTGCGATGTGATGTCGCGCGGTCAGCTCAGCTCTGTATATACGCCTCCTTCAGGAGTCCAAGAAGATGATGCTGGTCTGGTGTTGGCTGCTCGCCTGGCATTAGAGAACCCAAGAGCTTTTGCCCAAAAACGACAGCGACTGAATAACCGATGCCAAAATTTAGAATCCAACTCCAGATTAGCGAGTCACTGCCGCAATCTCCTGCATCGACTGTCGGAGGTCGAACGTGTACAGGAGGCCCTACGTCAAACACCTCGCAATCCAACAGTCCAAGAAACTGAAACCCGAAGATAAATTTCTTTGAATGACCAAACTAACCTAAACCTGACAGTTTAATAAAGGTTTCCTAATTTGTAATTGAAGGGATGAGTCCTCACAATTAAATCATGATGACAAACTGGGCTCGGCAGCGATTTTTCCATTGGATGCATGGTCACAACCTTGTCTATAACCAATGCTGGGAAGACCCACGCCTTGATCGAAAGGCATTTAACATTCAGCCAACAGATAATGTTATGCTGATCACCTCTGCTGGCTGCAATGCCTTGGACTACTTACTGGATAACCCCAAAAGCGTGGACGCTGTTGATATGAATCCACGGCAAAACGCACTTCTTGAATTAAAAAAAGCGGCGATCCAACAACTCGACTACGAGGACTTTTATGCTTTTTTCGGACTAGGTGTGCATTCGGGAGCCCACCGAATTTACAATCAAGCCCTGCGCCACTGTCTCCCCGATTTCGCTCGTCACTATTGGGATAAACATATTGATTTTTTTCTACCACAAGGAATTCATCGCGGTTTCTACTATCGTGGAAGTGCCGGATGGGTGGCTAGAATTTTAGGACAGTACATTTCTCTACGTGGCTTACTACCCAGTATCGAAAAGATATTCTCTGCCCCAAATATGCATGAACAATCAATGATCTACTTTTCGGAACTTAAACCGCAATTTTGGACACAAGCGATGCGCTGGTTCACTCGTCGAGGAGCCGTCATGTCGGCATTGGGCGTGCCTCGATCTCAGTTTCTACAAATTGAAGAAAATTACCTTGGAGGAATGGCTAAGTTTATTGAAGATTGCCTTGATTATGTTTTTACAAAATTAAGTTTAAAAGATAACTATTTTTACCATCTCTACCTCTTTGGTCACTACACCCAAACCTGCTCGCCTCAGTATCTGAAAGCGCACAACTTTGCCATTTTGAAAGATCGAGTGGATCGTCTACAAACGCATAACAGTTCGCTGCTTGATTTTTTAAACCACACACCGAAGACACTGCACAAAATTACTTTACTTGACCATATGGACTGGCTCTATCAAAATCATCGCAACCTTTTGAAAGATCAGTGGGAACAATTGATTGCAAAGACAACCCCTTCTTCCAAAGTGCTTTGGCGCAGCGCAAGTCTGAATGTGGATTTTATTAATCCGATTCAACTTGATTGTGGAAAAACCTTGGGAGAACTCCTTGTCTATGATGAAAGCCTTGCTGCTGATCTACACAAACATGATCGCGTCCATACTTATGGAAGCTTTTATATTGCTGGAGTTCAGTCATCATGATTCAAGATATAAAAACCATTTACCAAATGATCAAACCCAACTCGGGAATCAATCATACCGAGCGCATTGAACAGTTCTACAAAAGTCAGGCCGAAAATTACGATAAATTTAGAAAGAAACTTTTAAATGGAAGGCGGCAGTTGTTTCAAAACACTCATAAATGCCAAGGTGATGGTGTTTGGGTCGACTTTGGAGCGGGTACAGGCGCTAGCCTTGACTATCTCTCAGATGAACAATTGCAGCAGTACAGTAAAATTTACTTAGTGGATATTAGTGAGTCCTTGTTGGCCCATGCTCAGGAAAAAATTGCCAAGAGACAATTGACGAATGTCGAAACTGTGATTTCTGATATCGTGAACTTCAAGGCTCCTGAATTTTGTGACCTAGTTACGTTTTCTTATTCTCTGACAATGACGCCTCAATGGTACAAAGCCATTGACCACACCTATAATATTCTGTCTCCGAATGGAAAAATAGGAGTCGTTGATTTTTATATTTCAGAGAAATACCCTCTGTCGGGCTTAAAAACTCATGACCCATTGACACGCAATTTTTGGCCTTCGTTTTTCGCTTATGACAATGTGTTTTTGAATCCTGACCACTTGCCCTACCTTATCAATAAATTTGAAACAGTTGAACTTTTCGAAGGCGAGGGACGACTTCCGGTGGTTCCGATTGGAAGGGTTCCTTACTTTTCTTTTATTGGCCAAAAATCTTAAAATTTTTAAGCGTGAATAGGTTCCACCCACTCGGCGAAGGTTTTATGCCAGCTTGAGGTAAACTCGATCGCTTCTCCTTTTACCAGTGGTCTAGTTCCATTGTAGCGGAAACTTATAAGCTCCCCCTCATTATCGTTTAATAGCCCGAGTTTAGTGAGTGGATCATAAAAATGGACATGACCCCTGCGGCTTTGAGTATTCATTTGTCCCCCTCGTTTTTATTTTGACTTTCAATAGAGCTAGTTTCGGCATCCAATTGCTGAGAATGCAAATTATTGACTTCTACTTCTTGATCGTCGCTGAAAAACACAATTCCTCCAACAACGCCTCCGAAAAGTACACATGCCAGAACTAACGCGTAAAAAATTTTTAAAGGTTGCATCTTTGTTTGACTCATAAATCCTCCTCTGAAGGTTTCTCAACAGTTTACGACAGCGTGTGTTTGAAGGTTTGCGAATATTGAATTGTCTTTTCGATGGCCTTTATCAGCTCGTCGATTTCGTTTTTAACTAATTTAATTTCTGATTCAAAAAGGGCCAGACTTTTGGCGTTTAAATTGTGCTTCAAATACAGAACCTGGTCATTCAATTGAACGAGAACACGATCCAGTTGACTCTCCGACCGATGCAAACTGGCACTGAGGTGTTTAAATCTTGCCTGTGCTTGTCGTAATTTGACCAGACTATCTTTACGGTAGTTTTTATTTGAAATGGCCATCGCCTCCTCTTCCCATTCAGCAAAGAGAGCCTTGGCAATTTGGCGAATTTTCTTGGAACTGGCCTTTATTCGATCAGCCTTGTTTTTCGCTTTTTCGTAATCCGATTTCAGTTGATCGTAGAGGTCATCGATTTCGTCGCGCTCGTAATCGTACTCGGTTTTAATCCGTTCATATATACTCTGAAAGTCTTCCTTAATTTCTTTTTGGTTTTCGCCCACGTTTTCAACTTCAGATGAAAGAATTTCTCGTTTTTCCCAACCCAGAAATTCCCAAATTCGATAGGATCTAGGTTCACAACTTGTTGTAAAAAGGAACAGTGACGTAACAGAAATAGTAATAAGTGATTTCGTGACCATAACTGAAGACTAATACTGACCCTGCCGAAGGTCTTGTCCTGGTTATGTCAAAATTATTTAGCTTTATTCACAAATAATGCAAACAAAAGAGACCCTAAATCGCCCCTAATTGCCTAAAATCTATTAAATAAAATCAATCTAGGAGGAACCTTTGAACAAAACTACTGAGAAATTGAAGAATAAAAGAGTTGCCATTTTAGCCACTGATGGATTCGAGGAATCTGAGTTGTCTCGCCCTCTGAAGGCCATTCGCGATGCCGGCGGACAAGTTCAGATAGTCTCCCTGAAGTCAGGAAAAATACGTTCCTGGAGCGGATCGGATTGGTCGAATGAGTACGATGTCGATACCACCCTGGAAAATTGCAGCGCAGAAGATTTTGACGGTTTAGTGCTTCCAGGAGGCGTGATCAATCCAGATCTATTAAGAAAAAATGAGAAAGCTGTCGACTTTGTGAAAAGTTTCTTCACAGGCAGTAAGCAAAAACCTGTGGCGGCAATTTGCCATGGACCTTGGATGTTGGCTGAAGCCGACGTACTTAAAGGACGCAAGGTGACATCTTACTCCTCAATCCGTACTGATATCCGAAATGCGGGTGCGGATTGGCAAGACAAAGAGGTTGTCGTCGACAACGGACTTGTGACGAGCAGAAACCCCGATGATTTGGACGCCTTTTGCTCAAAGATGGTTGAAGAAATCTGTGAAGGGGCTCACCAGTAATGTTTATGAAAAAAGGGAACAGGAAAAAGATCGCCGCATTGATAGCAACACTTTTTGTTTTAACAGTGATTGCATTTCCCCTTTTATACAAACCCAGTTGATTGAATGCTATTTAGCGAAAGGAGATTTTGATGTTAGGAATTTTATGGATGATACTTATTGGATTTGTCGTTGGTCTTTTAGCGCGAGCGCTCAAGCCCGGCAATGACAGCATGGGCCTGATCGCCACGTCGTTTCTAGGAATTGCAGGTGCGTTTGTTGCTGGTTTGGTTGGCCAAACTTTCGGGTGGTACGCTCACGGTGAACCGGCTGGTTTCATAGCCTCTATTTTAGGCGCTATTGGTTTGCTAGTTATCGTTTCGTCTTTACGCAGCGGACAGCAACGCAAGGCTTAGCAACGAACCACTCTTCTTAAATTGAAGAGTGGTTTCTTATAATAAAATTTCAGCATTTGAAGCAATCAAGGAAGAATGCACTCAACCAAGATGGAGTTATGAATCGTTCAATCGGCAAGTCAGCCCCCCTGTTTATTTTAGTCATGTTCTTAGGTTTCACGGCCTGGGGGCAGCAACCAAACCTTTACAAACCCAGTCGTTTCCGATCAGAGCAGCATAAAGCTCTTTATGAAAAAGGAAAAATATACAGCTCGATTTTCAAAAAGGGCGGCTGGCCTGCTGTGCTGGTACAGTCTGACAAAACTTTGCAGCTTGATGATTTGACGCCAGCGAATCAAAAACGGTTATCCAAGCGTCTGAACACAACGGACAAGATTCCAGAAAATTACTTTTCGTTTGATTCTTATCTGTCACAACAATTAAAGAACTTTCAACGTCGCCACGGCCTGGAAGATTCTGGACAATTAACTCCAGAGACAATTTCTAAACTCAACCAAACTGTAAGTGAAAAACTAATTCGCATTAACGAGGCCCTGACGAAATGGGAAACTCTGCCTAAAAACCTTGGGAACGATTTTATTTTCATCAATATTTCAAATTTTGCTCTCGATGTTTACAAAGACGGGCACTATCACCAAACCTTCCCTGTGATTGTCGGCGAGGCGAGTCCAAACCAGTACACCCCACAGTTGAACGATGAAATCGAAAAAATTGTCTTTAATCCCTATTGGAATGTCCCTTTATCCATTGTTCGCTCAGAAATCTTGCCGAATGCAAAAAAACGAATCGAATGGTACACTTCCAGACAGTTTGAACTCGTGAAAGAATACCACCCTTCGGCAATGGTCTATGGTTGGAGCAAAAATACAATGAGACTTTTTGAAGAGGGAAAACTTCGCATTCGACAACGCAAAGGACCGGAGAACACACTTGGTCAAATAAAATTTTTGTTTCCGAATAAACATGCCATCTATATACACGACACTCCTAAACAAGAGCTCTTTGGAGTCTCCAACCGCGCCTACAGTCATGGTTGCGTACGAGTTAAAGAACCCGAACGCTTAGCTACACTACTCATTGAAATGAGTGATCGAGACTGGACTCTGCATCAAACAAAAAAAATTTTACAAAGCGGTATCACCAAGACTGTTGAACTGAAAAAAAGAATCCCGGTTTATATTGCAAATTTCACCACATTTGTTAATCCTAAAGGAGATTTAATTTTTCGTGAGAATGTCTACGATAAGCTAGCAAATAACAAATAAGTCCAAAGGAGTGACGATGATAAATTTTAAAAGAAAAATTTCGATTGGCATGGCCGTTGGCCTTTGCGGCTCTTTAATGGGATGCACTGGTAACGAGCCTGTTTCTGAGCAAAATCTGGTGAGTGACAATGGTATGCAGAGTAAAGAAGTCATCATGCAAGCAAAAAGTGGGAGTGAGGTCTCAGGTAAAATTCGACTGGTACAGGAAAACAATCGCCTTAAAGTGGTTGGTAAGTTCTCTGGCCTTAAACCCAATTCTGAGCATGGCTTTCACATACATGAAAAAGGCGACTGCTCGGCTAAAGATGCCAAATCTGCCGGTGGCCACTTCGCCCCCAAAGGCCACAAACATGGCGCTCCATATGCCAAAACTCACCACGCTGGAGATTTAGGGAACATCAAAGCCAATGACAAGGGCATTGCCACGGTTGAGAAGTCTTTCATGAATATCAACCTTGATAAAGATGATGAGTTCAATATTAGTGGAAAGGCATTTGTTTTGCACAACAAAGCCGACGATTTCAAATCCCAACCTTCTGGTGCCGCCGGCAAAAGAATTGGTTGTGGCGTCATTCCAAAATCTTAAAAGTATCGAATCCGGCCCTCTGTCGAGGGCCAGTTCTTTAATTGTTCATGACTTTGCACAATTGAGACATAAATCCGCAATAGCCTCTAGTTATATTAGGGTATGGAGGATTTATGACAGCCAGTATTCTTATTACTCTTTTTTCAAGTTTTACATTTGCACAATCTTTTCCACAAAAACCCGACGTTCCAGTATTTAATATAGACGGGCAAGGACAGGTCATTATTGATTGCTGGGACCAAAAAAGTGGCTCTCAATTTCAACGATTTTATATTCCTCAGAGCCAACACCCCTCCGAGTTCAACACTCAACAAGTGATTGGCTCTGAACAATATGCGATTCAGGTGAACTTGTTACGATCAGAAAACACCCTAACAATTGAACCCGTTGATTCATCGAAAGACCTTAGTGTCTTCACCTATGGAACTGAGCTCGGTTATCATAGAGGGAAACTGCAAATTTACTGTTCAATATTTATGGGGGAGATTAACGAGAATTAATTTATGGGGAGATTAACGAGAGTTAAAAAAAGCCTTCGAAAGTTTCGAAGGCTTTTTTATTACAAATGGTTATTCAGAAACTAGTAGCGCGAACTTCTTTCATTCCGGTCTAGCATCTGACGAAGAGAATGGGGTTCTTTGGGCTCCAATGACGTCGCTGGCATTCCCATTCCTCTTAGGATTGTAGAGCCGGAACGGTAGTTGCGACCATAATCTTGGCCATTAGCCTCTTGGTCCATCTCTTGGCCCATTTCTGTTCCAGAATCCCAAGTTGAACTGTCGTCTTGATGGTCTGACCAAGTATCATTTGTTGTCTGTGTGGTTCGTTCGGACTTCTTGATGCTGTCATCCATTGATTTCGCACCTCGCATTTCAGCGTGGGCCGCCCATGAAAGTAGAATTCCTGATACTGACGCAATTAGAAGTTTGGTCCATTGGTATTTCACTTAATCCTCCTGATGTTGTTTCTATTTGTTATTTACTCTATATATTCTAATAGGGAAATTTAGGGAAAAATTGAACGATACGTCGTTTTTATGTGCACAAATATCAATATCTCTGCCCACCCAGTAAACAAAAAAAGAGGGCCGCAGCCCTCTTCTCCAATTCGCAAAAACTGGTTAATGTTAAATTAATTAGTGAACAATTTTAGTTTTAACTTCTCTCACTTTGTCATGAGCTTCTTTTATTTGAGTTTGTAGCGACTGAGGAACATCACTATTTTCTTTAGCAAATCGCAAAACACTGTCGGCGGCCTGCTCAAGCTCTATAACCTTTTCTCGTAGGTCTGTATCAGAAGACATATTTTCTAACATCTCGCGAGCTTTGTCGCCAAATTCACCCATAATAGCGTCAAAGCCTTCGGGGGTGTTTTCAGTTGTTTTCGCCTTGGATTCTGTATCTCGAACGAAATTACAAACAGCTTTAAAGTTCTCTCGATCCATCTCGATATTTCGATTTTGGTTAGACTCCATTTTTTCTCCTTTAGTTTGCCTCTATACAACCAGAAACAAAGAAGAACATCATGGATCAAACTTTATTTATTTTTGTAGGTTTAATCACGACTCTTTATCTATAGATAAGGCCTATAAGCCCCTCAGCTGCCGCTAAAGAGACCTCAGTTCTATGAACTCCCCCTTCGTCAGGTCGACCATTCAATATTTTTAAGGAATGTGTTACTTTTGTGAATAGACATTCACAATTCACCTATGGATGGGAGGTCGTGATGTTGAAAGTTCTTATATTTATTTGCTGTCTTTGTATTGGCCACTTTGGATTCGCCACCCACCCTTTACAATGGCATCACAACCTAATACATACTGATCAATCCTGGAATCTTACCAAAGGATCGTCTGAGATTGTCGTCGCCGTGATCGACAATGGAGTCGATTTTTCCCATGAGGCTTTGAAAACCAATGCGTGGCAAAATCAAAAAGAAAAATTGAATGGTCTTGATGACGATAACAACGGATACATCGACGATATTCACGGTTGGAATTTTTTACGCAACAACAACAATATCGGGCCGGAAGGCACGTCGAAGGGCTCATACCACGGAACTCATATTGCAGGAACCATCGCGGGAACCAACCAAAAAATGCAAATATCAGGAGTCGCTCCCCGTGTGAAAATTATGGCCCTTCCCTTCCTTGATGAAAAAAAATCTGGAAAAACATCTTCAGGAATCGCGGCTATTCGCTATGCGATCGACAATGGAGCGCAAATTATCAACCTGAGTTGGGGTTCTTTTAATAGGAACAATGAAATGTTGAAGGTTTTAAGATTGGCGGAGAAAAAAGGAATTCTGGTGGTCGCAGCTTCCGGAAATTACTCAAGCAATGTCGACACACGCCCGTTTTATCCAGCGGCTTATAGTTTCGTTAACTTGATCAGCGTTGGCGCTCTCGACAAAAATGGATCCTGGCTTAAAGGCACAAATTACGGTCCTAATAGTATTCACATTGCAGCACCAGGAGAAAACATACTTTCAACAAGTCGCCTGAATGGCTATGACCAAAGAAGTGGTTCATCGATGGCTGCCCCAATAATTAGTGGCCTTGCCGCTCTTCTCCTTTCCTATCGTCCCTCACTGACTGGATTTCAATTAAAAAATCTCATTCTTGAGGGCGCCGACCAATTTGACCAGTTGAAAGGCTTCGTTAAGTCTGGACGTCGAGCGAATGCGTTCAAAAGCTTTAAAACTTTGCAAGAATCCTATCACTCGGCAAACGCCATCGACTTCGATTCACACCTTTAGAGGAAATAGTGGAACTCTGATATTTTCTTTGTGTAAATGCACAATATATTCGGGTGCGATATCTTTATAGTTCATTTTAAACTCCTTTTCTTAGAAAGTCTCAAATTGCATACGAATGAGGGTTTGTCTTTTTTGGTCATGTCCAGGCACCGCCTGGTATGTTATTGCCACTGGTTCCAGTGGTACACCGGCTTCGTTCTTGTCCAAAATCTGATTTTCGTTTAAGTCACTAAAGGCCATAACCTTAGTGTAGTCTGTAAAAGCTAATGGAAGCTGAATTGTATCTTGATAGGAAACGGCTTGCAGCACAGCATCTTGGTAACTGTATTCGGCGACCTTTGGATCTTGCTCTTCAAAGACGTAGATAATAATGGGGTAAGCTTCAACGTTTTCGAATTCAATTATCGTATCAATCTCATGAATGTGAGCCACGACGGGTACGGGATAGAAAAGGGTAGTTGGAATGCTCCAAACTAGTAATACGATTACAATGAGCTTTAAACATTGAACAGTCTTCATCACCCCTTGATAGTGGCACTCACCCGCTTTTTTTTCATGGAGGATTGATTTTTATATTGTCTACAAGACTGCAAAATTAAGACAATAAAGTTGAAGAAACCTCCACAAGTAACGCATTCCCTAGGACTATTGTCGACAAGAGTTCTTTTTGGCGGCAGGATAGGAATTAAACTGACTCATATACTGAGGAGCCATTTCCTTTAATTTTTTGGCGCGAGACTGAGAACTTGGATGGGTCGAAAGAAATTCTGGCGGCGCCTGTCCTCCACTTTTTTCAGCCATTAGCATCCAAAGCTTTGAGGCCTCTTGGGGATTGAAACCGGCCTTCGCCATGTATTTTAAACCTATAGCGTCGGCTTCCTCTTCATGCTTTCTACTGAACGGTAACAAGACCCCAAATTGCGCTCCAAGACCCAATGCGCCCATAATAAGACCATCAGTTTGCGAATCCCGCCCTAGGTAAAGGTCAGCCACCACAAGCCCTCCTTGAACCAGAAGTGTCTGCGAAGCTCGTTCGTTCCCGTGGTCGGCAATAACATGCCCCACTTCGTGGCCTATGACGGCCGCCAATTGAGCATTGGATTGCACCAGATTAATCATACCGGTATGAACGCCAATTTTCTTCCCAGGCAATGCAAATGCGTTAGGAGAGTCCTCCTCGAACACCTGGATCTCCCATTGGTTTTTGTCAAAACCATTGGCTTCTAAAATACGATTTGAAAGGCACTCGACCAATTGGTATTTGGCATCTCCATGATCCAATGTTCGCATCTGCTCCTTCAATTGACTGAATGAGCTTTCACCCATTTTTGCCATTTGAGATTCCGGCAGATAGGTCAGTTGCTTTCGCCCAGTTGGAGAGGTTGAACAAGAGGCGAGAAAAAGGACAATGCTGATGGCCGACGCGATCCTTGTGAGGCGGTTGTTAATTATGTAACTCATTTGTTTCCTTTCCAAGGTTTCGACCATTGGCTTGAGAAGCCTGGTTCGAGTGAGAATTCGTCAAGCTCTGTAAAGTCGCCTCTGGGATATCAAGGGTCCGAATGGGAAATGGAATGTTGAATCCTTTCTCATCGAGCGCCGATTTAACCGCCACATAAGCTTCGTTTCGAATTTCGAAAAAATTTGTGCCGGGATAGGTAAACCAGACATGCCCCACAATATCGACGGAACTTCCTCCCAGCCCTTCAATATAAGCCGTCGGTGCAGGGTCGTCAATTTTCAAACTGATATCATCTAAAGCTTTTTGCACCACTTCAACAGCCTGCTTGGCATCGTCTTCGTAACCGACACCAACATTGATCGTTAACTTTCTTTTTCCTTTGAGGGAAAAGTTTGTAAAGCGATCACTGGTAAAGTCTTTGTTGGGGACAAAAATCTTTTGCCCACTAAAGTTTTCGATAACTGTATCTCGCAGACGGATATCTTCTACCGTTCCCAAAATATCTCCTATTTTTATAACATCACCAATCCGGATAGGGCTGCGGACAGCCAACATTATTCCCGACATGAAATTGGCGGCCAAGTCTTGGAAAGCGAAACCCAGCGCTAAACCTATAACTCCCACACCAGCAAGAAGCGAAAAAACCGCCTTTTGTAGTTCCAGCACTGAAAGCGCTAGCACGAAGCCTAAACAGATGACTGAGAGGCGTCCTATATTAGACAGCAGGTGGACCAAACTTTCGTTAAGGTCGGTCTTTTTAAAGCTTCCCTTTAAAAATGAGTAAACCCAGCGGCCCACAGCTTGAAATAATACAAATATAAGGACTGCGATTAAAATATTGGGGAGCATTTCGACGGCTCCGACACCCCATCCGTAAAGCTTGTCTGTGAGTTTTTCAATTCCATTAGTTATGACTGATTCTTCCATTCGTTCTCCTCTTTAGCGTTCCAAAATAGTGCCAGGGTTGACCAAGATTTCGTTCAAAGCTTTGTGAAAAAACTTTGTAGTTATTTACAATTGAATTTCTTTCACTGGTTTGTGTATTTAAATTCACAACAAATAAACTCGTCCTCAAAGCGGATTTGCTGTAGCTGAGCGATAACTATTGGCAGATGTAGAAACTCAAACCAAGGAGACAAAATGAATACCGACACAATAAAAGGAAATTGGAAGCAAATGAAAGGTAAAGTGAAAGCACAATGGGGGAAACTCACTGATGACCAACTTGACCGCATTGATGGCGAAAAAGACCAATTGGTAGGCAGTATTCAAGAGGCCTATGGAATGAGCCGAGACAAAGCAAAGAAAGAGGTCGATGGTTTTTTTGCCAACAACTCTGATACCAGTGAACAGGCTAAACATTAATAGATAATTCTAGAAAGGGTATTGCAATGAAAAATATTTGGAAAATGATTCTGGCAGGAACGTTAGCTGTGTTCCTTTTTGGTTGCGACAATGACAAGGTTGACGATCGAGCTGATGAAACTTACGAAGCTATGGATGAGCAAGCTGATGCCGTCGAAGAGAACATGGAAGCGGCAGGCGAAAGTATTAGCGAGACTGCCGAAGACACTTACGAAACGGGTCAAGAAATGTCTGAAGACACCTATAACTCAGGCAAAGAGATGACGGATGATGCCATCGATGGTGTGAAAGAAACGGCTGACGATGCTGAAGACGCTGCTAGTAAAAAAGCTAAAGAAACTGAACATTGGGTTAAAGAAAAAAAACCTGAGTAAGGTTTAATGCGCTTTTACAAAAAAGGGCCCAAGGGCCCTTTTTTTTTAATATTAACAGGAAGGAAAGATACAAGGCATGAAAAAGATCAATGGGTTCACTGGTTCCGTTGTGAGAGACTTAAAGAATATTAATCTCAATCACTTTTTTTACTTTAATACAGTGGCAGAGTGTGAGTCGCTGACGGCCGCAGCAAAGGCTTTAAACATTACTCAGCCGACACTCTCTCAGCAAATCAATAAACTGGAGACAACACTGTCAACACCCCTATTTCTTCGCAAAGGACGCTCCATCAAGCTTAACGACAATGGTCATTTCCTTTATGAATACACTTCGAAGATCTTTGAGAATATTGAAGAAATGGTTGCTAACTTTAACTATCAAAAATACACGTTGAAGGAGAAGACCATTAAAATAGGAGTCTCCAAGACAGCGCCAAAACTCCTTGTGACTAAGATTTTAAATCCATTGTTTTCAGATAACAAAATGGGTCTGTCGATCTGTGAACATACATTACCAACTCTGATAGACGAGTTGAGACGCGATCGTATGACCTTTTTCCTTTCTGAGCACCTCGGTGACACGTCTGATTTTGGTGACGATATCGAGGTTGAAAAGATTTTTTCAGCTAAATATCATGTGGTGGTCAACGTTGATAATCCCTTGACCACCATGGAGGGACCACTATCAAAAATTCTTAATCAAGCGGACTACTTCAAGTTTTCTAAAACCAACCAAATCCAGCGACGTATTGATCGATTTTTCCTTGAAAATGATGTACTGCCAGTGGTTATGGGAGAAAGCGACGACCTCCACACAGCTTGCGTTATCACTCAAAATAAACCGTGCTTTTCGGTTCTACCAGAAACTATCTTTGAGTCTTACGAGGGATTGGTTTCAATCGCAAAATTGGAACTCTCCCAACCGATGAGTATTAGTGCCTTCTTTCTCGCTGATCGAGACAGAGAGTCACAAGTCAGAGATCTTTTGACAAAAATTAGTCAAGATCACTAGATTTTTTTAAAAGAGCTTTATTAATCTCTGCTCCCAGAAGGGTAACAAAGCTAAGAATATACAGCCACATTAACAAGCCTATGGCAGCTCCAAGACTGCCGTAGGTGGCACTGTAATCACCCGCCGCTTGCAGATAATAGGAATAAATAAATGAAGCCCCAAGAAATAAAAGGGTCGCCACCAATCCTCCTGGCCATATTTGCGAAACTTTGACCCTTCGTGAGGGCCCCCAATAATACAGGACATTAAAGCCAAGAAAGAAAACCAGGCTTCCAGCCAATATTCGCATAAAATTCACCAACGAGTAATTTTCGAGCTGTAAGATGGATTCAAAAACCATCAGATCGAGTACAAACTGACCAATGACCAAGAGGAGAAATGATGCGACTAAGGTTAAGGTTAGAGCGACTGAAATTCCCAAAGCCGTCAATCGAATCCTTAAAAAGGTCCTGTCTTCTCGATCTCCATAAACAGTGTTGATTTGTCGCATAACAGCCACCACTCCACTGGTGGCCGTCCACAGGGCAAAGAGAAATCCAAAAGACAATATTGATTTTGACTGATCGTTGTTCTTCAAATCCTTAACAACACCAACGATAAGAGTTTCAACAGCACCTGGAATGTAGTTGGACCACCAACTTGAAACGGGTCGCAATAAGGTTTGGTCAGGCAGATAGGTTGATATAGCGAATAAGACTAGTAAGCCAGGGAAAATCGCTAAAACAACGTAGAAAGACAGGGCGGCAGCGCCGTCCCAAAGGGTGGCTTTCTCCATAGCGTCTTCATAAATGTTTTTGCCAACGTTCTTTAATAATTTTCTCATAAAAAAAAAGGGGCCCTTCAGGCCCCTATTGTAACATCACGTGTAGTTAACTACTACGGTGACTTACCCTTTACAAGGTTTGTAATAAGTGAAAGTGCAAAAAGTACAAGAAATACGAAGAATAGTACTTTTGCGATTCCTGCAGCCGCTCCAGCGATTCCACCAAATCCAAAGATGGCGGCAACGAGTGCGACGATGAAAAAAACTAGTGCCCAATTAAGCATTATTAACTCCTTTACTTTGTTACAAACTAAATTACTGAATTCTCAAAAATTTATCATTGGTGATTTGATAAAACTTTGTGCTGAAATAATCACATTCGGTTGCAAATCAGTAACTATTTGTATTTATTGAAAAAACCGGCGCCTATTGCAACAAGTGGTGGACTCACAAACACGCCCAGAGGCCCAAACCAACTTCCTGCCAGGATCATTACAAAAATCAAAGGAGCGGCCGGCGTCTGCACGCGATCTTTCATAACTTTTGGTAAAATAAAGTTCCCTTCTAGCTGCTGGGTAATAAAGAAAACCAAAAGAAGTAAGAAAAAGAGGTCCGGCTGCTGCACTAAAACTACGGCCCCTGAGAAACACACAACTATTAAAATTCCAGCGTAAGGAACAATTGATAAAGCCCCTGCGAGTACCCCATAGATAATCCAATAGTCGATACCCACGATCCACAGACCAATGGAAGTCAAAATGGCAACAGCTGCCATATCAAGCAGCTGCGCAAAAAACCATTTTCTTACGATTTTACCCGACATGAGCAAGTTTTCTCGCCAGGTCTCACGAGACTTTTCGGGAGTGAACAGTAAAACGCCCTGAAAATATTTTTTGGAATTGGTGGCCGTAAAGAGTGCGATCACAGTGGCTAGGGTGATCCCGGTTGCAAAAGACGCTAGAGTTGAAAATGCTTTACCCACCATCGGCAAAAGACTGGTCGCGATGTTACTTTTTTGGCTGTCCCGAATTCCAGAGGCCAACTGAGGGTATTCTCGCAGAAAACTGTTCCACTGTTTTTCCCAGGCATCAATAATTGAAGGAAGTTGTTCTCTGAGGGAATCGTATTGCCCTACTAATAATGAGCCCATAAGCCCAAACATCAGAGCAAAAACCAGCAAAATCGCAAACAATATAAGAAGAGCTGCAAAAAATCGCGACATCGTTACTTTTTTCTCCAATACCCGCACCGCAGGACTAATGATCGTCGCCATTCCAATCCCAATGAGTGCTGATAAAAAGATTAAAGAGCTTTTGTACAAAACAACCAAAAAAACAATGGTGGCCATTGCAATCAAGGTGGTTAAAAAAACTCGCTTCACTTGACCTGAATCCATTTTCGACCTCTAGTAAAAAAATTCTTTTTGCAAATAAATGTTGCCGACACTTTCATTCTCATCCAACTCATACTCAGTCATTATCATCCAACCCCCGCCAATTCGCCTGCCGAGACCAACAAAACGTCCTTCTTCCCAGTCTGTCCCCACCGACAGTCTTAACTTCCCAGGCAAAGATAGCTGAGCTTGGTAAGTATTAGTAGCGGAATTATAAGAAACACTCTCGACGGGGGTTGAAGCAAACAACCAAAGGCCAAAAAGCCCAACCGCACGGTCTGTGATTGCCGCCTGAGTGCCTCCAACGTTCTCTGACTCAAAAGAGGTGAGCTCGTTTCGCGTTCGATTGTAAAGAAGTAAAGAAACGATATCCTCGTCGGCAAGATAGGGTTGGCTTGACATCACCAGTTGAGGCTTATCAGTCGTTCCTTTGATCTGAATTGTTACATCGTACTCTGACGCCTCGAAACCCAATTCAATGTCTAAATTTGCAGGCTTCTCTTCCACTTTAGACTTGCGAAGACTCATCGAACGCACCGTGACTGTTCGCTTAAGATACGAGATATCAAAGCCTTCATGACCTTGAATTCGCCAGTCCAAGCCATTTTCACTCCACTGACAAGAAAAGCCAGTGACCAAATAAGGCTCAAACAGTTTGTAATACAGACGAATACTGCGGTTGCTAGAGGTTTTAATTGTTAAATGAAGCGGCAATTGCACTTGCGCTTCTCCTTCCTTCTTCAATTTTTTCTTTTCCAGCTTTTTCTTCTCGACTAGCCGAGAATCCTTAGTAACTGGAGGGATGCCAGCGATGGGGTCAAAATCCGGAATATAGAAATAGGCCTTGTCAATGGTGATGATTAATCGCGAGTCTTTACTAATAAAGTTGAAAGCATCATCAAATTTAAAATCACCATCAAAAGTGCTAACAAACTTCATTTGAGCAGGACCGTTAAGAGTCATTTTTCCTTCAAGCTTGAAAAGATTATCTTCGCTTTGAGTACTGTTGATGGCGACTTTGATGCGTCCATTGAGTTGATTGATCGGTGCCGGAATTGCAAAGTCAGTTTTACTTAAAGCTAAAAATAATTCACGAACTTTGTCAGCGTCAAAATCGACCTTAAGTTCTTTGATCGTGGGAACAATCTTAGAATCAACATACTTCAAAATCACTAATGCTTGCGCCTCCAAATTGTATTTTTTTTGCAAGGCTTTAAATTTATCAATGTTAACTTTTAAAAAATTCTTATCACTCTTGTCTTCGGAAAAGAAAATTGCCTCACTAAAGCCAACTCGTAAATCTAACTGGAATTTTTCCGGAAGAACCTTTGTGTCGATATTTTCAGGAACCTGCATCTGATTTTCATAAGCGGATCGAGTTAAGATAAGTCCCGAGTCTGGACATTCTAAGACCGTCGACTCTTGCGATTTCGCGCGCAACAGCAAACGACATTTTTTGAAAGTCCACTTTGCCGGCAACCCTATTCTATTGAATTGAATCTCTCGAAACTCTAAAAGAGTTTTTGATTCATTTTGAAAGTTTGCTTCTCCTGCTATGGTAGCTTGCATCTGTACTGAGGCTGCTTGGTTTTTTCGCTCTGTAAAGGAAAGATCCAGAGAGGAAGCTAATGAATGTCGATGGAATTCACCAGAACTCTGTATCTCACGGGTTACCTCCGAACCACCTAACTTCAATTGCAGATTCCACGGAATATCTTTTCCATGATGGAGATCAATAAATGCCTTAGCCTCAAGTTGTTGCGAGGAATGCACCGAAACATCAAGTGGGTCGTTGTCACTCACTGACAAATTTAAATGGTAATCGACTCCAGAATATGTGATCGTGACATCTTTTATTGAAAAACTAAAATCATCAACAGGCAATCCAAGGATCATTTTTAGTTGGCTTTTTACAGACACAACAAGCTGATGGAAGTAGAACGGCTCCTTTTGACCAGAGTCTTCTGTCAAAGCTGGTGGTACCGTCACTTTTTGGTCTGACGCTTTAATCTCTATTTTCTCTAACCTAGAACTTGTTAAATTGGGGAAAACCAGGTGGAACTTGGCGTAAAGTTTTTCAAAGCAAATCTCGCTACTTCCCCAGCCAGCGCACAACCCAGGCTTGGCATCAATTTGGAGGCGCTTTTCCCAAAAATTGATATTTTGTAAATCGAGATCGATTTTTTCAAGTTGAATTGATGCCTTGGGCAGCCAATTCTCTAAACCATAGGCGATTAATTTCTTATTCGTCATCCATTGAGGAAAAGCCCAAAGCGCTAGCAGTAAAATAGCGAGAGTTAGAATCAGAAGCAGAAATCCCTTAGCTATTTTCAAGAAAACTTTCACTTAAAACTCCTGACCCAAGCTAACAAAAAATGTCCACTGCTCTGTTACCTGGGGTGGCTGCAATCGAGTGTTGCCTTCAACACTGCCGTAGCCAGCCGTAAAGCGAAGCGCCCCAAACGGACTCGCCCAACGTACTCCCATCCCCGGCGACCAAAACACCAATTTGTCGAAGCGCGTTTTTTCGGCAAACGTTTTGGCTCCATCCACAAACACCAAGGGCTGAATGCTAAACGGAAGAATTTTGGTAAATCGACCTTCAACGCCAAGATAGTAAATCTGGTTAAAACCGAGACCACCGTTGTTAATCTGTTTCCGATTAAAGCCCCGCAGATCGCTATCACCTCCAAGGTAAAGACGCATCGATGGAGGTGTGTTTTCTAACCCTTCTGAAATCAACTGCTCCACCCGCATACGGGCCCCCAGCACGAAAACTGGAGGATCAAACCCACCCCAATTGAAGAGTACAGTTCCATTAAGCTGATAGCGATCTCCACTCTGCGACGAGCCCAATCCTTTACGACGCCCCCACCATGCCGAAGAAAGCTGATATCCGGTTCGCGGCGATGTTTGATAGTACTCGAAGAAATGGCTCATCATTGTGACTCTTGTCTCGAATGAAAAGAAATTTGTATGTTCAGAGCCCTCACCACGAATAACTTTTTCGCCTGTAAACTGGGGAGCCACAGAAAAAATATACCGATGTTGACTATCATCAGCTTGATACTGTGTTGCCACGGCATAGGTTTGCCTGAAAGACTCAAAAAAGTCCTCGGCGTAGCGACCAATTTTAAATTGTGGTATGAGTGAAAGCCTCGGCATATTATGAAAAAGATACCAACGGTATTCTTCATCGAGACTCTGCTCCCGATTGGAAGCATGAAGTTCCATCCGGTTCTGAGAAACCATCTCATCCAGCCGATACAGATTCCATTTCACTTTAAGAATCGGATACTCTTGAGTGCTGGCTCCGACAATAAGCTTCAAACTTTTGTCACGGCCCTGACTCAAATTCTGTGTGAAAGTTCCAAGACTCTCATTGGTGCCACAGTTATTCTGAAAATCAGAGAAGTTGGCGAGTCCACTTTCGAGAAGTCGGCGCGACGTGAGTTCAAATAATATACCATTGTAAAATTGCCCGATACTGAAGGCATCAAATCGAGAAGCGGCACGGGGATCAATCCCCTCAATGCCGGTGCGCTCTATTTTTTCAATTCGCACTCTCTTACCGGGCTTTAAATTAACTACCACTTTACCAGTGACATTCGAGGCTTTAATCTCCACCTTGGCACAAGGGTACCCAAGAATGTGGAGGCGCTTGAGAGACCATGTTTCCAATTTGTCTAAGGTCTTAGAATTGAGTGTTTGTCCATCAACGCCAATAAATTTTTGTCCAAAAAACTCTTCGGGAGCATCGATAAATTCAATTTGCGCGACTTTTTTTTCATCCTTCAAATCAAAATAAACTCTATTATTCTCATGAATTATTTTGGGATTAAAATGACCCCGCTTTTCAAGAAATCGTTTGATAAAATAGGTCCCTTGCCCTTCGGGAACCGAGCTCCAACCTGGGGTTTCGCTTCCACAGATAAGGAGTCTTTCATTTTTGTCAAAAACGTTAGAAGAAAATAGATTAAAAAATTTATCCTCAACGTAGTAATTTTTGCAAATTTTGACGTAGTCATTCGTGTCTAATGCCCCCCACAAGGGCGAGAGAGAGAAGATCAAAAAAAGAAACTTAACAGTCATTGAAACCACGATTAAAGAAGAAAAACTACAGCCACCGCTGCAAAAAGGCAAGATAAGTAGGCTTTTTAGAAATGTGCACTCAATTACACACTTTCTTCCTTTCTGCTTCAATACAAGCAACCCAACCTTCGCTATTATGAGGGCATTCAATGAAAGGAGAATTATGCAAACCGAAACTACTCAATCGAAAGGTTCAAAAAACAAATCTAAAAAGGGATCCGACTTGACCCCTAATGAAAAGATTGCAAAAGCACTCAAGCTCGTAAACGAAGCACGTGATGAAAAAATCACCGCTTCTAAAGAGAGCCTCAATAGCGCTATCGAGGATGGCAAAGAAACTTTTGAGAACTATCGTTCTATGGCGAAGGATCGCTTCAATCAATCGATGCAGTCCGCTGAGACCCGAGTCACGGCCAATCCATTCAAGTACATGCTGGGAGCCGGTATCGTTGGATTGATTTTAGGTTTTCTTATGTCAGGACGCCGTAAGTGAAGAAAGGCCTGATATATTTAATATCTGAATTTGGGTTTACGAAGGCCTTGTCCTTCGTAGACTCGACAGTCGCTAAAATCAATCGTGGCGTGGCTGCCATTTCACTTTATCAGATTCTGACAGCCTCCCTACTTGGAATGGCGGTATTGAATTTGACCGGCTTGGTCGCGTTTTCTGCCATATACTGGGAAACCGGCGGCACACTTCAGTGGCCGTGGATTTCTTTGTTTAGTGTCACCGGAACATTGAGTGTGGTTGGCTTGATTGGAGCCTACGCCATGCACCAAGCGATTACCAACCAAGAATCCTACAGATTAGACAGTTCCGCTCACGAAATGACGACCCAACTTGAGGTGATGTTGATTAAGTGGTTGGAAGAAAGTGTTGCTAAAGAAGAGCGCGTGAACAATGAACAACAGCTCCAAGAAAAGATAGAGCGTTTGGAAAAATCCATTGAACTCATGTCAGAAGCCATCGCTGAAATGGACGACAAGGAAGACGACTCAGCTCAAATTCTTCGCCACCCTCACAGATAAAGTTTAAAATCCGTTAACCTGATGGGGGCTACCATCGATAATAATTGGCCCCCGACTAAGGCAAGGCGTCTCCTTAAAACCTAATTCTAAAGTCTAGTCAGACGTCTTTATTAAGAGACAAATTCTATATAAAAGAAGGTCATTCCTATTAAATGTCTTTTCACCTTATTGAAAGCCAACCTAAGTACTGAAATCTGTATAAATCATTTCACAAATTCTAGAAAGTTTTAGGACGGATTTTTAGAGGGCTTGCGCCTTACTATTAAGGCTGCATGGAGGTTAACGATGGAACAGTTACCAATACACTTCCCACTACGGGAACCCACTGTTGAAGAATTTATTGATGAATACATAGACATTGAAATGGAGGATACCCAAGACAGCTTTGTCGACTACGAAGACGGACCTCGCTGGGAGACCACTCTTTAAACACGACCTTGCCGAATGGACCCTCGTATTTTTTAAAAAGCCCTTTCCCCCACAAGGGCTTTTTTAATATCTACAAGCTGACATCGACCGGCCATAACAAGCCTAAAAACAAACTATTAAAGCTTCTCGACTCATTTGCTCGAGGTGTTAAAGAGAGACTGTGGCGATATTCAGTTCTTAAAAAAATCTGGTTTTTTTTGAAACCCCATTCAGCTCCCACTGAAGCCTCCAAACCATGCTCCCCAGTATCGTAGGCCGATGTTCTTTGCTCCGGTGGAGCCATCGAACTAGGCGTGGAAACACTACCGACACGATAAGATCCATAAGCGCCAACCGCCGTATACCATGAGTCAAATATCCAAAATTTAAATAAAAGTGGAACATGCAGGCGGTCGACAGATTCATCAGCGACCCCCCAGGGAACAATCCTTATGAATTGGTATTGATTGTAAAACATACCCAATTCAATGGCCACAGTTTCAAAAGCTCCGGCCTCGGCTATGGCTGAAAACCCACAATCGATTTTGGCGCGATCGTAAGAATTCTTTGATGCTGAGTTACTGGCATCCGGACGGACACAGTTGGCACCCACTCCAGCCCTGACTTCCCCGATCTTCATATCTTGAGCCGTTGCTTTCTGAACAAAGATTGTCCATAGTAAAATGGAAATGAAGACACCCTTTAAATTCTTATCTGTTCTCATGGTTTTATGTTCCTGTTCTGCGGCCAGCGCGAGAAGTCAATTTGTATCTGATGTTAT
>CAXRIX010000014.1:0-5159 GCA_964230555.1 Bdellovibrionales bacterium
TCTTCCAGCTCAAAATCATCACTCTCGTCAAATTCAAGAAGTTGCTCTTGTGGCTGTTGTTGGTCGAGTGAGTCGGCGCGATTGCCTTCATCCAACGAAAGCTCTTCAAAGGCGTCATAGTTGGCACCCGCCGCCGGCTCGCCTCTTTTAGTGACCATGGGGCCATCAATCTCGCGAAGAATTTTGGGCTTTAAGAAGAGCAAGAGCTCACTCTTAATTTTCTCTTCACGATTCTGCTTAAACAGATTTCCTAAAAGAGGAATGTCTTTTAAAAGTGGAATACCGGTTTCGATATCACCATCATCCAATTGATAGATTCCACCGATAACGGCTGTTTTTCCGTTTTTCACCATAACGGTGGACTTCGCATTCCGTTTGTTCAGCTCTCGAGAGCCATCCTGGTTCTGGGCACCAGCGAAGTCTCTGTTAACTTCCACTTCCAAAATAACGTCACCCTTAAATGTAATCTGAGGTGTGACTTTAAGGCCAAGAACGACATCAAGAAGTTCAAACGTCACAACAGGAGGGCCTGAAACCGCGACTGTTGTTTGTTGAAAAGGAACTTGCAAGGTTTGTTTGATTTCAGCTGGTACTTTGTTCATGGTCACAATTCTTGGCTGCGACAAAACTTTAATCTTATCGTCACTTTCAAAAACCGCTAAGGCTGCCGAAAGGTCGCCAAAGATATCAAAGGTTCCAATATTTAAATCCAAGCTGAAACCATTACTAGCAAGGTTTCCACTGAGTCCAGAACTGATAGTCCCGGTTTGATCTCCAAAAGGAAAAGGCTGACCGCCAATATCCCAATTGATTCCTGACTCGCGAATAAAAGTTTCTCTGGCCTCAATCAACTTGGCCTCAATCTCGACCTGCATTGGAGCCGTGTCCAAAGCTCGAACCAGATCAGCGATTCGATCAATATATTCACCATAATCGGTAATCACCAACGAACTGGTGCGATCATCGAAGGCAACTTTACCTTCAGAACTGGTGAAGTCTTTTAATTTCCCCGCCAGCTCACTCACTTTCGCATAACTCACCGGGATGTATTTCACTTTGATTCCACCCGACAACAACTTGGCCTGCTTCTCGCTTTTAATTTGGTTACTGACCGCTTGTGCCTCTTGACTCAATGTCGCTTGCTTTGCAATTCGCAACACCGATCCTTGTTTCACGTAACCAAGGCCCTGAGATCGCAACAACACTAACAGCGCCTGATCCCAAGGAACATCACGCAACTTGATACTTGTTTTTCCCTCGACCTCTTTGTCCATGATCAAATTCACGCCACTAAGTTCTGCGATCACTTCGATAATAGTTCTGACTTCTTCATCGACAAACTCAAGGTTGATTTTTTCACCGGCAAAGTTACCCGCATTTAATGCCAACCCTGATTTCTCTAGACCACCAAAGGACTGTTCAAGAGACGATGACGGCATACCATTGGCCGGCGAAACACCACCGCGACTGGTGCGCACTCCCACCTGCATGCCACCACCTGCAGCGCCGCCAGCCTGGTCTTCTGGAATATCCATTTGGTTTTCTGATACCAGTTGATCCAAAGGCTGCTCGTCTGGCCCTGAACCTTCCAATGGATCGGCTCCGGCCTGTTGCATGGGAACTCCGCCGGCGGTCATAACCAAGATCGAATTGCCTTCTTGTTGAATCGCTGGCTCAATGGGTCTTTTGAGTTGGATGACAAAACGAGCCGCGCCGGTGGCATCGGCATAGGCATTGATGGTTGCAATGTCTTGTTTGAAATCTTTGGTAACATAGGGACGCTTGAAGCGTTCTGGCAAGAATACATCGTCGACTTGAATGATCACTTGATTCAATTCAGGATCAACAATTTTTTGATACTGCGCTGGACTGGTGGTCTCGATAACAACCGTTCCACCATTCTCGTAGGCTTTGTATTCTAAATTGGTGATTTGATTACCAGAGTCTGAAACTGTTTGTGGAACATCGACAACCGGGCCCGCCACCGGCTCGTCGACAATCGGCTCAGCTTCAAAGGCGAACTCATCCTGCAGTGGTGTCTCTTCTTCAAATTCACTGAAGTCGTCAAAACCTCCCAACTCATCTTCTGCTAATTGTTGGTCGACCTGGGCTTTATTGGTCGAGCTCACTTCAAAGCCTTCATCGGCAAATTCATCGTCGAAAGACTCATCATCAAAGGACTCATTGGCAAATTCGTCACCACCAAAATCATCGCTTGCGGCGAATTCGTCGCCACCCAAATCGTCGCCAAAGTCGTCACCCGCACCAAAGTCGTCGTCGGCAAAGTCGTCGCCACCACCCAATTGAGCCGCCTCAAATTCATTATCTAATGCGGGTTGCCCAGAATCGGCCTCAAGGCTGACCTCTTCATTAGCAAAGCCGTCACCGCCAAAATCTTCTTCAGCACCCTCTAATAGATCACCCGTCTCCGCTAACATCTCGTCTTCGGTATCGAGGACAATGTCACCTGAAACACTTTCAGTGTCGAAATCAGCACCGACTCCGGAATCGCTATCTCCGCTGAACAGAGAACAACCCCCAATCATTGAGGTGATCATTATTACCAATAAAGCCTTACATAACATCCTTGTCATGACTGTCTCCCGGTTCTTATTCTAAAAAAACCACTTTTGTTGTCGAGTATCGCTTCTGATTCTCTTCAATTGTTTGAATGATAACCACTTCTTTTTCTCGAATCGTGGCCACATAACCAAAGTTTTCACCTATATAATCTTTAACACCCAAACGATATTCCTCACCGTCAGGGGCTCTGAAAATTGCTACTGGATTTTTAATTCCCCACATCAAACCTTTCAGCTTAAATTCAGACAGACGGTAGGTTTGCAGAGGTAAAAACGGACCATAGACTTGCCCTGGCTTCAGCGGACTTCCCGACCCTTGGGTTTCAAAGGGATCGCGGAACTCTTCGCGATTGTACTGAAAGGGTTGCAGATACTGTTGAATCTCCGAGATCTTCTCTTCTCCAGACTCTTCCGGTACGGCGGCGTCGCCGGCGGCTGCCGCTTGCTTGGGAGCTTGACCTGGTGTCGGATTCGGCTGCGGCTGGGCCCAAGCCAATTGAAAAATAAATAAACAAGCTATGAGGACTAACGCTTTAACCACCTTGCTCGCCCCCCTCTTCTGACTTGGCCGTATAAACAACCAATGTCGTGGTCAGCTCAACAAGGGGGTAATCCCCTTTGACAGTTGATTTAAAGTTCATGGTACTAAAATCGAGAGCGCGTTCTTGCTTGGTTAAACTGGAAACAAACTCCATAACATTATGGAAAGGACCTTCAACACTAAAATTAACGGCGGTCTCTCGGTATTTGGGAAATTCACTTTCTCGTTCTTTCGGCTCCATCTGATTAACGATCAACGAGTGGTTTTCAGCTAACTTTGAAATTCGCCCCTGAAGAACGTTGATGTTCATTCCATCTGGCGAGAAGTAAGTTTGGAAATCTTTCATGTTACGACTGATGTTTTGGATATCTTCTTCAAAACGAACTTTATCGTCTAGAGCTTTTCGCACCTGCTGCAAAGCTGATGAGTTTTGTTGCTGACTTTGCCTTTGTTGAGCGATTTGGGCATCAATGGCCTTACCACTATCAAAGAACAGAATATAATAAACAAAGACAAGACCAACGCCGGCAAGAAAGCACTTTTGCATGTCTAATTTATTAAATTCTTCCATCAAATCCATTAGTTTTTCACCTTTGCCTCGATCTCAAAAGTATTCAGATCGTCTTTTCCAAGTTTGACTCTCTCCATTTTCTTGTTGAAGGCCGAAACAATAAAGTCACTACTACTTAAATTGTTAACAATCTCTTGCACGGAGGTGGGAGTTCTTGAGTAACCTTTGAAATTTAAGACCGATTGATCAACGATCATTTCATCCAACCACAAATCATCGAGCATACTTCTTTGCACCACCTGAATCGCTTGTAATTTAAAGGCTCGCTTCTGTGATATTTTCTGAATGACTGACAGTTGTTCATTCAGTTTATTTTTTTCTTTCACCAAATCTTCAACCACACTTTTTACTGAGCCAAACTGACTGACTTCAGCCTCGATCTGTTCGGCCTTGGCTTTTTCTCGCGTTAAGGTCATATTTTTTTGCGTCAACGTGTAGGACTCGTAACCGTAAAGAAGAATGGGCATTATTAGAATCACCGCAACTTTGACTGCTGGATGCGGCCCGGCCTGCGACATCGCAGCGGCCTGATCCATGGCAATGGCGGTTTGGGTTCCCGCAGAGGTGTAGTTGTGGGTTTTAGCCAGGTTAACACGAATCATGAGTCACCCACCTTACGAGCACCAAAACCCAGGACACAGGGAAGAAAGGGCGTGATCTCTCTGAGAAACTGTTCAGAAAAGCCTTTGTTATTGACGCTGATTTTCTGCAAAGGATTCATCACTTGGCAACTTAAGCCGGTTGCTGTCGAAATAGCTTCAATCAGGTTGGGAACTTTAATCGATCCCCCACTCAGAAATATTTCGCTGACGGCGGATCCACTTTTTGATTGTTCGTAGAAACTGAAGCTGTCTTTAATCTCTTCACAAATCATTTCATTGGTAGCACTGATAACATTAGCGAGTTCGGTCGGGCTTGACTGGGTTTGAGCGAATCCTATTTTTAATTCTTCGGCCTCTTGTGAACTCACACCCAGTTCTCTGGAGATCTCCATGTTGTAAATGCTACCGCCAATGGGAATATCTCGACAGAAAACAACGCCACCGTTTTCAACGACCACCAGATTGGTGACGCCGGAGCCAATGTTGATTAAAGCCAGGGTGTCTTTTCTACGCCCGTAATTCATCTCAAAACAGTTGGCGAGAGAAAAACCATTCACATCAATCAGTGCACATTTTAAGCCGGCAATCTCAATCGCCTCAAAATATCGAATAATATAATCATGCTTGGCTGCAACCAATAGAATATCCATGGTTTCAGCAGATGGATTGGTGGTGGGTAAAAGATGGTAGTCCAAATTCACTTCACTGAGATCAAAGGGAATATACTGTTCGGCCTCCCACTGAATTTGCTCTGAGATCAGCTTTGGATCAATTCTTGGCATTGATATTTTTTTAACAATAACGGCCCCGCCAAACATACCGGTGCAGACAGCTTTGGTTTTTAAACCAAGCTCCTTATGAAG
>CAXRIX010000015.1:0-16816 GCA_964230555.1 Bdellovibrionales bacterium
GCAGATTTTTTGTGTATCAGAATGTCCTTATTTTTGTTCAAGTTCTCTAATTTCTCACGTAATTCATACTCTTTCTGGTATGCTTTCATAGAAAGTGCATTGATTAAGACGGACAAAACAACCGTCCCCCCCATAAATGTCAAAGATAAGATTGGAAGGATACTGAAAAAATCATCACCTCGCATACCTGTCATAATTAGCAACGGGCTGAATATTGTAAAAATAGTTATAACAATTTCATTTCTTTTTGCCGGCCAGAAAGCCAGGGAACCTATTGCGATCCAATTCAATCCCGCATAGTAAGGACTTTCTAGACCACCTGTCTTGAAAGACATATAACCAATTCCACTCCCAAGAAGGAACGTGACGATATGCCCCAGGTAAGTAATGTATCGATCCGCACTCCGTGGCAACTTTGCTATACTGAAACCAATTATTCCCATTAAGACGCAAGAGACGACACGTATTAAAACAAATAATTGCCAATCTTCATCTGAGAAAAAATAGTCCAGAATACCGAACGCAAGATACAAAGGAATAGCCATAAAAATAATAGCTGCCTTTAACCTAGCTTTGTGCACTGTCGCTCGGTATTGTTCAAAGCTCATTTTAGTCTCTTTCAACTTTCAGAAATAAATTTAAACCGATTGCTTCAGCAATAACTGACCCACGAGCGCCCTGCCCCTCGATCTCTTCGCTAACCATCGCTAGTAAATCCTGTTCATCACGCAAAATCAGACGCCAATCCATAAGGTAATCCATGGCAAAAACATCTGGACTGTCTTTCGCAATATTTCCTATTAGAATCTGCCCACCCTTTTTTAAGCAACTGAAAAGATTTGTTACCATCTTTCTAGAAACTCTTTCTGTCAGATAGTCAAAAAGTCCAGCTGAAACAATGACATCAGCTTCAGAAATTGCTTCCAAAAAGCCCTGATTTTGAAATGTTCCAGTGACCACATCTTCATTCATCAACCTCACATCTGCGATTTTGTTCAATTCAGGCAACTCTTTTATTCGTTTTTGTGCAAAATCAAGTGCGTGAACCTCAGCATCAATTAAGATAACTTCAACACGAGTATCTTCCGTCAAAGGAGCATGCTTCAAAAACTCAAAAATCTCTCGCGCGGGACCACAAGCCAAACTTACAATCTTAAAGTCTTTAACTCCCGCCTTAACTTTCTTAACATAGTTTTCGATCAATAAATCTGATAAGAATTCAACGCGATTACGGTTTGCAAGTGCAGTAGGCTCGGAACATACATAACGATGAAAAAATTTATGAAAAAGGGAATGTCCTTGATCTATATACTCATACAGCATAACCATCATCCCATAGTCGCCAGAATACCCCAGTGGTTTTCGCAAACCTCTGTTTACAAAAGGCGTACCCTCCATTAGCACTATAAAGTTAGTGCGAAAAAAACGTTTAAATACTATTTCCTCATCCATACTAAGATTTTCCGTCAAATTTTGAAATTTCAAGAGGATGTTCTGAATTGTCGGACGATAAATACTCAACGTAAGATTTATAACTCTTTCTTCTAAGCGTTTTTTATGGTTTTCATTCTGCGAAAGCTCATCAATTTTATTTTCTTCAAGAAGAAGCTTTTTATATATATCCTGAAAAATAAAATTGAGGTCTGCTATTAGTATTTTAAATTCGGGTGAGACTTGGTTTAGCAATTCTTTCGATTCATCAATATCTTTACTTATCCCAACACTTTTAGTCCCCGCAGCAGATAGAGCATCCAAATCACAACCTTTGTTTTCGAGCGTTATACCTACAGACAAATACGAATCGTCTAAATCACTCTCATTAACGAAAGTAATTGGACCCGTATATGCCATCAGATCGTCAATAAATATCTGACCTCTCGTAAATCTTGTAAACAGATTAAACTCAAACTCTTTCTTTTCAATTTTTATCCGACAACCATATTTTGAAATATCCAATATTTCAGCTTCATACTTTTTATTTGATATGTCTTTCCAAACAATTCTACTCTCAATTTCCTCGGGTATTTTGATTCTAGATTCTCTAAAGGTTTGACTACTTTTACCGCGACTTTGAATTTCTTTTTGGTCTAAAAGCTTTTGTTCTGCAAGTGAAATATCACTTCTTTCAATAAGAGTCAGATTGGATTTTTTTTGATTACTCATTCGACGCACTCCCCTTCTGAGGGTTTGACATTTTCAAATTATTTATGATTTCTACAAGTTTATTAAGTGATGGTTGATCTGAAATTATAGTATCTGGAAGATTGACACCAAACTCTTCTTCCACAAAACATAGAAGTTCATAGGCTAACAAACTATCGAGACCGTAACTTGAGAGAGAAATATTTGCGTCAACAACATCATGTCTCGTGTGTGTTTGCACCCAATTCAGTATCTTCTTAAGATCATCAGGTCCAAGAATGTCTCCATCAGGTTGACTACTTTGTGTTTTTAAAAATTTCCTATCATCACCATTAATTTCTCTAACATTCTTCCGAACCTTTTTTTCGTCGGTCCAGATTTCCCATCCAGACCAAGTATCGTAATGAGGCGCAGCGTCCTTAGGATATTGTACTTTCTCAACAGTTTCCTCAACGGAAACGTTCTGATATTTCATTAGCTTGATTCTATAACTATCAGCGGCCATCCCGAGAAGATCTATCATCCGACTTTCCTGATCTGGATTATCATTTATAAATACACCATAGATGACAGCTTCTGCTGCAAATCTTCCTACAATGTACTCGATAAAACGATTTTTCCCAGCTGCTCCAGTCTCAACAATACTTTTTAAAGCATCTGTGAAGGACAAAACAAAATTTCTTGGTGCATCAGGAAATAGTTCAGAAGCATTTTGTCTTAGAACGATACTCCCCAATTGACTCGCCAAAGCCTCTGTAGGCCCTTCAAAAATACGAAGAACCCTAGAGTCTCTAAAGAAACAACTTAGACCAAAAGTTTCGGTAAAACCTCGACCACCAGAAAACTGTAACATCATATCAATTATTTCGAATGTCCACTCTCCACATATTATTTTTGCAGTCAAAGAAAGCCCAGGGTCTACTTTCCCTTCAGTATCGTATTTAAAAGCAATATGCTTTGCCAATACAAGCATGAGATTCTTTTTCTC
Organism: Bdellovibrionales bacterium; assembly: GCA_964230555.1. Lineage (GTDB taxonomy): Bacteria > Bdellovibrionota > Bdellovibrionia > Bdellovibrionales > JAGQZY01 > JAGQZY01. The sequence continues at coordinate 3,131 of CAXRIX010000015.1, forward strand.
CAAAAAGTCCCGATAATGAAGACGAAAAACATCATTATCATAAAGCCTTCCACCCCATATATCCCTCGACCTTGCATAAAGACTAACCTTCTCAAGCGCTGCTTCAATTCCACCAACAGCAAGGGCCAATAGTCCAAAGCGAGCATAATCCATAGCATAGAAAGCAAGGTCAAGCCCCCGCCCTGGCAATGAAAGTCGATCTTCTTCTGTTAACTCAACATCATGGAATTTTAGTCGGTTTTGAGGCATGGCCTTGAGGCCAAGCGTTAACTGCTCACTACATACTTGAAACTTATGCTTATGTTTATCTAAGAGAAAGGCAGAAATACCCTTTTCCTCACCTTGAATTTCTTCTTTAGCAAAGACTGTGATAAATCGAGCGATCCCGGCATTTCCGATCCAGACCTTTTCACCATTTAATAATATTTTGCCTGACTTAGTATTGACCACACTTTTCATTCCCCTTGGGTTTGCACCAGCAGAGGGCTCCGTTAGAGCAAAGGCGGCCATAGCTCCATCATTGGCTACAGCATTCAGCACTTCTTCTTTTCTATCGAAGTTTTCGCTTTTTACTATTGGAAGAATCCCGATTGTGTTGTGATTACCTACCAGACTACCGAGGGTAAGATCGATTTTACCCAAGCGCCGACCAATTTTCAGGAAATCTGAAGATGTTAACTGAAGGCCTCCAACTCTTTTATCTATAAAACAAGTCAATAAATTATGTTTTTTTAGCAAAACAAGCAAATTAGCCGGAAAAGTCCTTCGCTCATTCGCAAGACCAAAATCAATATTATCCCTCAGTTCCAATTCAATAAGATCTAGATTATCCTCAGTGAAATTCAAATTATCAAATTGCACTTGCGAAACCTCATTATGATGGATGACTTTTAATTGTTTTGAATCAAACTTTTTCTTTGTTAATAGTCTTTGCTTTTTCCCACTCGATGTCTTTGGCAGTGACATAGGTGAAACTACGCATATTTCTGAAGCAGAGAATCCTTCCGCACTCAATATTTTTTGGATAGAAGAGAATATTATCTCAGCGGGTATCTTTCGATAAGATCGTTCAATTTCAGCAACAATTTTAATAACCTCAGTTTCACCTTCAAGATCACCGAAAGCTACTACTGAATTTGTAGAAAAATATTTACACTTGTTCTCAATAAGGTTCTCAATATCCTCTGGATAAATATTTCGGCCTCTAATTTTTATCAGATCTTTTCGACGCCCAGTAATGACTAGATGTTGGTTTTTAATATACCCCAGGTCACCCGTATTCAAGTAACTAGATCTATTAGTACCTACCTGACCCTGATTAATACTATCAGCAATTTCACTCCAATATCCGGGCGAAATAGAATCACCGGAAAGGTGAATTAATCCCGGACTACCGGGGGCTATAGAGTTTCCCTTATTATCTAGAATTTTAACATGAATCCCATTGGCAATTGTTCCGCAAGACGGATAACCATCCGTATGAATCAGCAATTGACTCGGATTTACATGATCTCCCGAAACGTAGAGGCTTGCCTCCGCAAGTCCGTAGCAGGGGAAAAATGTATCAACAGAAAGATTATGAATAGCCTTTGAAGCATAAAATCTTTCAATGCTTTGCTTCTGAATTCTCTCACTCCCACAATACAGAAGTCTTAGTTTTTCAAGATTGATCGGAGAACTCTTTCCTTTTTGAAGTTTTTTAGCAACAATATCAAATGCAAAGTTGGGCGCTCCGGATAAAGTGGCTGAAAACTTTTCAATCTTTTTAAGCCACTCAACAGGATTTCTTGAAAACTCCTGATAAGGATAAATCAGAGTGTGGGCTCCTGTAGAAAAAAACGTAAGAAGCATTCCAATAAGCCCCATATCGTGATGCAGGGGAAGCCAAGAAACAATCCGGTCATCGCCTGTGACATTCATTCCAACCTGTATCATCCGAAGATTTGAAATAATATTTTTATGGGTTAGTACCACCCCTTTAGGACTCGATGTTGAACCAGATGTATACTGAATTAAAGCTACAGCATTCTCATCAATAGAAGTCACAAAAGAGAAATCTGAACCTTCCATCACTCCATTCTCGAATACAAAGGACTTAACTTGATTTAGGAATGAATCAACTCCAATCATTATTTCTCTATCATACTCCGTACGAAATAAGATAAGCTTAGGATTGCAATCTTTAAGTACACTTCCTAATCTTGAATACCGACTGTTCATTTTTTCAATAGGAACAGGCACAGCAATTCTGCCACTAAGAAGACATGCAAAAAATGAAATAATAAATTCCTGAGAAGTGCCTGTCGCAATTACTACCCTATCTCCGACATTTGTCTGCCTTTTAATTGTAGGTATTAACTTTTGGGACTCTTTTACTATTTCATCGTAAGTAAATGTTCTTGCTTCGTTTTCTCTTTCGATTGTAACAATGTCTCTTTGCGGATAGGTTTCCTGCATTCTAAGAATCAAATCGAAAAGAGTATGACTTGCATAAAGCTGATCAATCATATTGGACACACTACTCTCCTAACTCTTCAATCATCGGTAAAGGGAAGGAATTACTTGAATTTTCACCAAACTTAAGAGGACTTTTTATCTTGAACGAACCACATTTTTTAGGTATTAGACTTTAGGCTAAGGTGATGAAAAATGACGAAACTGAGTGTAAATGTAAATAAAATAGCGACCCTCAGGAATGCCCGAGGCCGAAACTTGCCAAACGTCCTGGATGAATCATTAAAGATTATTTCTTTTGGTGCTCAAGGAATCACCGTCCATCCTCGCCCTGATGGCCGACATATCCGCTGGCCAGACGTCCATGAATTGAAATCTAATATTGAAGTTGAACTCAACGTCGAGGGCTACCCAAATACCTACTTCCTTGAGAAAGTCTGTCAAATTTTACCAGCCCAGTGCACACTCGTACCAGATCCACCTGATGTTTTAACTTCCAATGCCGGCTGGAAACTTGAGAACAATGAAGAAATCTTAAAAATGGCAATTGGTAAACTAAGAGACAAAAATATTCGCGTCTCTCTTTTTGTCGACCCTCACTCTATTTCTATGAACGAACTTCTTGCAATTCGGGAGTTAGGAGCCGAAAGGATTGAGCTTTATACTGAGTCTTATGCAGACTCTTATTCCGCAGGAACTTATTCTCAAGAGATCAAAGTTTATCAGCAGTGCGAGAAAGTGGCCTCGCAAATCGGCTTGGAGATCAATGCTGGACATGATTTAAACCTCATAAACTTAGCTTACTTTAGCGCTAATATTAATAATCTTAAAGAAGTTTCCATCGGTCACGCTTTGGTCTGCGATGCTCTTAATATGGGCTGGGAGGAAACTATTAAAGAATACTTAAAATGTCTCAACGTACCTTCAAAAAAACCTTAAATACCTTTTAAGTAGTGGGCATATTAATAATTCGGTCGGAGAATTTTTCGGAGACTTGGGGTGAATGGGTGACCATGAGCGAAGTGATCTTTAATTCCTTGAATAGCAGCTTAATTTCCTTGATTAAAAATTGAGTTTGCCCGGGGTCAATACTGGAGAACGGTTCGTCCATCAATAAGATATCGGGACGCAATGCTAGGGTTCGCGCAAGCGCAACTTTCTGCTTCTCTCCCCCACTCAATTGGTAGGGCTTCTTTTGCAGGTGATTTTGCAGATTCATCAGATCGATGAGACGTCGCGCCTCTTCCTTGTCAGACTGGGTCTTGCAACCATAGTAGATATTCCGCTCCACTGAAACCTTTTCGAAAAGGGCAAAATTCTGAAACACAAACCCAACACTTCGCTTTTCTGGTGGCACAAAGGTTTGGCCATCTGCGATGACTTCTCCGCGCAGTAAAATCTCTCCACTGTCGGGACGCGCTAGACCTGCTAAAAGACGCAACAGACTGGTTTTCCCGCATCCACTGGGACCTAAAATAGCCACCGCCTCGGCACTTTCAATACGGCAATTGAAATCAGAAAGGACCTGCTTACCAGGGTGAGAATAGTTAATATTTCGGCATTCCATGGCCACGCTCATACCTGAGTTCTCCGCAAATTGATTAAACTCACCGAAACAATGCCTACCGTGATCAGTAGCAGACTGGGTAAGGCGGCTTTCTCCCACTCCCCTTCCGAGGTGAAGTTAAAGATCTTGATAGAAAGGGTCTGAAATTCTGAGGGAGCGAGCATAAGGGTCAGTGGCATCTCTTTCATGACTTCTATAATCACCATAAGCAGCGCCACAATACAAGACTCCTTAAGAGATGGATAGAAAAAGTCGCGAATTTTCCGTCCCCAGGAAACGTTGAGAACCCGAGAAATATCGATGAGGTCTTGCGGCAGGCAGTAAACCGTTTCGCCAATAGGCCGCATGGCTACTGTTAAAAATTTATAAACCAACCCGACGACAAGCCCAACCAATAAAAATTCAGAAGTGATCGAATCGGTTGTTTTCAATAAAAGTCCATATATTGAAACCGCTAAAATACTTCCGGGAATGCTGTAACCAATAGTTGAAAAGACCGTCCACAATTTCGGATTCAAGTTTTTCAATCGCAAAGGAATCTGAATGGCACAGGCTAAAAGCACCACCAAAGCACCGACGGTGGCACCAATAAACACGGTATTGAAAGCACCTTCGAAAGTATCCCACCAAAGGCTGAACTGGCTGCCCTGAACAGCCCAAAGCCCGATTTGCAGAGTCGGCCAAAGAAAAGCCAAAGCAACAAAAAGTAACATCATAGTTAAGACTACAACTCGGGCAAGAACTCCCAGTGGCTGACCTTGAAGAGGGTCACGGTGTGTGCTCATGCCTCGATCTTGAAAGCCTTTAAATACAAGCTCGACCACCAGAAAAACCAATATAAGCAACGAGTACTTTAAAGAAAGCTGGACGGCTCCGGCAAACGAAAAAAGATCAAACCACAACTTGTAAATCATGGTGGTAATGACGGGCACATTGACGACACTGGCGGCGCCGAAGTCGGAAAGAGCTTCGAAGAGCACGAGAATTTGAGAGGAAATTAGAAATGGTAGCCACTTTGGCCCCACATTGGCCTTAAAAAATCTCCACTTGCCAGCTGACAATAAAATCTCGGTTTCAACCTCACTTTGAGAGATTGTTCTAAAACCAAGGCATGAAAAATAATACACGTAAGGCATCAAAGCCATGCTTAATATGACGATCAAAAACCACAATTCGCCCTGGACCTCTAAGTAGCTTGACCAATGAGTGCTCGGCCCAAGGGCTCCAAGATATATAAATGCTAAGACATAAGCCGGAAAGGCCAAGGGCATCAGCATAAAAGCGTGGAGTATTTTTTGACCGGGATAACGGTAGAAACTGTGAATATAAGCGAAGGCCCCACCGAGGACGCTTGTCAAAACTAACACACCCAAAGCCAAAACAACTGTGTTAATTCGAGCCAACTCAAATAGGTCTCCGACTATGGGGTCTGATGAGGGAGGGCTTGAAAACAAAGCCAGCAGAGGCGCCAACAGTAAGAGCAAAAACAGGCAAAGGAAACTATTGGCCACCCATCGGCTGGAGTTCTTCAACATTATCGGTACTTAACAGAATCCATTAACAGAACCGCTTTTTTCTGAAGAGGTCCAATCGCCTTTAAAGGCACAGGTTCTCTTTCAAAGGTTCCCCACTTCTTCAACACCTTGGTCACTTCAACATCTTCAATCACAGGATACTCGTGATTCACACCTGCAAAAATCTGTTGGGCTTCGTCGGTCACTAGCCAATTTAAAAATTTCATGGCCTCTTGTTTTTGATCGCTGGCTTTTACGATTCCAGCACCAGAAACATTCACGTGAACCCCACCGACTTCTTTTGAGGGCCAAAAGACCTTCACATTTTTTGCCTGTCCCTCTTCAACCAATCTCGCCAAGTAGTACGTGTTGGCTATACCAACCTGACAAATGCCTTTGTCGATGGCTTCTAAAAGTTGAGTGTCACTTGTAAACACAGGTTTTGCCAGGTTGTCGACCCATCCTTTAACAACTTTCTTGGTTTTTTCTTTGCCGTTTTTTTCGATCATAGCGGCTACCAATGACTGATTGTAGACTTTACGACTGGTTCGCAAACACAACTTGCCTTTCCACTTGGGGTCAGCCAAATCGGCGTAACCTTTCAAATCCGAGGCCTTCACCGATTTTTTGTTATAGAAAATCGTCCGCGCTCGCAGAGACAAACCGATCCACTTGTTATCAGCTCCGCGATTCTTCTCTCCCACCTTATCTAAAAGTTCTTTCGAATCGATGGTGGCAAGAAGTCCTTTGTCGGCAGCGTTAGCAAGATTTCCAGCATCCACAGTGATTAACAGATCAGCGTTGGTTTTTTCGCCTTCTTGGCTTAGCTTTTGAATAAGGACACCGTCATCGCCATTGACATGGTTGATGGTTACGCCCGTTTTGTCGTGATAAGCTTTCAAAATAGGCTCAATCAAATGAGTTTTTCTGGAGGTATAGACCGTCAGTTCAGACGCATCCACCTTTTTGGAGGCCCCAAAGGCCAGAGTTGGCAGAAAAAATAGAATGGCTACGAGGTGTTTTGACATTGTAGATCTCCTTTCAAGAGACGTCAGGTATAGCCATCGAGGCCTAGGAGAACAAGCAGAAACCCTTAAACTGGCAAATCCGGGGCGATCGGTTTCAATTGTTGTTCAATTGGTGGACTCGATGTCGAGAAAACGTTATAAGAACCTATTAATGCAAGGGAATTGAGGATTGTCTATGAAGCTGCAAACGGTGCGAGGAACCCGCGATATTTTTGGCGATGAGGCCCAACTTTTTAGCGAAATCGACCAACAATTTCGCCACACGGCACGCCTTTACGATTTTCAGGAAATGGAGACCCCCATTTTTGAATTCACCCAAGTTTTTAAGCGAACTCTCGGTGATGAGTCGGATATCGTTAACAAGGAAATGTATACATTTGAGGACCGAAGTGGTGATTCACTCACCCTTCGACCAGAGGGCACAGCCTCAGTGGCTCGGGCCGTCATATCCAATAGCATGCTGCGCGACCTCCCCTTAAAACTCTTCTACTCTGGCCCCATGTTTCGACATGAGCGCCCACAAAAGGGTCGCTACCGTCAGTTTCGTCAGTTTGGTGTTGAATTAATCGGAGTGGCCGATCCTATGGCTGACATTGAGGTGGTGGCTTGCGCATGGAATTTTTTTAAAGCCTGTGGCCTCACCAACAAAGTGAGCCTTGAGATCAATACGTTGGGGGACGATAAAAGTCGCGATCAGTATCGCGCCAAATTGGTAGAATATTTTGAAAAATACAAGGCCGAACTCTCGGAAGACAGTCAAAAACGACTGCAGTCAAACCCTTTGCGAATTCTCGACTCTAAAGATGAGAATGATCAAAAAATTATAGTCGGTGCCCCCGAGTTTGAAGATTCACTCAGCCCCGAGTCAAAAGACTTCTTTTCCGAGGTGATTAAAGGGTTAGAGACCCTGCAGATCCCCTACAACATCAATTCAAGACTGGTGCGAGGATTGGATTACTACAACCATACAGTTTTTGAATTTGTAACCTCTCACCTCGGGTCACAAAATGCTGTTCTCTCTGGTGGACGCTACAATGGGTTGATCGAGATGATGGGCGGACCTAGCACTCCGGGTGTGGGCTGGGCCGCTGGGACCGATCGCTTGGCTTTGCTTTTAGAAAAACCGAAAAACCAACATGAAACGGTGGCCGTTTTGGTGGCCACAGAGAATGCTAAGACTTACCTTTTAGAAACATTAGAAATGCTACGCGATCAAGGTATTCCTGCGCAAACGATCTACTCCGGAAACATTTCAAAACAAATGAAAAAGGCTAACAAGCGAGGCTGCAGTCACGCTTTGATTCTTGGCGACGAAATTCAATCCGGGGAGTACGTTCTTAAAGACCTCAAGCAAGGAACCCAAGATACACTCAGTTTAAAGACGCTACAAAGCCAGTTACAAGGATATTATGCCTAAAAAAATCATCCTAGCTAGCCAGTCACCCTTTCGAAAAATGCAGCTGCAAAAGCTGGGGTTTGATTTTGAATGCATCTCTCCGAATATCGACGAGCGTGACATTGAAAAAAAATGGCAAGGTCATCTGATTGAATTGGCGGAGCACTTGGCTTTTAAGAAAGCTGAGAAGATCGCCCATCAACAGCCGGACAGTTTGGTGATCGGCTCCGATCAAATGTTGATATTTGGCGGCGAAAGTTTCTCAAAACCTGAAACCAAATCCGCTTGTGTTGAGCGCTTGCAGTTCTTGCAGGGAAAAACCCATGAACTTCACACCGGACTTTGTCTGATCAACAAGGATCAGATCGAAAAGACGACTGTTGTCGCAAGAATGACAATGCGACCCCTGACCTCCGAGCAGATCAAGAGGTACGTCGACCTCGACCAGCCCTTAGGCTGTGCCGGAGGATACAAGATCGAGGAAAAGGGGATGAATTTGTTTTCTGAAATCGAAACTAAAGACCACAGTTCGATTGTAGGCCTCCCTCTCCTCTCTTTAGTCTCGATCCTTCGCCAATGGGATATTTCAATACTCTAGTCTGGTGATTCTTTTCAGCAGCATGCCGATATGAGGTTATGGGATTAGCTGCTAAAAATGATGATGTTGTTGTACCACTCCGTTCTCATATTAATCTTGAGAAACGAAGATTGGGTCGTTCCGAACTTATGGTGTCTCCCATTTGCTTTGGGAGCCTGCGCTTAACACCGGAAAATGGCATTTATAAAGAAACATTGTTTCAAGCTTTAAGCAGTGGTGTGCACTTTATCGACACCAGTGGTGCTTATGGGAATGGCGCTTCTGAGATCGTCATCGGCGAAGCTTTAAGAGAATACCTCGCGCTCTACCCGAAACAGAAAGAAGAAATCGTTTTGTGCACAAAGCTTGGCCTGGTTCAAGGTGCCACATTACAAGAGATGCAAATGCAACATCAAAGAGGCGCGCAAATCCCTGGCTCCTATAAAATCAGCGACCGCTTAAGCTATTGTCTGACTCCTGAATATATCGAGTCACAACTGACGCTGTCTCTTCGTCGTTTGCAATCTGAAAAAGTCAATTTAGTTCTGATTCAAAACCCTGAGCACTTATTGAAAATATTGAAATCAAAAGACAACTTTATGTCGTACCTACGACGAGCTTTTGAACATCTTGAGGTTGAAGTCGCCAAGGGGCGCATTGGGCACTATGGCATCAGTTCAAGCGGATTTTTGAAAAAAGAGATCTCAAAAGACTTTTTAGATTTGGAAGAAATTATTGCGTTGGCAGAATCGATTTCTCCAAATCATCACTTCTCTGTAACCCAGGTGCCATTCAACTTATTTGAGACGACTCCTCTTTTTCAACAAAATCAGAATAAGAAAACCTTTTTTCATGCCGCAAAACTGCATGATATGGGGGTATTAACCTGTCGCCCTCTGACCAGCCATCACCGCGACAAGGTTCATCACTTTATTACTTTTCCGGGTAAGGATGAAGTTTCTGTTAAAGGAAGAATGCATAAAGTTTTAATGGAAGTGATTGAACTTGAAAAAGAGCTATTTGAAAAGCTACCAGAACACAATGAACTGAAATGGGGCCACCTGCTTCGCAGCAATTTAAATAAAATTAGCGATTGGTGGAAATGGAATGTTTATTTACAAAAGCAAATCATGCCCAGCATGCAGTCGAGCATTGAAAAGCTTCCCCACTCACCCGAGTGGAACCACTGGAAGGTCAACTACGTCAATCGACTTCACACGCTCTTTGGCTTGGTAACGGACAGTCTGCAAGGGATTGCTAACTTGCGCACCAACCAGATCTGTCTTTATCTGAATGAGGAGTGTAAGGTTCTAGAGGATGAAAACAAGCTTTCCAATAAAGTGACTCGCTTGTATTTGTCGCTTCCCGAAATTCACTCCATTGTGATGGGATTGTCCCACCCGCAACATGTGGCTGATCTTCTTGAATTGGGAGAAGTTCCGGACGAAGAGACCACACGAGAGATTCTCGATAAAGTCAAAATGCACTTCTAACTTTAATAGATTTCAAAGGTTTGTAGACCCGAAAACTCTCGATTTGATCTTTTGATTGATCTCGTCTTTTCAGGACTCTGGTAAGCGTGACGCGCTTTCACCCGAAGGGTGAAATACCAGCAAGGGCAGGAGCCCGGTCTTGAAAAGACGAGATCAATCAAAACATCAACCGGGAGAGTTCTTCGATCGAGAACGTCCTCCAAACAGCGCATCAAAGTCACTGGCTCATTGAGAACAAATATGAAACGCCGAGGACTCAAATTAAAGTCCTCAGTTCACTTACCTAATTCAACATCTCAAGGCGCAAGAAAGATGCGCCTCAGCTGTCAAAAATTCTTTAGGCAGCCTGCTTTGATTTGGTTGGTAGTGAAATAATGCGCGAGCGTTTTTGATCTTCCAACAGCTTTTGATAGGCTTTGGTAAAAACTTCGACCAACTCCCCGTCAAACTGCGATCCTGAGAATTTATCCAGTTCTTTATAAACCACATGCATTGGCAAACCTTTACGGTAGGCTCGGGTCTGTGTCATCGCATCGACTGTGTCGACAATCAAAATCAATCGCGAAATATAAGGAACCTGCTCCCCGTCCAATTCAAAGGGGTATCCCTGTCCGTCCACTCTCTCATGGTGGTGCAGAACATTCAGTCGCACTTCACGAAAAAACTGGGATTCTTCTAATGGTGCGATCAACTCGGCACTAAAAATTGCGTGTCGTTTCATTAGATCGTACTCATCGTCCGTCAGTTTGCCAGGCTTGTTCAATACATTTTGGGGAATTTTCATCTTTCCCACGTCATGCAAGAGGCCGGAAAACTGGGCCTTTAATTGATCTTCCTCTGGAAGTTGAGCGGCGTCGGCTAAAAAGCGACACAATTGCGAGACCCGCACACAGTGCTGGTAGGTCGCTATATCATACTTCTTCAGAGCTTCTAGAATTTGATTCACTTGCAGCATCTGTGGCTGCGGAATTGTGTTCCAAGTCATATCTTCCCCATGTTACCCACAGTTCTCTTCGGCCTAGGTCTAGGATAACTAAAACACTTGTATCGATTTTTTTAAAAAAATCGAAATCATTAGGCCCAGGTCTGTGTCAGAACGAGATAATTCTCAAAAAGAGGCAGTCTTTTCGATAGAATAAGAAAGACGAGGTGAGAATATGAAATTCATTAAATACTTAAGTTCATGGTCCCCTAAACACTTTCTCGGAATATCCACATTTATGGTCATGGGGCTTGGAACTTTTATTATTTCGCAAGCCAATGAAAATGCCAATGCGGCCGCCAGCCGAGCACCAGCGGCTATTGAAAACCTCAATCGCTATCTACCAAACCTGAATCGAGCCCATAGAAACTGGGTCGGCCAGATGATCCAACAAAATCACTGCAACGGCACCACCGCTATCAACTCAAGCACCACACCCTGTGTGGCTCGTCGCTACAATAACGGAGATCCCAATTTCAACTGGAACCCCTACTTCAACCGCATTCCACCAGGAACTCGGGTTGATGTCGACATCCAGTGTGATGCCAGTTCAGGGCAGTTTAGAACCCAAGTCGTTTTGCGAAATGTTTGTCCACGAGTTTGTCAGAGTCAGCAACGCGGCGAAGTTTGCCGCGACCAAAACCAAGACTGTGGCGATACCTTTTTTAATAACCCCTACGACGATGGTGTCGGACCTTTCTCAACCCAACCGACAAACTGGCTGACTTCACCGGGGGCCTGGAACGAAATGGACTTTACCCATTTTCGAAGAATTTCTGATGAAAGTGTTTTGGCTGAAGCCGGAGGCAATATGCTTCGTCTGAACCCAGCCGGAACCATCACTAGCGGCGGCAGCAACCTGGTCAACGAATTGCACCAGGTGACGGGTGAAGGACGATCGGCGGCTTGGGCCGATGCATGGATGACCAATGTTATTTGGGTGGATGCGGCCAATGACTTTGCTATCCACGGTAGTGAAGATGTCACAGGTTACCCGGCCTCCCGTGGTTGTGTTCGATTGGAGCCTGAGAATGCCAAAGCGCTTTACGACTTGGCTCGCCGTGTGGGCCATAACAATATGAACTTCCGCTTCGGTGGCTATGGACCGCCTTTGGCTCAGTACGGAGGTCGCCCGGCGTGTTCTTTTGACCGCGACGAACGTTTTCGTATGGGACGCAACGAGCCCGTTTCAGGCAATGCTCAAACATTCACCCAAGGTCAAGTTGATGCCCGCAATCGTGAGAGCGAAAGAGCTGTCAATCCCTTTAGGCGATTCTTCAATTGGGTGGGCGGACTTTTCGGTGGCGGCAACCGACAACAGCAACGCCAACCTGTGGAAAGATAATCTTTCCATTCATTTAAAACGAAAAAAGGGAACCTGAGGTTCCCTTTTTTTATTCTCTTTTTTGAATTGTTTGCTATCGCTCGCTGTCGTACTGGTTATAGTCCGGAGTGCGACACTGCTGCTCATACTTCTGACGACAAGCATTGTTCCCTTGGTTGGCAAGACGCGCGATGTTTGCACAATCATCTTTTGGACAAGTTTCACCAACGATCTGTCCAAAACCAGGATCTTGAGGCTGCGGCTGTGGGTAAGCTTGCGGCGGCGGTGTTCCGCCATTGCGGCACTGCCAATGTCTTTCTAGAGCTTCACAAATGTTACGACCTTGTTGAGGGCTTAGACGACGTCCAAAAGCGTGTTGACGAGCCCGTGGATGTTCGACCTTCCAATAGTAACAAGACTGAACGTTATGGAAACATCCGGCTCGGTTGTAGTCGTAACCACGACTTGGACGACAACGGTTGGGGTTCCAACGGCTGAATGAAGTCACCATTTGGCTTGAGCTAAAAGGGGGTGTACGGCTAAGGACACAACTTCTGCGGTTGCCATTTTGTCCACAGTTTCCACTGCGACACTCACGCTCACCAGCACTTGCAGGTGTAGCACAAAAGCTATAACCGATTAAGCCACCAATACCTGCAGCGATTAGGACAGGCCAAATCGCTTCGGCACGTTCGATGAAAAGGCTTTCTAGCGGACGCGTGTTGCTCGCCATAGCGCCTTCTACTTTCGACAAGAAAGCGCGAAAGCTCATACCTTTCTTAATATCAATTTGTTTACCATTCATTTCAAAAGAACGACCGTCGGCTGAGACTGGCTTTAAAAGAGCCTGAACCTTACCGTTGACTCGAAACGCAATCGAATCTCCCTGAACTTCAAATCTCCACAACCAATTTTCTGAAAGCTTTTGCATCTTTACAAATTCATAGTTGATGACTCTGTGGTCTTCCTGAGTTGGAAAAACTTCCTTTAAAGAGTCAGCCATGAACTGCATCGTGGCCGATTGATTCAATTGCTTCAATTGCTTCTTATCATAAGTCACGCTAGCAAATGCTGTCTGTACGACAAGACTCAAGCAACCCATCATTGTTAAAAACAGTTTAAAAGATTTCATATTCGTTCCTTTGTCGGATATATAAAAATGCTACAAGATCTTTTCGGCGTGCTGAATTTGAGACTTTAGCCACTGACCCCTCAAACTAGACCATTGGCGAGAAAGTTATATTCTAGGCCGCTTGTTTTGCCGGCTGAGCCGTTTGCTCGTAGAGTCCTTGATAGGCTTGAACCATTTTATCAACCGTGAAATGAGCTTCGAATCGCTGGCGAGCCGCTG
>CAXRIX010000016.1:0-13262 GCA_964230555.1 Bdellovibrionales bacterium
TTAAGCTCTCTTGCCGCCAAAGCACTACCAATGTTTTCCTGATCAAGCTCGTTGCCCTTGGGACCAAGAACTCGGGCCTGCTTTTTTATCGCTCTGTCCGCCAGCAGGAGATCAGACGTGATAAGAATATCGTTAGCGCAAATCTGATCAACAATCCAGTCATCAGCGGCATCAAAACCATCAGAAACCACTTCCATTCGGATATTCACACTCATTGGGACATTCAGATACTGGTTAGCGACCACAATCACCATCAATTGATAACGCTCGGCCACTTTATAAACTTCATCCTTAACAGCACACCCATCAGCATCGATGTAAATTTTAAACAAAGAATCCATATTTAAAGGGGTATCTCGAATAGCCTTTTGTGGCAATGAGAACTGGCAGGGTTTAAAAATGGGAGGGATAAATCAAATCTTATTATCCTAACAGTGATATTTCATAGTCTTGTAGGTTTCTGATCATGGGGAGGCCCCTTTCGAAACAGGAATAGTGGCGCTGCGTGTTCTAAAGTTTTATTTTAATACTTACAGGTAAGTGATCAGAAATTTCATCGTAGAATTTTTTAAAAGGCGAGGTGGTGGCGTAATCAGGGAGATCATAGACATTCAAATCCAAGACATGGACACCTTGGGTAAAGAAATGATCCAATTTCATAGTATCAGCCGCAGAAAGATAAGTCGGCTTGTCGTGGTCGGCGAGAGTCAGTTGGTTGTTAAAGATCTCTTTTATATAAGTGAGGTCGTCTTTTGCTTTCAGCGTTTTTTCTTTGGCATGGCTATTAAAATCACCCGTCATAATTTTGGGGAGATCGGCGGGTAGCTTTTCAATAAATTTTGATATCGTCTGACACTGTTCTAGTCGCTCTTTTGTATGATCGTGTTTCGACTTTAAATGAACACCAATCACATCTAAAAGGGGTTTATTGTCTTTGAAAAGTTGAGCGTAAGCAGCCGGGCGCGATCGAGTGTCATCCAGGGCTGTACCGTCAACGGTTTGAAAAGATTGGAATTCAAAGCCTTTTTTGCAAGCAAGGACAATGAACATATGGCGATCAAAATCATGTTCATAGGTATAAGTTTTAAAACCCATTGGTAGAATTTTATGTATAATGTGGGGATTCATGATCTCCTGCAAAACAAAAACGTCGGCATCAGAAAAATTAGCATCGATAAAACTTTTTAAATGGGGGATCCGTGATTCAGCACGACGTCTTCCAAAATAGTCGCCATCAAAACCAAAGCATCGAATATTAAAAGTTACTATTTTCAGTTCGGTCATAATGGCTCTTAGAGAAAAGTGTAGGAGGTTAAAGATGACTAGAGTCTAGCGCACTTAAAAGAGTTTGTATCTAGAAAACTCATTGTATATGGGGGTGGTATCGGTCAATATATTGAATATGAAGTTTCTGCAGTTCACAATCATCGCCTCATTCTTAGCCGCTTGCGGCAGTCCTAAAAAAGTTTCAAAAAACCCAGAAGATATCGTTGCACCATTTTCTAACGGAAAGTTTCAAAATATAGAACCATTTCCCGACAAGAACCTGTGGGACGTCTTAAAGTGGCAGGTCAGTGCTCTGTTTTATAGAGAACCCTGGCCAGGTAAAGTTGAACAAAATTTCTTTCAACCTGAGGTCCAACGTTCTGAAGAGCTTAAGGTGGCCGTAATTAATCATGCCACAGTTCTGATTCAAATGAATGGTCTGAACCTTTTGACCGACCCGCAATTTTCTAAGCGTTCCTCTCCATTCAGTTGGATTGGCCCCAAGAGAGTTATTCAGCCTGGCATTGCATTCGAAGACCTGCCACCGATCGATGCCGTTGTAGTCAGTCATGATCATTACGATCATCTTGATATCCCCAGTCTTAAAATGATCTCTGACCGCTGGAGCCCGAAAATCTATGTTGGTCTCGGTAATAAGCCTCTTCTTAATGAAAATGGGATTGATAATGTGATCGAAGTGGATTGGTGGCAAAAGGAAAATTTTAACGACATCCAAATTCAATTCGTGCCAGTACAACACTGGTCGGCCCGAGGCTCAGGAGATAAAAGAGAAACGCTGTGGGGAGGCTTTGTCATTCATGGCAAAAAGAAGGTGTTCTTTGCTGGCGACACGGGTTACGGAAAAGTCTTTAAAATGATTCACGAAAAACTTGGCGGTATGGACCTATCCTTGATTCCCATCGGGGCCTACGAGCCCAGAGAATTTATGAAGAATGCTCATATCAATCCCTCCGAGTCGGTAAAGATCTTTCAGGACGTTCGTTCCACCAATGCTATAGGTATCCATTTTGGAACCTTCGCCGGCCTTACTGACGAAGCCATCGATGATCCTCCAATAAAATTGAAAGAGGCGTTGGAGGCCAACAGCATTTCGGAAGAGCGTTTCATCGTTCCTGAGTTTGGAAAAACCTACTCCTATTCACCTTAATATTAACAAAGGGTGAGTGGATCCCTAGGAGTCAACACTGCATCAGATAATTAGCTGATATTCAAGAAATTCAACTACCTTAATGGAAGGCTCCATAAAGGCTTTTCTTTTAGTGTTTTCTTGTAAATTGGACACTTCTTGTCATGAGCGTTAGGCAAAACTCCGATACTGGTAAGGAATTCGTTAACAATTTCGCCACCAGTAAATTTAAAATTCTTTTTAAAAAGCTTCACCCATTCTTCTTTTTTAAGAGGGTGGTGCGCTTCAATCCACTTTTCAAATGACCCATGCTCTTTTTGCATCAAAAGGATGGCCTTGGCATTCTCGATGGCAGCATTAACTTTTAAGCGATTGCGCACGATACCGGCATCTTCTAACAATCTTTTGCGGTCTTTATCTGTATACTTGGCCACTTTCTTAATATTGAAGTGACTATAGGCTTTTCTAAAATTGTCTTTTTTCTTTAAAATCGTCTCCCAGCTTAACCCGGCTTGGTTGATTTCAAGAATCAATCTCCCAAAGAGCTCATTATCATTGTGAATGGGGAAGCCATATTCACAGTCGTGATACTCCTTGTGCAAATTCTTAGAGGGTTCTTTCATATTCTTGATGGCTTTACAGTACGACATTTCGATATCCTAAAATTCTTAAATATTCTATATGTTTGCAAGGTAAGGATCGGTTTCGCGAAATACAGAAGAGAAATCTTACGCTTTATTATAGTGCCTCTTCAAGTTTGACGATATCTAAAATTATTTCAGTCATTTGAATAAAATATAGCAGAGAGTCAGAATGCTTCGAATGATAATGCAGAATTATTGATTTTTGTGATAGTCCATTTCGGATGACCTTTAAAATATTAGTTTTTCTATTGATTTGGCCAAGCGTCTTACGTGCGGATTTTTTAAACGGGGCTGCTTCCCACGGCAGAGACTTCAAGGCCCAAAAAACGATTCCCTTCTACCAATGGGTGTCAGGCTACGCCGACTGTTCAACTGAGATCGAGGGCCTGAAGCAAACTCTTGATGATTATGAATCGCAGTTCTTTGACCGTCAGTACTCGGCTGCACAACAAAGCTTTTTGCAGATTCAAGAGAGATTTAAAAAGTCTCGTTGCCCACAGACACTTTGGAACTCTTATCTTGTGATGTTATCAGGGCTGTCGGCGGACAGTTACTCAATCGTCGATGAACCCAACAACGACCTAAGAGTCGAGTACGGCAATGAGAACCAAGTCCTAGTTCTGTATCTTGTCGAAAAAGGGATCATAAAACCCTTGGACCGCTCCGAAAGAGAAAAACTACAGCAAGCCCATGAATCTGAAATGTGGACAGCCGAACTTTCGGGGGACTATCAAATCACTGGTTTCTACGATTGTTTAAAAAGTCGTATTCATTTGGGTTTTGATCAAAAGCCATACAATATGTTGGCTTCGCTACGCCACGAGATCGATCATCTTTATCGTGATAAGTTTGTCGATATAGAAAATTTTGCGAACCAAATATTTGTCAACTCCGACAGTTCTATAAAGTCTTATATTTCTCATGATGAGCTGTTTGCTTCGGTGATTGGTGGGTTTTCACAAAGAAGAATACTGCAAAAGCTTGAGCTGGCGCCGGATTATCATCAAAGTGCGCATGGGGACTTCAACTTTTTCTCTCCCGCAGGAAACCTTAATAAGATTTATTCAAATTCTCAACGTCTTCCATTTTTCGTCAATTTTCTGTGGCCTGTCGATGTATTTGGGGCCAATAAACAGAAGACCGGTGATCCCATCTTCGATCTTTTCAGATACGTACGTCAGGGTTATTTCAACGCGACTCCGGAAAATGGAGCGAAAGATCACCTGACTCTCACAGTTTCATTTCAAACCTATCCTCAGAATTTGGAGTGGGGCTTTCTTGTTCCTTTACGCTACCAAGTCCTTCAGACCGAAGAGGATGAGATCATGCAGGTCGTGAAGGCTGGTCTTGAAACATGGCAACCAAAGTTGGATACGCCTTCCCGGAGTTGTCTGCAAATGGTTCAAGAGCAGGAATCGGGCCAATTGAATGATTACTTGGGAACTCAAATGACTCCCGGGGGCAAAGGCGGCAATGGCGGAATCCGTCCCTGCTTAAAACTAAGTCTTTAATTAACCCAAGTATCTGGTTCTTTTTGTGGATTCGCTGTGTCGAATCCACCAGCTTGGATTTTACTGTTTCTCACCCAGATCAGAACTTGAGGCTATCTAGAGGTAAGGTGGTAATCGTTTTTCCTGTTGTCTGATTTTGGAGTAAGATTTTTTAAAGATGGGGATTTCCCCCCGATATTTTTAAATTTCAGAAACTCATAGAGGGAATCAAGAGTATTTCAATCAGAAATTCTAAGTTGTTGATTGTAATCAATGATAAACCTGCAGGCTTTTTATCGAGTTAATCATCTTACTGGTTTTTTATAGTGATGAGCTGCCCACTCATCTCAGAGCTTTCGATGGGATCGTAAACGCTGTCCATAAAATCAAGCATTTCCTCGGTGACTTTAAAGGAGTAGGTGTCACCTTTCTCGTTATTTCTTTGTTGAACTCTTTCCCATCGCGTGGCCCGGTCGACCTCTAAAAAATGAACCTCGAAAGGAACATTGGCTGCTTCTAGCTTTCGATAAGTGTTCTGACGCCATTTCAAGTTGACAAAACCAATATCTAAAACGGCAGAGGTGTCTATTGAAGCCAGCTCGATGCATGTTTTAACCATTCTATTTTCAACGCGGCTGGTTCTCTCAAGCGCCCACTGCGGGTTCTCTCCCGGTGTTTGATCCATCCAAAACAAATCACTCATCCAGACGTCAGTTGAGAAAACAATGGCACTTTTATCTTTTGCAAGTTTTTTTGAATAAGTTGTCTTCCCAGCCCCAGGAAGACCGCCAACGATGTAAATCATTTCCCACTTTCCTTATGAAAAGAGGTCAATATATCACAATTCATTCATGAAGCGACCCGAAGATTTAATAAAAATCCTAAAGATTTCCAGAGACCTGTCTCATGTGGACTAGGTCATATGATAATTCAACGCCATTAAGAATAACAGTTTGAACGGTGATGGTTCGAAACCCGAGTTTCATAAAAAATGGTAAAACTGTAATCCTAATAAACGCAATCTCTTTTAATCGTTCGAGGTTTTTTTCAAATAGGCATCCATATCTTTTTTAAGATTCGGACTTCTTTTGCATTCTGCCAAATCCATAATCTCGCCGGCAAAATCAACAATCTGAGCTCGCTCTTCGTCGCCAAGTTCTCGACTCAAGTTTACCTCTTCGCGTAAAGATTGGTACATCATGGCTCCACAATAAAGAGCTTTGGAATCGGCTGTGGATTGAGACGCATCGACATTGTACTTCTGTGCCCAAGCGGCTTCGGTTTGGTTCAGAATGGTTTTCCATTGGTCAAAGCTGATCTCAAGAACGAAGTTATTGCAGTTTTTCTGTTTCTGGCAGGGAGCCTCATCCCAGGACAAAGAGTTTTTAACTGGAGTCGGCTTGTCGTCAACGGGCGGAGGGTTCGAGTTTGAACTTTCATCTCCGCCTGAGCTACAAGCGGTGGCAAAGACTAACAGTACAGATAACAAGGTGATGGGGGCTAGTTTAAGACTTTTCATTTTAGAGTCCCTCCTGAATTTCAACTTCAAAAACATTGGTAAAAGAATTGGCTTCCTTACGGAATTGAGCGGTGTGATCCATGGCACACTGAAAGTCACTGCTGTCGAAATTCAGATTCCCACCCGATTTCGATTCATACAATGTGAGTATGACCGGTTCTAGGGTCTCAAAAGAGTTTTCAGTAGCATCGTGGTACTGGGCCTCAGCCGCTACCAAGCCCGCCGCAAACATCGTAGAAGCATCGGTCTTGGGTTGGGCCTTTGTAACCTTGTCAGACAACATTTCTAGCTCTTCTTGGCTTGTCAGATCTTCACGAACAAGAGTTTCAGGGTTTTGACCGTAGTGACGAAACTTGATTTTGGCTTTCCCGGTAAGAAAGTCACAAGCCAAGGCTCCATTGGTGTCGAACTTTAGCTCAACTGTTCCATTAAAGCTTTCTGCAAGTCCCACTTTGTTGGCCAGTTGAGTGTTCCAAATATTTTCAAATATTTCGGCCGTTTCACTGGCTGTCTTTGGAAAATTGGATGAGACGGCACGAGCCTCGGCATCCAACCAAAGGCTAACAGCAAAGGTATCGGCGGCTGCGGCGATAGGATTCATTATCTCAGATCCTAGCGACGGAAGAATCGGAAGCTCAATTTTAAAAGATCCATCGCGTTTCGTGTTACCGTTGCCAATTTGAACAGGGCTGGTCAAGATGGTTTGATTGCGACAGCGTCTTTCGAATCGCTCTTTGAATTCCGCGGTCTCAAATGACATTGTCATATTGGCCTTAAAAGGAACAATATCTTGCTCTAAATCTCCAATAATCAACTCGCCTGATGTTTTCTCAAATACAGGATAGGAAATCTCAGGGTTTTCAGCGGACGGCGTCACCGTTTGTCCAACCCAGTTTTTCTGAGCCTCCCACAAAACATAATCTTCATTTTCCACGGGCTTGCAAGTCGCTCCTTGTGCGGCTTGAACCCCTATTAAAATTAAAAGTAGTATTATTTTACTCATTTTGACCCTCTAAGTTCATGCATCGACGTTATTATACCTGAAACGATTTTCCATAGGTTCTCGCCTACCAAATTTACAGCCTAATTGAATTTTTTTTACTCTCTCTCACAAATAGACCACGTAGAATCGTTCCCATTCCACTGATTCAACTGATTGTTTGTTGAGTAGACACCCAGATGGATACTATCAATGGTGTTTACATCATTCCAATCAGACAGAATCTCTAAGCGATAGTGCTCGGTGCGTCCCAGCTCTTCTTCATAGTGGCGGTCCCGCTTTCGGTAATTCAACATGACATCATTCCACTTGGTTTTGGTTTTCAAATACCAGCTCTCTTGCTCTGGGTACTCTAGGCTTAAATAGACTTCTCGCCCATACTGATCCAATAAAAAAACCTCGGCAATCGGATTGCCATTGACGGATTCCTCTGAAAAATCACAGGTGGTTATCTCGACCTGACAAACCCCCAATTGGTATCGCCCTTTAAATTTTTCAAGGTACTGATGGGTGGCCTGGGCTTGCTTTCTTTTGTCGATACGATCGGGGCAAGAGTAAGTAAAAGCCGTGGAACTTGTCAGTAAAACCAACAAGCAAATTAACAGTTTCATAAGGCCTCCTTTGAGTCGATCGCTTGCTCTTCAAGGCTGGCTAACTGTCCCATGGCTAAAGTGAATTGGTTCACTAAATGCACAATCTCTTGGCGGCGCTGCTTCGAAGTTAGATCGGAATTCATTTCTTTTTCGATGTCGATGGACGCCAGTTGGTCTTCCAAAAAGGCCACCTTCTCTTCCATCTTCTTGATTTGTTGAGAAAGGGAAGGTTTCTGGTTGTAAGAGTCTTTGGTCTCTTCTACCTTCACCATCGCTTTGTCTGTGTTTACGATTTCAGTTTCTGCCGATTCCATCGGCTGCGACGTTTCGCTTTTTTCAATGGCAGCCGGCTCTGAGATCGATTGTGTCGTTTCCGATGATGTGGACACATAAAGGCCCCATCCCACAAAAATAATTAATGCTCCCCATACAAGTTTCTTCATTTCAATTCTCCTTTTAAATACTTTGTGAATTCCTGTACTCTTTCCGTTGTGGTTGTTAGGTCCAGATCAGAGTCTCCATACCAACGCATTCGTGGGGCCTCCTGCGGCTCGCAGAAGTCCACGTAGTAAGTGGTGTGATAGGTAACAACCTCGTTGGACTCGGCTCGAAATTCGAACTGTGCTTCCTCAGGATACATCTCCTGTGTTGCCACCCAATTGATCCCATCGGATTCTAGCCAGAAATAGGTCTCATCTTTTCGATTAAACAGGTCGGCCGCTACTTCTTCTGGGACAAGCCAACGATGCTCCACTTCAATGGTCTCCGCATTCCAAAGATCGTAATCCAGAAAATACCGATTCAATAAAAAGCTATCCACAAAGAAATCATCAAAATCAGCCGGAAGATTTCCCACGTAGTGGCGATACTCCCGAATCAGTTTCTTTCTTTGTTCAGCGCGCGCTCGCATCAATCCACAACTGGGTGCTTCACCCTCGCTGATCCATCGGTATTCGGTGCTCTGAAGTTCCAGGTCCAGGGCCTGCGAAGCTTCCCCGCTGAAACCGAGAAGTGTCATTTGTAATGCTAATATAAAACGAATCATTGTTGACCCCTTGTAAAAGGGGGCGTTAGGCCCCCATTATCTCCCTCTTACTTAAAGATGTAGTCCCCAAAGTAAGGAACCATCACTGCGTCTTCCTCGGTTTTCGTCTTCCATACATTCTTATTTTTAATGTACTCCGACACAGCCGTGGTCTTTCCAAAGGTGCTATCCAAAATAGTGATCGCAGCCATTCCCACCTGACAGTACAAGTGAGGGCACTTTCCCAATGCATCAGCCGTGGCGCTGGCGCCATTGCTGCCCGGTTCGATCAAAGAGGGATAACCAGTGCTGGTTAGCTCAATGCCGGCAATTTCCCGCAAAAGCTCGTCCATAAACTGTTGTTTGATCTCTCTTTTGTAATCTTCGGTGTAAACAACCGTGGGATCGTTCGAATAGGTTTCAAACTTAAACCAGCTATCGGATTTGCCAGACTCGGTTAGACTATTAGCTGTTTTTGTTGAAAAGAAGCCGCCACGTTTGGTGGACTTCTGAATTCGAGAGGCCAGTTGTCCCAAGTTGTAAGAAATGGTGTGACCCTTTCTTACCTGCGCGTGGTACTGGTAAATCACCTTCGCACTGATGTCTCCACTGAATTCAGCAAAAGTAAAATCCTGGGGAAGCTGTCCATTTTTAAGCAAAGGACAGGCGCCTAGTGCTGAAAAGTGAATGTTTCCTTGAGAACCATTGATAAATATATCCCCAGGAGCTTCCTCTTGATGGCCTTCACCTTCAGGCTTCGGAGCGCGAAGATTTTTTAGCAAAGGAAGGTTTCCAAAGCCAGCGGTCTCAAGACTGATCACAGCTTCATAAGGTAGGCTCAAAGGATCTCCTTCGTCGCGCGCTTTTTCATTGATAGCCAAGTAAGATTGCTCAATCTTAATAGGTTCAAAGAATAGGTCAGGATTCTTCTGTTGATAATCTTCAACAAGATCCACAAAATTCGATTTCATGGCAAAGCCACCACGAGCACCTTGCAGTTGAGCATAGTAGGCCTTCATGTTCTTTAAACGGTTCCAAGAGGCCTCATACTTCTGCTGATACTCTTCGGATTTGTTTAAAAGCTCATCAATTTGGTCTTCAACCTCGTCGACCGACATTCCCACAGGAACCAAGCCTCCATCCAGGTAGCCTTCCAATTCATCAATTCTTTTGTTGGCCCGTTCGATCCGGCGGGTTTGGCGCTTTAAAGAGCTGGTTGTGCTTTTCATAGCTTCTTCGATGTCCTTGTACTGAGAGCAAACTAGATCTAACTCTCCCGTGGGCTGCAGGCCAAGAACGGTGAAAGTCCCTTGATTGGGAGGCAGCACATAGGCCACGCTGCAATCTTCGTTAAACAAAACTCCGCTTGAGCGTTTGGGATGTTTGAGTTCAATATCTTTGGCGCATTTGGTGAACTTCTGGGGCACCGCTTGTGCAAAGAACGGCAATAATAAAATACTTAATATGAGAGTTTTCATAACTCCTCCTCTAATTCATAAATTTGTTGGGATTTAACGTTCAAAATCATAAAGTTTTCGACTTTCTCTTGTTCGAATTCTGAATGATTCTCAGCCAAGCAATTTAAATCGCCTGAGCTTAGTGGCTTCAACGAACTGAATTCGTTGTTGTGCATCTCTTGGCTCAGTTGAAAGCCTGAAACTTTTTTGGGAAGTCTCACTTCTCCAATAAGGCTTAGGTTTTCATAAACACGGCCAGCATTAAAAATAGCTTCGGGTGATGAGTGGGCCGGAGCCTCCGCGGTTTTGAAACCACGATACAAGGCACCTACGGAGTCAGGGTCCACCTCTTGAACTAAGCGAACCTCAGGCTCTTTCATTTCACTGATGGCGTAGAGTTCTACTTCGGCGCGACCTTTGAATACGTCACAGGCCAGATCGTCCATGCCATCCATGTTAATTTCGGCAAAACCGGTCTTTAGCATGTCTTCAATGGAATCTTGCAACTGATCATTAATTTCAGACTCTAAAGCCACCTTGGTGTCAGACAGCTTTGATAGAAAACCAAGGTTTTCTTCCACCATCGAGCCATTTCTAAAAACCAAACGAACACCCACATTAGACATCTTAAAGTCCTGAGCCGCTAGGGCGAGTCCTTGAACTTGGTTGGTCTCGGGGAAAAAGCGAACGGGAAGGCGAAAGCGATTTTGGCTCCCCTTGGCACGGGCTCTTGAAAGCCTGCGGCCGTTGTGTTTGTCCTCTTTACAGATTTTAATAAACTCAGACTTGGAGTAATGATCTTGAATCTCCACAGTCATTTCGGTTTTATAATCCTGTTTAATCTCAAACGGCTGAAGGAGAACCTGGTCTTGATCGGTTACCACGGCGTCGTAACCAATGGCCGATGCAGTATCAGAGGTCATAACCTTCACATCCTGCCAGTTTTTCTGATTGCGCCAGGTTTGCAAAAGTCCATTAGAACTTTTGCAAACGTTGGCTTGAGCCGATAAACCCAAAAGTAATAGACTAAAGCTGAGCAACGTCTTCATCTTCGATCTCCTTTTTATCCAATTCTTTTTCACTGAGGTCATCAAGATCGAAAAACACGGTATCCATGGGGTACTCGTAGATCTTGTTTTCAGTGATATCTTCACGCAATTCCAAATCAATTCTTAGAAGGTCATGAATCTCGTTGTGGTTTTTTCCCTCATACCAAGTCGGAACCGTGTAGTTGTAGTCATAGCAACCACCAGACTTTTTAAGTCCAAACCAAGAGGAACTGGACCAACAACGCCTGGCTGTTTTCACAACATCCACTGTTCCACCCGTTGGCGGATCCAATTTCACAGGTGTTAAAGTTGCAAGCTGTTCGCGGCTTTCATATATTTGTAGAAAGCGGTCCACCAACTTCTTGCGGATGTCTTCAACCACAAGCTGTCGCTCAACTCCATCAAAAGAACCGTCTTCATCATAAACGATGGTAAAAACTTCTTCGCCGGTGATTTCTGTGAGTTTCTCATAAAATTGTGTCTTACTAAGTCCATGATTATGAGTTTGTACAATCATGCGGGCGAGGACATCAGAAGCAATTTCGGTGTCCATAGTAGCAGTGATTGAATAAGACGCCTTCATAGGAACGGTGTAACTTCTTTTCACCGTCATAAAGTCACGAATCTTCTTGGGCTGAACCGTCCATGAATCCTCTTGCTTTTCAACCATGGGGCAAACTGAGGCCAAAGAGATTTTGGTTTCACCTTGCACAACGCCATTAGCCTTTACATGAGCCACATTGGTTTGTTTGGCAGTGGGCTGCTCAAGAACTTCCAGGCCTGGAACTGTTGTGCTGATGATCGTTTTAAGAGCCTCAGTGGCTACCTCTGGGCGATGGTGAACAAAACTATAGAGAGAGTTCTTCACACGTACCGGTTCCACATCAGGAATTTTCAATCCGGCCTTGGACATCGTTAAAAACACGCCCATGTTCTGGCTGGTAAAATCAGCTATATCGTCGCCATTGACTTCGTTCTGAAAAACCGAACGAACTGTTCCAGCGTGAATAGAGGCATACTTTGCATAACTTTGTTGGGCCTCTTCTACTTTTTTAGAGTAACTATCCGCTTTCTGCTCCCAATAGTCGATGCTGTCCATATCATCGGCGTCCATCGCCTCATCCAGTTTATCTAAGGCGCGGTCGTAGTTGCTGATCCTTTTATTGACAGTTTCAATTAATTTCGAATGACCCGTGCAAAGATCCACCGATCCTTCAAGGTCAATTTTATTGAAAGGCTTTTCGATTGTTTTTGGCGTTAAAAACACCTTTTCACAGTTTTTGCTGCGCAGGACATCAAAACCTTTGGTTTCTAATACATAGTCACAAGGTCGTGGATGCAAGTAAGGCGCAATACCGACTTCTTCGGCTTGCGCCAGGCTTGCCGCCGCTAGCACTAGGCCAGTAGCGGCCATTGTCTTTATTTTATTTCTTATTATTCCCATTTTCCCTCCTTAATAAGGTCAGAGCTTAAGCTCCCGTTAATAGAATTCCGTTGAACGCAATTTGTTCGATTTTCGGATTCGGAACCTGACTAGAGCAGGGACCGTGCCATATCCAAAATTGCGGAATGAAAGCTTCAGATCGATAAAAACGGCATTTGGCCTGAAAAACAGGTGATTGGGACACTAAGAAATTATTAAATTTAAGAATTCAGTCTCGAATTTAGGGGCGGAGCCCTTAGGAATCGTGGTTCAAAGCATCCAAAAAGACATAATGCAAAGTGGTAGCCAAGAACTTGGGTGGGCCGTTGAGCATTGGTTGTGACATCCGACTAGAGAAAAGTTATATATAAGTCATGAAGATTTTTTTTAAAGAAATAACAAAAGTTGGAACAATAATAGATGTTGAGTTAAAGGAAAGAGTTAAACAAGCAAGCTATTTGAAAGTCAGCAGGAGATTTATCGCCGAATGTAATGGCGTTGAAACTGCATATATTTGTTTGGATATATTTCCAAATGATACTTGTTTGGTGCTTTATGAACTGTTCATTAAAACTCAAAAAAGAAGAAAAGGTTTTGGCGCTCTCATTCTAATAGAAATAGAGAGACTAGATCGGAAGAGCGTCGTGTAG
>CAXRIX010000017.1:0-6691 GCA_964230555.1 Bdellovibrionales bacterium
AGAAACTACAACTGCAGCCCCATCCAGAGGGTGGCTTTTTTCGAGAGACTTACAGAAGTTCTTTGGAATTTGATTTCTTCGGAGGGACGAACGGCGTTCGCAATTGTTCCACTGGTATTTATTTTTTGTTGACCGCCGAAAACCGTTCGCACCTGCACCGTATTCAATCGGATGAAGTATGGCATTTTTATCAAGGCGACCCATTGAATGTGGTGATGCTAACCGCTGATGGTGAACTCTCAGTGACCACGATGGGTCAGAACATCGACGCCGGCGAAAGGTTTCAGTTTGTGGTTCCGGCAGGCGCCTGGTTTGGGGCTGAAGTTGCTTCTGGTGGAAGTTACTCGCTTGTTGGCTGCACCGTCGCCCCGGGATTTGATTTCTGTGATTTCGAGCTCGCAAAAAAAGATAAGATGCTGCAACAGTTTCCCCAACATCAAGAGTTTCTACAAACTTATTGCCTGCGCTAAGTTATAACCCCATTGGTAACAGCACCATTCTACGACGTTATTTGACTGACTGTGTGCAGACTATGCTTTGATTTTCTTAACCACAGAACATTTCAGATACATGGATCCATGCCCCGGAATTTTGCATGCGATGTCGTGTCCGTCGACGGGATCGTCAAGTAAGCGAATATTTTTTACCTTGGTTCCCGATTTAAGAGTCTCTTTACCGGCTTTTAAATCTTTGATCGTGGCCACAGTGTCACCATTTTCTAACGGCACACCATTGGCATCTTTAAAGCCTACAGACTCTGCAGAAGGCTCATCAGGGGATCCAACATTGAGTGTCCATTCGTTGAAACACTGCCCACAAACCCAGACATTGCCGTCTTCATAGGAATTTGTGGATTGGCATTGGGGGCAAGATGGACTCATAAAAAACACCTTTAAATACAGAGATTATTAATCACAATTTTATGATAGACTCTGATACAGTCAATTCTGAACTCGGTAAATTTGTAGATTCTATATTAATCTTAGATAGATAGGGCTTTAAGTGATTGAAATCAGGTAGGTTCACAATATCTACTCAATACTAAGGTTGTTATGTTGTAGGATATCCGTTATCAGGGACTACGTGCGTACTCAATGGAAAGGTTCTTGATGTCTCTTCTGCCCGCAGATCTCGGCAAAACTATCGGTCTTCATATCGACACAATTCGAAAACAGTGGCTCGACAAAGTGAATGAGCAGATTGAAGTTTCTAGGGATTTGAGCGAGGAGGCTTTGGTTGACGACCTTTTTCAATTCGTTCTTGAAATTTCTGGAGAGCTCGAAAAAGCTCCCACCTCCAAACCTGGCTCTGCCGTTTTGCAGGCCGCAAGGGCCCATGGAAGTTCAAGAGCTAATGCTAACTATGATGTTCAGAATGTAGCCCTAGAATACTCTCTACTAAGACAAGTGGTTCTGCAAGTCGCCAGTGAGCAAGGTCATTTAACCAAAGATTCAATTTTTGCATTTAATCGTATAAACGACTTGGCTTTGATGAATGCCGTTGAAGAGTATTTGAAAAACACTGTGATATCATTGGATCGCTCGAAACAGGAAGTCCAGCACGAACGAAAGAGTTTTCAAAATCATTTCGATCAAATTCCTGAAATAGTGCACATTTATAAAGGCCCTAAACATGAGCTTGAGTTTGCAAATAAAGCCAGTCGCGAAATTTTTAAGGAAGATATTTTTAATATCGACTTACAAACTAGTAGCGGTGAGCCCATAGAAAT
The DNA here is from genome assembly GCA_964230555.1 of Bdellovibrionales bacterium. Taxonomy (GTDB): domain Bacteria; phylum Bdellovibrionota; class Bdellovibrionia; order Bdellovibrionales; family JAGQZY01; genus JAGQZY01. The sequence continues at coordinate 1,730 of CAXRIX010000017.1, forward strand.
TGATTCTTTAATGGACGAGGCTTATCAAACTGGAACCTTGCGAACAGTGGAAGAAGTGCCCGTCGAAAACGAAAATAGAACCAAATACTTTAACTTCACTTTTTCACCACGCAAAGATCTGAACTCTCAAACCATCGGGCTGACTATGATGGGCACTGAGGTCACATCACAGGTTTTTCAGCAGAAAGCATTGAGGCTACAAAGCCAGGCCTTGGAACTTAGCATGACTGAAGCCCCATTGACCGAGGTTTTAGAGTTGATGACAGAATTCATCGAATTACAGGCCGAAAATACTTTGATTGCTTCAATCCTTCTCACCGATAAATCGCAAAGCCACCTGAAGCATGGGGCCGCACCCAATTTACCTAAAGAGTATAATGAGGCCATCGACGGAATTGCCATTGGTGACAATACTGGCTCGTGTGGAACAGCCGCATTCTTTAAAAAACCAGTTATGGTCACCGACATTGCCAATGATCCCAAATGGGCCGAGTTTAAAGACTTGGCATTAAAGCACAATCTTCGCGCCTGCTGGTCCGTTCCCATTTTATCATCAAAAAAGGAATTACTTGGTACTTTCGCATTTTATTCCAATGTCGTGCGCAAACCTTCTAAGGGTGAAATCGGGATCGTCAAAGTGGCCGCTCAAACAACCGCTTTGATCATTGAACGACGGCAGGAAATCGAAGATAAAAAGATTGCAGCAGACGAGGCTCGTCGTGCCAATACGGCGAAATCGGCTTTTTTGGCCAACATGAGTCATGAGATTCGCACCCCGTTGGGGGCTGTGATGGGATTTTCCGATTTAGCCCGTCAGCCAGAAGCAAAGGCTGAGGATGTTAAAGCCTATCTCGACATCGTTGAACGCAATTCGGTGCAAGTCTTGCGTATTATCGACGACATCTTGGATCTCGCCAAAGTGGAGGCCGGTCGTGTTGAATTGGAAAATATGGAATTTTCCTTCACAAATTTTCTAGCCGATTTTGGTTCCCTTTTCGGCTTTCGAGCCCGAGAAAATGGAATTTCGTTTCAAATTATTGCAGAAACAGATTTGCCAAAACGGGTAAAAACCGACCCCACTCGCCTTCGACAGATTTTAACCAATGCTGTTGGCAATGCGATAAAGTTCACCCGCCAAGGGTCTGTAACTTTGCACGTCTGTTTGGATGGAGACACATTGCAGTTTGGAATCGCCGACACCGGGCGCGGAATCACAGAGGAGCAAGCCGACAAGTTGTTCAAAGCCTTCTCTCAGGCAGACGTCTCAACAACTCGAAAATTTGGTGGCACTGGTCTTGGCTTGGTTCTAACCAAACACCTATGTCAAATCATGGGTGGCGACTACATCCTTGAAAAAAGTGAACTGGGCGTGGGTTCAAAGTTCGAAGCCACCGTGAAAGTGGAGATTCCTAAATCTTCAGACTTTATTCCACAAAAAGAGGTGGTTTTTTCGGTCGACAAAAAAGAGTCCCGTGAATCGGCGAAGGCCCAACTTGAGGGAACCTCAGTGCTAATGGTCGAAGACTCTCCGGAAAATCAGTTGCTGGTGCGTCTGATTCTTGAACAGCAAGGTGCCAATTTAGAGATTGCCGAGAATGGCAAAATTGGTGTCGAAAAGGCCCTGGCCAATGATTACGATGTGGTTCTTATGGATATTCAAATGCCAGTTATGGATGGTCACCAAGCAGTGCAGACTTTACGAGAAAAGAATTACGCCGTTCCTATCGTCGCCCTAACAGCCCACGCGATGAAAGAGGAAGTTCTTAGAACGCGTGAATCGGGATTTACCACCTTTCTCTCTAAACCGATTAAAAGAAAAGCTCTTGTCGCTTTGATCAGCATTTTAACGGACAAAAAGATGCTGGATCAATACGAGTTCGACCATTAATGACGCCCACAAAGCTGAGCTATCCCCTCCCTTCGATGTCTCTCAGAATCAATTTGGTATTGTCATTTTCTGTTTTGCCGAATAAAACTTCGCAATGAGCTTTACCTCTCGTTTTAAAAAAATTGAAATCAAATCCTCTGATGACTTACGAAAATGGTTAGGAACCAACCAAGATCTGGACGAGAGTGTCTGGTTGATCACCTATAAAAAGAACAGGCCTGAGTTCTACGTCAGTTTTTCAGAGATAGTGAATCAACTTCTGTGTTTTGGATGGATCGACTCAACGACTCGCAAGGTCGATGATCATCGGACCATGCGCCTTATTTCCAAACGGCGTCGCGGAAGTCAGTGGTCAGCTGTGAATAAAAATAAGGTTGCGGAACTGATGGCTAGCCACCAGATGACCGAAGCGGGCCTGAAAGCTGTTGATCGGGCCAAAAAAGATGGAAGTTGGACTTTCTTAGATGATGTGGAAAACCTCGTTATTCCCAGTGACCTGAAAGAGGAACTTCATCGGTATCCTGAGGCATTGGAGAACTTCAAAGACTTTCCAAAGAGCGCTCAACGTTTTACACTGGCTTGGATCAAGCAAGCAAGAACAGCAGAGACTCGCGAAAGGCGAATTATAGAAGCCGCTTTTTTTGCACAAGAATCTATTCGCACGCCATTAACCTGATAAATTTTTTTTCACTTTAGATCGCTCCCTATTTCGACAGTCAAAAACTTTAGAAGAATAGAGAAGCCTGAAACCACCTCTGTGTTCTGGTTTCTCCGAACCCAACGCCCTGAACATAACACGACGTGGGATGTCGACATCCATTTTTCATCAGATGACGAAAAATTATTAAGTTCCCGGAAAAAAAGTAATATCTTAGTTATTTCAGAGACCTTCAGTCTTCAAGGTTGTTTTTGCATCACAAGCTTATCCTCGACAACCAATTGAGAGTCATGAAAAAATTTCGTCACTCAAAAAATGTCATTTTTACTGACTACAGGTGTTTTGACCGTTCACTCGCAACTCCTTACTTTCCAGTCTCAACATTTTCATAACTATCAAGGGAGAGATAAATGAAAACACTACTAAGTTTAATCGCAATCTTATCAACAGCACTTATTGCTCAGTCCGCATCTGCAGACAGCAACTACTCTGACTCACAGATAGTTGAGCAAGAAATTGAAATTCTTGATGCCAACATGTTCGCTGGCTGGGGGAACCCTCCAGGAAGTCGTTGGATTAGCGTTCGTTGTGGAACAAACTCTGTTTGTTATCCTCCGGCCGGCTACAAGTTCCGTCACTTCAATACAGATATTAAAGGCTCAGACTGTAAAGGCGCTTCAAAACGTCGAGTTAAGCAGACTAAAGATTACATCAAAACTTCAAGAGACTGTTCTGTTAGAGGACGAGTTTTTGTATGGCCTGCAGAGTATTGTAAAGGAAATTACAAGTACTGTTCATAATGCATTGATTCCCAAAGAGGGTGTCTTCACCCTCTTTTTTTTGACCTTGGATCACTTTTACTGGGAAATTCAAAATAATAGAGTCAATCCCGTAGAGCGTAATCGCAAAAGGTCTTAAAGTTCTTGTCTCCATGCTTTATATTGTTCTGCATGAGTATGGAAAATTCTTTGACAATTATCGGTGGTGGAACAGGTCTTATTGGCCACCATTTGGTTCAACGCTTTTCACAAAGCAAACAGTCTGTTATTTCAATGGATAACTCGGAGCCTGATTCACAAGTGAGGTCGGCCCAGTATTTTGATGTCGATTTGTCTGATGAGAACCAAGTTGAAAACACCTTTAAGAAAATCTTTGCTGATCAAAAATTCACGCACTGCACCCTAATCAATTGCCAAGGCATTGCCGACCCCACAAACGGACCTTTGCAAGAGCTATCTTTAAATCAGTGGAATTCCTATATTTCTAATAATCTCACCAGTTATTTTTTGACCTGCAGGGAGTTTATTCGCAATAAAGAAAGTTTCGAATCGGGCGCCATAATAAACCTCAGTTCGACTCGACACCTTATGGCCGAGGCCGATACTGAAGCCTATTGCACCACCAAGGGTGGCATCACTAGTTTTACAAAAGCTCTTGCCATCAGTTTGGGTAACACATCGATTCGCTGCAATAGTGTCAGTCCTGGTTGGATCGCTAAGCCTGATTTCGAAGGACGTCCAAGCGATCATAAACAACATCCGGCCGGCCGGGTGGGTCGCCCCGAAGATATCTTTGGTCTCTGTCAACTTTTAGGAGACCCCACTCAGGACTTTATCACCGCGCAGGACTTTGTCATTGATGGTGGAATGACCTCAAAAATGATTTATACGTAGGCTTATGCCAAGGAGGCACCATTGACCTTCAGCTCACAGAAAAACCAAAACCGGCGTCAATTCGTCGTTGATATAGGTTTAGCCTCAGCGGCTTTCCTTATACCCAACTGGAGTTTTGCAAAAGATCAAAAGAAAGCCCCAAAGGCTTCCACTTTGATTCAGAAGAAAATTCCAAAAACCAAAGAATTGATTTCCTCCATTGGAATGGGAACCTGGATCACCTTTAATGTGGGTGATAGCCTAAAACTGCGCCGTGACCGTACTCAGGTCTTAAAGGCTTTTTTTGACGAGGGTGGACAAGTTATTGATTCGTCTCCGATGTATGGTTCCAGCGAAGAGGTTTTGGGTTTCGCCCTATCCCAGCTTAACCATCCGCAATCTTTGTTTTCTGCTACCAAGATTTGGACAAGCTCCGATCAAGAAGGAAAAGAACAATTTGAAGACTCACTCAAGTTTTGGAAGGTCCCCCGTCTAAATTTAGAGCAGGTGCACAATCTAGTGAACTGGCAGACCCATTTAAAGCTTCTTAAAGACCTGAAAAGCCAGAACAAGATAAAATATATTGGCGTAACCACCTCCCATGGGCGACGGCATTCGGAACTCAAACAAATCTTAAAGACTCAAGACTTGGATTTTGTGCAACTGACTTACAATATCGATAAAACAGAGGCAGAAAAAGAGCTGATTCCTTTGGCGCAAAAGATGGGCGTTGCCGTTATTGCCAATCGCCCGTTTGCAGGCGG
>CAXRIX010000018.1:0-20139 GCA_964230555.1 Bdellovibrionales bacterium
CGATGATTCAGGAGCTGTCGGCGGAACCATTGGCCCAACCACAGTCATAATAAACTGTCCACCCTTGGCCCCATTGTCGGTAACCGATAACACTTTCTCGGTGCGAGTCGGCGGTGTTGTTGATTTATCAGCCACCGTTCCGGATCGTCTGGGGATTGACGAACAAAAGAGAATTCAAGTCTGTCAAAGTGGAATCTATTAAAACCTCGATTGTTTCAGGGTTATTGAAGCAAAGATATTGAAGGACTGTCGTAACATCAATATTTTAAAAAAACTTTCTGAAGGCAAAAAAAAAGCTCCCGTAAGGAGCTTTTTTTTTCAGATAAGTTTCATCGTAATTTTATTGCTTCAAAGTGATGTACTTGATGCCTTTGTTGTCTTGGTTCTTGGAATTTAAACGTTTCATCACGTCTTTACCAAGCAAGAAGGCACAGTTGTCACAGGCAATGGCTTTAACATTTTTTAAGTTAAAAGTTCCAACGTTAAGCTCGGAAAGAACAACTTCGTTGCCTTTTAAATACCGACCATTGGTGGCCATCACTTCTTTCTCGCCAAGGTCCTTGTACTCAATTCCCATTTGGCCTAACTGTTTTTTATCGATGGTTAGGAATTCTGATTCTGGATCCACCAAAAACAATTGGGTTTCACCTTGAGGACTAAAACGCACGGGTGCATGCAAGAACTTATTGATTCCGGCAATTTTCATTTCTTTAATCTCATAGGTGTTGGTGTACTTGTCATAGGCTTCGGTCACTTCATTACGAAGCTTGGCCCACTGACGCATAGTTTGTTTTGGGAAAACCGTGTTGTAGTGACCAATCACTGAAAGAGCCTCTACGTAGTTTTCACTTTTCACTAAATGAGTAATCAGGTCTTCAGCGGCTTCAAAGTTTTTGGCATCTTGTTGCAAAGCTTTGTAAAACCACTCAGTGGCGTCATCGACATAGTCTTTCTCTGAAAGTGCTTTGGCGTAAAACTGCTTATGAACTGATTTTCCATCCTCGTGAGTAAAAAAGTTTTGAAAAGTCAAAATCGCGCGATCGGCTTCGCCAACCTTCACCAATTCAACACCCAGAGCACCGGCAATGTTAAAAGCTTTTGGCGCTTTCGCAAGGGCCTTGGTGTAGGCTTTAGCAGCACACATATGGTTATCAGCCTGCTTACAGACAAAGGCCATACGAGCTTCGTCTTTGGCTGTTGTCATTTTTAAAAATGATTTTGTTTTGTAATAAGCGCGTTCAGGGAAATGTTTTCCCCATTCTTTGGCTTCCATTCCTAGAAAAACAATTCCGGCAATCATCACAACGCCGACAATTTTTTTGATATGTAAATTTCTTTTTGGTGGCTCAAAATGAGACTTGTCTCCGCTCCACCCACAGGTGCAAACGACGACGTTTCCTAGCATGCGCTCCATGCTGATTTGAGTTCCACATCTTGGACATGAATGACTTGAATACATAAACCCTACTCCTTATCTGATTCCTCTAAACAGCTCTATATAGAGCAATATCGCTGCCACATAAGGACCATCGGCCGGTTCGGCTGAACTGTAAAGAAAAGGGCACAGACATTCTTTCAAGGGCTGGCTGGTTGATTTTGGCTGTCTAATGTTTATAAATTCTTCAAAACAATTGACAATTTTCGGCTCTCAAAACGAGATTGAACCTCTATTTATAACAACATTAGGATATTTTAAGGACCTGAGAGCTAAAATCGGCTTACTGAGAGTCTTTGTGTTGTCTGTAGGCTGCGTATGAGCCCATGAACACCGCAACCGACTTAACGTCACTGCGACCCAGAACGGAGGCTGCGATGGTCGCGCGTTTTCCCGAACCACAATAGGTGACAACAGATTCATCCTTTTTGAATTCATCAAGGCTATGGGGAAGGTCGCCCAAAAATAGAGTTCGTGCTTGGGGGATGATGCCATCTTCCCATTCGCCAGGCTTTCGTACGTCAAGCAGTGTGACTTCCGACTTTTCTTGCAAATTTTCGATGTTAGAAACATCAAACATGTCAAAGCTTTCTAAGCTTTGCCCAGAGGTCTCCCAAGCTGTTAATCCGCCTTTCAGAAAAAATTGGGTGTTGTCAAAGCCCAATCGAAGCAGTTCTTGTTTTGCCTTGCGGGCCTCGGCGAGGCTGTCCGTCACCAGGACAATGGGCTTTTGGTAGTTAACCAAATATCCAGCATACGCACCGAGCATAGATGTTGGGATCGACAAGCTGCCTGGGATGTGACAACCTAAAAACGCTTCCGGTTCGCGAGTGTCAAGCACCTGGTATTTATCAAAATCAGAGGCCAAGCGTGTTGGCTCTAAAAATTCCAATTGTTCATAACTCAACAGAGGACGATCATTGCCTTTTAAATTCACTTTTTCCATTTCTTTAAAATAAGGCGGCATTTGATGCTCTTCATTGACCTTGCGTTTTATAAACTCTTCGCGCCTCAATTGTAACATCGGATTATTTTGCCTTTCAAAACCGAGGGTTGAGAATTCTCGATCGGCAATACCACCGCCACATACAGAGCCGGCGCCATGGGCCGGGTAAACAATGGTTTGGTCGCCCAATGGCAAGATTTTTTGGTGAATCGAGTCATAAAGCTTTTCTGCAAACTCTTCCATTCGATCTTTAAAAAAGTCGGTGCGTCCCACATCATTAACAAACAAAGTGTCGCCGGTGAAAACAGCCACCGCTTGTTGGCTGTCAGGATTCGGATACAGGGCGATTGAGATCGACTCAGGGGTGTGCCCGGGGGTGGAGAGAGTTTTTAAGGTCATCGTGTCGAGACGAAACTCTTGTTGGTCTTCAGTGAAGTTTCCAAATTCAAAATCCAAGCCTTGTCCATGATAAATTTTGGCCTGACTGTAGCGCGAAAGCTCTCTTGAGCCCGTGATGTAGTCTTCGTTGCGATGGGTTTCAAAAATATATTTGATTTCGGCTCCGTTTTTGGCGGCTTTGTCGACATAGATCTTACAATCTCGCCGTGGATCTATGACGGCCGCCTGATTGCCATCAATGATGAGGTAAGATAAATGCGCTATACTGTCTGTCTTAATGGTTTCTATTTTCATGCCCATCAGTTTGGCGTGATTGCTTAAAAAAATCTTTGTCTCAACTTCACGGGAATGTGAAAATTCCTGCACATCAAAGGGCGGGAGGGTTAAAAGCCGAGGTTATTGAAAGTTTGCTAGAGCGAATTTTGACTCAAGACGTTTGATTTTTTTGTTAAAGGCTGTCCAGTCCTCTTTCTTGTCAATGTCAGACCAGATGGCTTCAATTTCATCAATCAGCAGAGTTTCAAGATCGGCGGCGTTTTTCTCTATGGCGTCAGGGTCGCGCTGCATTCGGCCCAATTGAATTTCAATTTCTTCAAGAAGGGTGACTTGATATTTTTTATCAAAGTAAAGATTCAACGGCTTGGTCAGGTCTTGATGCCAACAATAGAGGTTGTGGAAAAACGCCTCGTAGGGGGCTTGCGTTTTTTCTAGGAACTGGAGGCATTGGTAAAACAGATTTTGTTGGTCTTGCGTGGGATTGTCAGTGGCAATGCCAATTTTTTTGCAAAAAAGATCCAATGTGTGTTGATTGAACTCTTCTTTAAAAACCTCAAAGCCTTTTTCAAAACTTGCCTTCGGGAAATCGAGGCCTGAAAGAGCCTCTTGTAAGCGTTCAAGGTTCCAAAACACCATGGTCGGTTGCTGTCCGTAGGCGTAAAGGTTTTGGTGATCAAAGTAAGCTGCGGTGAATTTGGTATCGTAGTAGGGGAGCAGGCGATAGGGGCCGTAGTCAAAACTTTCGCCGGTGATGTTAATATTGTCGGTATTCAAGACTCCATGGACAAAGCCGTGAATCATCCATTGCGCGGTGGTGCGCGCTGTTTTTCGGCAAACCTCGGTAAAAAAGTCGATAGGGTCCTGAATGCCTTGAAAGTGATGCCGCAAACAGTAATCAATCAGTGCCCGCATCGAGTCATGGTCTTTATGGAAAGCCAAGCGCTGGAAGCTGCCGATTCGAACATGAGAGTGAGACAGTCGGACCAGGACGGCAGAGCGGGTGGGTGAAGGCTCATCATGGCGAACCAATTCTTCGCCGGTTTCGATGACACTAAAAGTTTTTGAGGTGTTGACACCTTGGTACTCTAAATAAGCGGTGGCCAGGGCCTCCCGAACCGCACCTTTTAGAGTCAATCGACCATCGCCTTGTCGGGAGTACGGCGTCTGGCCCGAGCCTTTGGTTCCGAGGTCAAGCAGGCGACCATCTTTTGGATCAATCAATTGTGCAAATAGAAAGCCACGGCCGTCGCCTAGATCAGGGTTGTAGTGCGTGAACTGATGGCCGTGATAGCGCAAAGCCAACGGTTGCGGTAAATTTTCCGGAAGTGGTTTAAATTGAGCGAAGTGCTCAATCCACTGAGATTCTGACAAATCGCCCATACCAAGGCGATTTCCCCAAAGACTGTTGCGATAGCGAAGCGTCGATTGGGGAAACTCGGCCGGCATCACCGGATCACTTAAATTTTTGCTTATTTCAAGCCAAGCCTGTGAGGGCTTGTAGTTTTTACTGAACATAGGCCTGTGTTGTAGCGAGAACAGGACACAAGAGCAAGGGCCGATCACTTGGAGCCCCGTGTTTTTGTATAGAAATGGCAAAAAGCGTTTACTTAAAAAGCCAAATGAAATTATAGTATTAGCGATAGCAGAAAGCGAGATTCCATGGCTCTACAGGTATACAATTCGCAAACTCAGAAGAAAGAAGTTTTTGAACCTCTGAAACCGGGTGAAGTGAAAATGTACTGCTGTGGTCCGACCGTCTATGATTTTCTGCATGTGGGTAATTTTCGTGGCGCCGTGTTTTATAATTTTGTTCGCAATCATTTGCAAACTTTGGGTTATCAAGTCACCTACGCCTATAACTTTACAGATGTCGACGATAAGATATTGAATCGCGCCAAAGAAGAGGGCGTGACGGCCAAACAGATTGCCGAACGCTTCATCGATGAATTTTGGGTGGATTTTAAGGCTTTGCATCTGTCGCCACACACCCATAACCCACGTGTCACCGATCATATGCAAGACATTGTGTCGCTGATTCAAGGAATTGTCGACAAGGGACGAGCCTACGAAGTCGATGGAGAGGTCTTTTACTCCATAGAAAACTTTGCCGAGTACGGTAAGTTAAGCCATCGCAAGCCCGAAGACATGCAGTCGGGATCGCGAATCAAAGTCGATCCGAAAAAACGCAACCCTTTGGATTTTACGCTGTGGAAGCCAGCCAAAGACGGGGAGCAGTCGTGGGAATCTCCGTGGGGGCCTGGACGTCCGGGTTGGCATATTGAATGTTCGGCAATGACACGGGCTTTGCTCGGAGAGCAGATCGATATTCATGGCGGTGGTATGGATTTAATTTTTCCTCACCATGAAAACGAGATCGCTCAAAGTGAAGGGGCCTCTGACAAGCCTTACGTCAAATATTGGATGCATAACAATATGTTCACGTTCAGTGGTGCAAAAATGTCCAAATCTTTGGGGAACATCCGCACCATGCGCAGTTTCTTAGAAAAATACAACGGCGAGATTTTTAAATACCTTGTCCTCTCTGTGCATTATCGTTCGGAAGCCGATTTCTCTGATGCCACCATCACCAATTCGGTATCAGCCTTAGCCCGCGTGTACTCGGCCTTGAACAAAGCCACCCAGTACGCCAACGGCGATGTTGATTTAAAAACTCCTGAAACCGATAAAATGCGTCAGCAGATCGAAAAAGCAGAAGCCGCCATTGTCGAATTCTTTAACGACGACTTCGCCACGCCGCAAGCGATGGCGCAACTTTTTGAAACCGTTCGTTTGTACAACCAGTTGGTGCCCGTGGGTGCTAAAAAGAAAGGCCCGGCGGCCACTGTTTCGCAACTGTTTTTTAATTTCGTCAAAAGCTTTGGCGAACCTCTGGCCTTGTTTCAAGAAACGCCTGATCAATTTTTGCGAACCTTAGATGATATGCTTTTGCAAGAAAAAGATTTGAGTCGTGACACCATTGATAAAATGGTGGAGCAACGGATCGCAGCCCGTAAAGAAAAGAACTTTGCCGAATCGGATCGCTTGCGTGATGAGTTGAAAGATCTGGGGATTGAAATTCGTGACACCGCTGAAGGGACTCTTTGGGAAGTGCGGAAGGGGCAATGATTTTTCGTCGCCCCTCCCGGATGGGAAATCCATTTCGAATGGATGTTCGTAAAAAAGGCTTAAAACGCAACTTCTTCAGTGACCTGTATCACTCGGTTTTGGCGGCGTCGTGGTTTGAATTCTTTTTCGTTAATACATCGATGTATTTGGCGATCAATTTCTTTTTTGCCTTCCTCTACAGTCTGGGTGGTAATAACATCGTGAACGCTGAACCAGGCTCGTTTTGGGATGCTTTTGTTTTCAGTTTTCAAACCAGCACCACCATCGGTTACGGCCATCTGCACCCGGCCAACGCCTACGCCGACTTTTTGGTGGTCTTAGATACTTTGACGGGGATTATTTTTGTCGCCATCACCACTGGTTTGGCTTTCGCTAAATTCTCAAAACCAACCGCCCATGTTTTATTTACCGACCGATGTGTGATCCACAAATACGAAGGCAAGAAAACCTTGTTCTTTCGCGTCGCTAACGAAAGAGACAGCCATATTGCCGATGCCAGTATCGAAGCCACGGTGGTGATGGCCGAACAGTCCCCCGAGGGGGTGACCATGCAGCGAATTCGAGATTTAAATTTGGTTCGTTCAAAATCTCCTATTTTCTCTTTAAGCTGGACTGTAATGCATATTATCGATGAGGCCAGTCCTTTGATGACTTTAAGTTGGGAGGACCTGGTTGAAAAAAATGTTCGTATTGTCGTCTCCCTCTCGGGAATTGATGACTGGACGGCGCAGTTGATTCATTCCAACCATATCTACAAATACGATGAGATTCTTTATAACAAGCGGTTTGCTGATATTTTAAGCGATAATGACGATGGATCTGTGACCATGGACTACAGTCAATTCAATGAGATCATTGAGTTCAAAGATCAAACTCGTCCCCCTCTGTAAGACTTTAATCAAGTGTTTCAAAATTGGATTTTTTTTGCAACTTTCTGGTGATTTTTGGGTTTTCCGTGAGACCATAATCTTAAGGAGTACGTCATGAAATTATTCACCATTGCTATTCTTACTGTATTTTTCACATGTTCCTTGTTGATGACTCAGCCGGCAGTTGCCGGTGAAGAGGTTCAAAATCAGGGCCACGCTCATCAAGACAAAGCTATAAAGGAAAATCATCGTCAGGCCCACAAGGAGGCGCATCAAGCCAAACGTGAAGAGCGTCAGAGCCGTCGTCAGTCACGTCGACAGACACGCCAAGAAAGACGCCAAGAGCGGCAAGCCTCTCCTGAAAATTTGCCGGCCGTTCGATCTCCAGCCAGTTTAGAATCGGAAAGAAATAAAAAGAAACGCCGTCGGATTCGTCGACATAAAAGAGAGAACTAAGCTATTTCAAGCCATCCTCGCAAGCGATTATTTGCTTGGTCTCATCCATTCCATAGCGGTCAATATTAGTCGACGAGGTGCTGATGACACCTGCGACTCGCACTGAAAAAGTGTTGTCGGTGGCTCCGGCAATGGCCAGAGGCGGGCAAGTCAATAAAACAGTTTGCGGCCCCAATCGACTGCCAATAATACCTGCCGGCTTTTCGACCCAACGTCGCTCATAGGTGCTGCAGACCGAACCACAGTCGCAGGCTGCCCAGGTCGCAATGCAACCCGGGTCATTATCCACCGGGTTGTTGGCGGCGGCGTCCACCAGGACCGCCTGACTATTGGGATTGTTTTCAATTCGAAGGCGATACCCCAGCTCTCCACTGGGAGAAAACTTTGTACCGACCAAATTCCCGGGATAAATTCCAAATTCAGCGCGCACCGAGTTGGCGTGGGAGAAATAAGAATTCATCAGTCCAAAGCCTTCTTTCTGCAAAGCCTTGGCTTTGTACATGCGAAAACTGGGAACAGCCATCATTGCTATGATAGAAACAATAGCCATAACCGTGACAAGTTCAATAAGAGAAAATCCTTTCTGACTTTTCACTGAAATCCTCAATCAATCTTGCAAACAATCGGATGAAATATAAACTGTCCCTGATTTCTTATAAGCTTTCAGCCACCCATCGTTGTGGGGATCGATCCAGAGTTTACGCCCGGCCGGAATAGAGCCGGCTTCCTCGCTTAAGCTGCGGGGCTGTTTGTACATCGTGCACTTTTCAGAAAAAGTATAAAGACCTGCTTTAAAAGGACGGCGTGCCGAGGGTTTGCGCACCCCTTCAGCGATAGCCTCAGCCTCTTGTTCAGCCTTTTCTAATGTCTTTTCAACTTCAGCCAGCTCTTCTGGGTTGGTTGCGGCTGGCTCTGGTTCGGCCACTTCGTTACCGACATCGGTCTGAAAGTCGTTCTTAACTTTTTCTTCTTGTGATGGCGTGATGTTGGCATTTTCAAATTCAGGTTCGGCCTCTTCCACCTCACTGACTTCTTCTAGTGGAGCAGGCTCAGCCGGATCTTCATAAACCTTAGGAGCTGATGATTCAGGGTTCTGATCTGCGACATCGCTAATCGGACCTTCAACCACTTCGGTTGCAACGGGCTCGTCTTCGGCCACCTCAAGGTCTTCTTCTCCGGCTTGCAGAAATTCTTCTTTGACGCTCTCTGCACTTTGATCATTGAACGACTCAGCCGGCATGGAGGCGGTGTTGCGGTCGACCTCTTTATTTTTCATATAGTCGGGCATAGGAGGCGGCGGAACATCGGCTTCATCCATGGCAAAGGTGGAAACAGACAGCATTGAAAACACTAAAAAGAGCAAACTGATCTTGTTCATAAAATTCTCCATTTTCTACAATGCCTATCGGTGCATATATAGATACGGTTGAGACCACTCAGAAAAACCAGCCTTAGGTCGAAGTTTATTTAAGAAAGCGGAAGGGCGTTGTTCTGCAGCCACTTGATAACAATTTGTGAGGCTCCGGTTTTCTTCTTCACCGCCATCTGCAAACCCACTTGATGATCGGGGCTCCAAGCCGGATAAAGGGCTGTGAATCGACGCAGCAGCTCGTCGGGATTGTTGACCACCTGGACGGGAGTCATGCCATCAATTTTTGTTTCTTGGAAAACCATGGCCTCACGATTGTTGACATGGTTGGGACCCACAAAGCAAAGCAATCCCTGAGCCAAGGGTTCCATAACACTGTGAACACTGCGGTCCACAGAACCGCCTATGAAGGCAAACTGACCCCATTTGTAAAGATCCGCCAAGAGGCCCACTTGATCGATCAGCAAAGCCGCATCAGGATGCCAAGAGGCTGTTTCTGAATAAAGCTGGCACTGGATTTGGCGTTTTTCCAATTCCATTTTTATTTTCTTGATGTGGGCCGGATTGGGCTCATGGGGTGCGATAATAAAACTCACCTGGCGGATACTTTTGGCAATCAGTGGGTAAAGCCAAGCCTCATCGCCTTCCCAGGTCGAACCAGCCACAAAAGTCGGTTTGTTAAAGTTATTCAGTGGTTTTAAAACTTTGCCGGTTTGCAAGCGATAAAGGCACTGGTCGTAGCGGGTGTCTCCGGCGGCATGAACGGCGGTGTAGCCCCGCAATTTGTTTTGCAACAACTTCTGATCTTCCGCTGTCGCGCAGAAGATATCAGTCATCTTTTTCATCATTGAAAAACTGAAAAAAGACAAGGGACCCAATTTGTATTTGTTGACGGTTTTAGAGAACAACAAGCGGGGGATATTGTTTTTAGCCGCGGTATCAATCATCATCGGCCACAGATCGGTACGTGCGATTAACAGGGCTCGCGGCTTATGGTGCCGAATAAATTTTTGCCAATGCTTGCGCGTGTCCCAAGGAGTCGGGCAGTGGAAATCAACGTCCTCGTTGTCGGCAATCGAGGCCTCCACCGACGGTGAGAAATAAGTGACGATAATTTTGTAATTGGGATTTTGCTTTTTAAGCTCTCGGATCACCGGCTTGGCGTATTCAAATTCTCCGGAGGAACAATGGAACCAATAAGGTTGTGAGTTTTCGTGAAAATTCAGCCAAGGCCACTGACCGTTGACTTTTTTTCGTAGTTTTAATCCACGTCGAACTTTTGGCTGGAAGAGGCCCACCACTGGCATTAACAAACCGACAAGAAAATAAACCAACGAGTATATCCACAATAAGATCATGCTTGAGAATTAAACGTTTGCTTGCTGGTTGTCGAGGGAAAAGCCTTAAATCACGCTGCCAGAAAATATCATCAGAGAAAGTCCAATCCAGGCGCTGCTTGCAATGAATGCTGCTGATAGACTATCGAAGGAAACGAGCATGACTAATGAAAAAAGTAGCGATACGATAAGCATAATGTTGTCTCCTTTTTAGTTATTAAGAGAGCAAGAAAAAGGCCAAAAACTAAGGCTGAAAACACTCTCATTTCGATGTGAAATGCAAATCAGCCCAAGGCGAGTAAGCTTTACAAAAATTGTCATAGGAATGGGTGATTTATGGGTGCCTTCTTTCAGCGATTGTTAAAAGAGCAAAAATACAAAAAATCCTACCTCTGTGTGGGGCTGGATCCGCGCTTGGATCGCCTGCCAGGGAAAATGAAGAATGATCCCGGTGCGGTCTTTCCATTCCTAAAAGCCATCATCGATAGCACTCAAGAGTTCGCCTGCTGTTTCAAACCACAGGTGGCTTATTTTTCAGCCTATGGCTTAGAGGACACATTGAGCCAAACCATTGAGTACTTGCAAAACAACTACCCCAATTGCCCGGTGATATTGGATGCAAAAAGAAATGACATAGGCTCAACGGCTGAGATGTACGCTGCTGAGGCCTTCCAGCGCTATAAGGCGGACGCCTTAACGGTCAATCCTTATATGGGTGGTGACACGGTCGAAATTTTTTCGAACTATAAAGACAAAGGCGTTTTTGTTTTATGCCGAACATCCAATGAGGGTGCCAAAGAATTTCAAAATTTAACCGTCGGCGACGGCCAACCCTTTTACACCTTTGTTGCCGAACGGGCTTTAAAAGCTTGGAACAAGCACGAAAATATCGGTCTTGTGGTCGGAGCCACGGCCGTCAAAGAGTTGCGAAAAATTCGTGATCGATTTCCAGAGGCTTGGTTTTTAGTTCCTGGTGTCGGCGCACAAGGTGGCGACCTTTCCGCAGTCATTGAGTACGGTCGGCGGGTCGACAATGAAGGAGGGCTGATCATCAATTCGGCTCGGGCGATTCTTTATGCCAGCGACGGTGATGATTTTGCCGATAAAGCCAAGCAAGAGGCCGCCAGTCTACAAGCTCAAATGGCTTCTAATTTCTGAACGGATGCAAGTTTGCGATGATCGCTGCCGGCACCCTGAAGCGGCGTTGTTTTCGCTTTTTCAGTGTCTTATTGGGTGATGCAGCATTGTTTAAGGTGCTTTGAACTTTGTTGAATTTCAATTGATTTTCATGTACAGTCGTCTTACTTAAATAGGAAATCATACTCGCAAAGGAGCCCCCCATGAAAAGACGGCAAAGTTTAAAATTCCTTAGCTCACTTCCGTTGTTGGCAGTTTTTCCTTCATTGGCGCAAGCCGCCGATAAGAAAAAAGACAAAAGCAAAGCAGCCCCGGCTAAAGGAAAATCAAAACAGGCGAAAAATCTATTGGACCCTAACGATACCCTTGCCAAGGCTATGCAGTACAAGCACGATGCTTCGAAAGCTGGACCGGTTCGTTCCAATAAAAAGGCTTTTTGTTACAACTGTTCAAAGTACAATGTCTGTATGGAAGGCGATAAGTCTTGCAAACCATTGAGTGCTGCTGAGTTGAAAAAATCCGAAGTCGCACCCTGCCAGATCTTTAAAGGCAAAGTCGTCAAGAAAAACGGTTGGTGTTTGTCTTGGCAAGCTAAAGGCTAAATCGCCGACCTCAGGAAATTGCAATGGCGCCGGTTTTTTGATGGGTGTCAGGAAAAACAAAAACCCACGTCACAGCGTGGGTTTTTTAATTTAAAGCGAATTGTGTTTTAGTAGGCCCAACAAGCCGCTCGGGTTTTCTCCATCAACGCTTCTAATCCTTTCATAAAGATTTGATGGTTGTGAACTTGAGCGCGGTTCCAACAGCCGGCCGATCCGTAACGGTCCTTTCCATTGGTAGAAGTGGCTGTGATGTGCAGGCCGGAGTTATCAATCGGCTGGTACATGCAAATGAATTCGTTGATAGTGAACTCGATATCATGCATAGCATCTACGACAGAGTTCGAAAGAATCACATCATCAAATTCTCGGGTGCAGCCGCCATACAGTTTATTAATTTGCTCTGTTCCGTTTAAAACATACTGGCCATCGACCAAAGTGATATTTAAATCACGCTTCAACTCCAAACGCTGGGGATCCGGGTAAATCGGAGGACTTGACCGGTCAACACTGCTATCGACTTGAGTGGTGCGGGCCAGGCTCTCGTACTTGCGCTCAAGAATTGTTAGTGTCTGAATGTCGGAATTGCTACAATCAACAGTTTCCATCATTTTATCAGCAAGCTTAAGTAAGCTGTCTTCAATGTTTTTAGAAAACTCATCGGTGTACTGTGGCTCGCCTCGGTTCAAATAGGTTTTAACCACCTTGTCTTTTTGATTGCTCTCGGCTTTGGTGGTGACAGCGATGTACTTCTGGCCGGCATGAATAGGAATGGGGAGAGAGGCCGAAGGATCTTTTAAAGGAGCCTCTTTTAAAGTTTTCGCAAGGCTTGTGAAAGAGGCCACATCCAACTGCGCTTTCAATTGACAGTTCGGAACATCCAAAGACGCTTCAACCAGTCCTTGTGCATTCACTTCCAAAATCAAATCGATATTGTAATTGGGATAAGGGCCATACCAGCCGCCATCAAAGAATTGAATTTTTTTAACATCGCCCTGGTAGGTTGTTGTCGTTGGTTCGGTTTCTTTTTTCTCGCCGTTACCACTTTGAGTGCCGAAGCTGGAGCCGGCGTTGTCGCCGCCACACTGGGTGATCCCGAAGCTTAAAATTGTTAGCAGGATTACTAAATATCTCATTCTTGTCTCCTTTGGTGAAAACTCACCCTCTTCTTGTAGAGCCAGGATCTCAAAAAAGGGTGGGGGTCGCCTATCCACAAAAACGCAAAACACTAAAAACTAAAGCTTTTCTAAAGGGTTACAGTTTTAATTTTGGTATCAAATTTAAATTTCGGAGGCTTCAAGATAGTCTCGCAGTTGCTGGAGACTGTCGTCAGAGGTCTCAAAACCGGGAGACATTGCTGGCGTCGAATTTAAAAGAGGTGGGGGCGTCAAATTCGAAGGCGGAGCCTGCTGACCTTGGTGACATCCTGATAAACAGTGTCGACGTTCATCTGCCATCACTTGGGAGGTTAGGTGTGCTGAGCAAAGTTCAAGAACAATTTTAAGTTGCATAAGGCGTTGCATACTCAAAACACGGGCATGCCGATCCCCTGAATTCATATACTGAACAATTGTTTCCGCCTCAGCGATGTAGTCATGATTCACCTGTGGGTACCCCTGACTGGGTGAGCCGGCAACGTCCGAGGCGATAAGGCTTGGAACCACCACTCGGCTCATGCGCGCCAGAGCGCCAAGGCCACCGGTCCCAATGAGGGTGGCGATCTCTGCGGACAAGCGAAAATTATTTCTAGCATCAAATTGACGACAACGATTAAAAAAGTTTGGCCAACTGTTGGTATTTTCAGAAAACAACAATTGCGCCGAAGGTGTTAGGTTTCTTGGGAAGTCATGACAGGTTTGGTTTCCCCGATCAAAGATACACATGCGAACCTGTTGCGACTGACTGCTGGTATTGGAGAAAAACGGTGTTAAAGACGTTCGTACAAAGGAGTGTTCATTTCTTTGCCTTGATGACCAAACCTCATTGGCCCAAACCTCATGGGGCAGAGCCAACGCAATTGTGAATAGAAAAATAAAAACTTTAAAGGTCTTCATAGTCAGAAAGCCATCAGTTGCAATTTAGATGGCGATTTCATGGCCCTCACTTGGAAGTTCAAACTCTTCGCCTTCTTCAGGAAGACTATTCAACTCCTCTTCAGTAAGAGGGCGAACCAAAAAGTTCATTAAGCCCTGTTGCATAAGGGCCATGTCTGACTCTAGAAGCGAAGCAATCATATTATGAACTTGATTGACGCCATAAGTAGCGATCAAGGTTTTGATGGCCAAACTTTCTGAACCTAAAAGCCCGGCATGAGTCATCTCATCAAGACGTTGCAGTTCAAGAGTGTCAGCCGTACAGAGTTCCATGATGGCAACAGCCGAAGTCAGATTGAAATAGCTGTAGCTGGCTCCGGCCAATGTGAGAAGCCCCGATCCCACCGATACAAAACGTCGAAGCGTCGTGGTTAGGAGTCGGCGTCCACCTCGTCGCCACAGGCGGTAGGCGGCATATCCGGCTCCGGATGTGATAACTGTCGAGACAGCTCCGTGCTGGGCATCAGACAGTGCTTGTTGGCAAACTGTCGCGCGCGCAGAGATTGGGACAGGCGCGATGACGGTTTCTGTTTCCGATTGAGCAAAGCTGCTTGAGGCCGTGACCATTAAACTAAAGGACAAAATTAAAGAGGTTAGTGTTCGCATGATTCTCCTCCACAGATAAATCATTTCCTTATATTGCAGAGAAAGTGCCAGTTATTGAGTGGATCATTTTGAGTCAAATGGCTGAACCACGGTATTTATACTGGCCGTTTCGATGAGAAGGTCGAAAATCTTTCAACGAAGTCTCAGTCTGATACAGGAATCTGTCTAGGATGTAACTTAAGATGGACAAAAAATGTCCTCTGGTTACTGTCGGTGCACTTGAGTCACAGACGCCTGAGCGGTGGGATAGATCACCATTTCTTGAATGTTGACGTGGGGTGGGCGTGCCAATGACCAATACACAGCTTCGGCAATATCATCGGGGGTCAATGCCTTTAACCCCTGATACACGGATTTGGCTTTTTCCGAGTCTCGCAGGCGCACTTCACTGAATTCAGTTTCTACTAAGCCGGGACAGATGTTTGTGACGCGTACATCCTGTCCGTTCAAATCCATCCGCAAGCCTTCTGAAAGCGCCCGCACCGCAAACTTGGTAGAACAGTAAACACCACCGCCCGGGTAAGTCCAGCGACCCGCCACCGAGCCAATATTAACGATGTGTGAGGGTTGATTGTTTTTAAGAAACGGCATTGTGAGGCGGGTCATATAGAGAAGGCCTTTGACGTTGGTGTCGATCATTTCCTCCCAGTCATCAAGATTGGCTTGATCCATTGGCGCCACGCCACGTGCCAGTCCGGCATTATTAATAAGGATAGCCACTTTTTGCAGTAACTCTTTATTGTCTTGGAAAACAGTTTCACATTGTTTGCGATCGGAAACGTCAAAGCACAAAGTTTCAACGGAAGCGGAAAAATTTTCCTGCAACTTTGCTTTTAAATCCTTAAGCCTTTGGTCACGACGTCCAGTTATTATGATCGGATAGTGATTTTTAGCCATAAGGGAAGCTGTACTTGCGCCGATTCCAGAAGTCGCACCTGTTATTAACGTCCAAGGTTTATTCATTGTCTCTCCAAGCTCTCGCAAAAGCTTATCAGTACAGGGGACCTCGACTTTTTACAACGAAGAGCAATGCAATAACAAAGATTTATAGGCCAGGAAAGGCACTCTAATAGGTCCTAAGACAGGAGTCTGTGATTTCTTTTTGAGATGTCACAGTCTGAAAAAAACAAGTTATTTTAAAGACTTTTTAACCTAAGCCAAATTTTGTGGAGTCTTAAGTGTCGGGTACACTAAATGAATGCACGACCATGGGGGGTCGACAGCATTAGGGATTGTGTATCCTTAATCAACATTGGGGGGTCAATGAGAAATCAGGGAAGATTTTTTTCTCGTCTAACAATATTCATCAGTTTAATTTTAGTTTCGACACAGGTTCAAGCCGAATTGAAAGGACCGTATGTGGCTGGAGAGTATATTGTTAAAATGAAAGATTCGGTCGGGGCCTTCTCGGCTCAGCAGATGGGCGCCATGATGGCTCCGATGGCTGCTAAAATCAAATCGGAAATTTCAAAAAAGCAAAGAACCATGGTTGTGCAGCAATCCCTTCTGGTGCGGCCGGAAGCGGCTATTGAGCAGTTGCAGCAACTGCCTGGTGTCGAGTTTGTTGAGCCTAACTATATCTATCGTGCCTCACAGCTTCCCAACGACTCTCGTTTGGATGACCTTTGGGGCTTGGTTAATCAAAACAAAAGTTCTGGTGGTGTGGATATTGATGCAGCGGCCGCCTGGGGTATTACCACTGGCGATAAAGATATTGTTGTTGCCGTTATTGATACCGGCGTGAATTACAATCATCCCGATTTGAAAAACAACATGTGGGTGAATCAGGCTGAAGCCAATGGTCAGACCGGAGTCGATGACGACGGTAACGGTTTTATCGATGATATTCATGGCTATGATTTTGCCAACAACGATGGCGACCCCATGGATGATAATGATCATGGAACTCACTGTGCCGGTACAATCGGTGCTGAAGGGGACAATGGAATTGGTGTTGTCGGTGTGAACTGGAAGGTCAGCATCATGGGACTGAAGTTTCTGACCGGGACCGGTGGTGGAACTCTTGAAGATGCCTTGAAATCGATTGATTACGCCACCCAAATGGGTGTCGATGTGATGAGCAACTCTTGGGGCGGAGGAGGCGAGAGCCAGACCCTCCGTGAGGCGATCGAGCGGGCGGAACAGGCCGGAATACTTTTTGTTGCGGCGGCCGGAAATGCCTCCAATAACAATGATGCTCAGCCGTCTTACCCGGCGAACTATGATGTGCCCAATGTTATCTCCGTCGCTGCCATTAGCGACCGTGGTGATCTGGCCAGTTTTTCTAATTACGGGAAGAATACTGTTCATATCGCGGCTCCTGGTGTGAACGTGTTAAGCACGACCAAGTCAGGGGGATACAAACAGCTCAGTGGAACATCGATGGCCACCCCTCATGTTTCCGGTGTGGCGGCCTTACTTTTAGCGAAAGAACCTCACCTTTCTTACTCGGATTTAAAGACACGCCTGTTGGCGACTTCAGAGCCCAGTGCTAAACTTCGCAATAAAGTCAGTCATGGTGTTCTTAATGCCTACAATGCATTGACCAACACGATTCCGCCACCCGATGCCAACGATCCGAGCAACTGGCCTTCTGTATCACAAAATCATTCAACCGATCATCCCTACGCCAATGATGTCGACGAATCTTATGTGGTGACGGTTCCTGGGGCAACCAAAGTGGCTGTGCATTTTTCAAAGTTCGAGTTGGAGCGAGGCTTTGACAAAGTTCACTTTTTTGATGGCAGTGGCCAAAAAATCGGAGAGATGACGGGTAATCAAGACAATAATTATTCTCCGGTGGCGGTTGGTGATACCATCGTCCTTCAGTTTAAGTCTGACTACTCTGTTAATGCCTATGGTTTTGATGTCGATGCCGTTCATTATCAAGGCCAAGCTCGCAGTGAATGGCAAACCGTTGAAGACCCCGTCTCAACAAGTCATCCTTATCGCAATCATATGGATGAACAAGCGGTGTTTGAGCAGCCGGGGGCGAGCGAGATTCGTGTAAAGTTCGGAAAATTTGAAATGGAAAAAGGCTACGACTCGGTTTTATTTTATGACGGCGCCGGAAGACTTTTAGCAGAATGGGACGGCGATCACTCGGGTGAAGTTTCGCCAACCGCCGAGGGCGACAAAATCGTTGTTCGTATTAAGACCGATTACTCGGTTCGCAAATACGGCTTTGATATCGAATCGGTGCAATACCGTTAACTGCACCGGGCACAATGCCCTTGAATAATAATTTCTTGAAAGGTCTTCAAAGGTTTGGAGACCTTTTTTAATTGGCGGGCGATATCGCAAATGTTTTTACTGTGGCTTTCAATTTCACTTTTGCGCCCACACTCAACACAATGAACTATAAAATGCACGTGTTGGTGATCGGCATGATCGTCCTCGTGTTTACAAATGGCAAATGAACCATCTTGAAATTTATGGGCTAGGCCGAGCTCGTTGAAAAGACTTAAGTTTCGATAAATAGAAACAAGGTCGGTGGTGCTGGCATCATTCAACTGTTGGTGAATCTCTTTGGCGCTCAACGACTTCTTGCTTTTTTCAAGAAGAGAATAGATCTCTTTGCGGGCTTGAGTCAGTCGATGCTTGTGTTCTTTTAAGGTGGTCTGAAGTTTGCTCATCGACCCCGTCCCAGTTGATATTGTATGGGAACAATAAACTCACCGTTGCCTTGGTAGGCTTTGGGAAGGGGTTTGAAAGAACCCAGCTCCATGATCAGATCGCGGGCGGCCCGATTGAGTGCCTCGTGGGCTGACGCTTTTATTATTTCAATTCCTGTGAAAGCTCCATCGGCATTGATATTCAAGCGAACTGTGACGGTGCCTGTTTGCTCTAAAACCATGGCGCGGCGGGGGTAAAAACGATTTCTTTCGATATAGTCTTTCAAGTCTTGGGCATAACTGGCGACGGCCAACAATTGCGGGTTGGGACTACCGCCTTCTATTTCGGGAGCGTTTTCTTTGTCATTACCAAGCTTGTCGGACTGTTTGGCCTGGTTGGGGTAATCCGAATCTTCGGTTTCCTTAGGCTTTTTAGGCTCAGTGGTCTTGGTACCCTTGATTCTTTGCTTTTGGGCCTTTTGAGTGGTGTTGAGAAGAGAAACCATGCCTGTGCTGGTATTGCGTGGGGTCGTCGGGGAGGACTGAGTGTAAAAATACAGAAAGGCCCCGACAGCCAGGTGGAGAACAATACTGATTGAAAGGCCTTTTTCCCATTCTTCCATGTCCTTTTATATGCCCTATGTCGAAAAGAAAGTCCAACATCTATTGCAAAATATTTGCAATAAAAACAAAGCTTTACAGGGACGGCGAGCCGGCTTGTGCTTGAGGTCAAAAAAATAGCCTGGCCTTTAATGCAAAAATATTGCAATAAGGAGTTATGAAAACACAGTCTATTTTTCCTATTTGTATTATTTTTTGTTTAATCCCTCTGTCAGTTTGGTCTCAGGACCACACCGAGGATGGCGACAGTCATCACGACTCAGTTGTCCACCTTGGGCCCATCCAAGTTCTTGGTGAAATGGGTAAAAGCGACATTCTTCACACTGTTCCCACGGTTTCTAATCTTCACGGCGATGCTCTTTTTGAAAAAGGCAAAAATTCCCTTGGTGAAACCTTACGCAACGAATTGGGAGTCAATGCCTCGCAATTTGGGCCGGCCGCCAGTCGCCCCGTGATTCGTGGTTTGGAAGGAGACCGAATTAGAATTTTACAAAATGGTATCGGCATGCTTGATGCCTCTGGAACCAGTCAAGATCACGCCGTTCCAATCAATCCACTGACCGCTGAGAGCGTCGAAGTGGTGCGTGGCCCGATAAGTCTTCTTTATGGATCGTCGGCGGTCGGAGGTGTGGTAAATATTGTAAACTCTCGAATTCACAAAACCTATTACCCTGGATTCCTTGGAGGTTTGGATTTTAAATCCGAAAGTGTCAACAGTGGTCAGAGCTATGGCGCCAAAATGGATTATGGTGCCAATAACTTTATGGTGCATGTCGATGGGCACTACAACCGCGCAATGAACACTGAAACTCCAGAGGGTGTGATACCGAACAGCGAGATGGAACAACACAGTGCTGCCATTGGATCGACTTACTTTACTGAGTCGAAGAACTACTTAGGCCTGTCCTATTCAACTTTTCAGAACATTTATGGGGTGGTCAGCGAACTCGATGTCGATATCGCCTTAAAGCAACAGCGCTTGGACCTTGCCGGTTATTACAAGCTTGATGGATTTTTTAAAGCCGTGCAATTGAAGTCGGCTCAGACTTTTTACGAACATACAGAATATGAAGATGGATCGACGGGGACAATCTTTGAAAACACCGGCAATGAGACTCGCTTGGAGCTTGTTCAACGTAACCGAGGCGGGTGGCATGGAGTCCTTGGTCTGCAAAGTCAAATTTTAGAGTTGAGTGCTCTAGGGGAGGAAGCTTTTCTTCCCACTACGGACTCTTCCTCTGTGGCCCTGTATGTGT